>NZ_CP193934.1:1037857-1372142 GCF_050859505.1 Rasiella sp. SM2506 | reverse complement strand
TAATCTGAATTTCAGTTATGAAAAAATGCATTATTATATTTATTCTATTTTCTATAGGAAGTAGCGGTTTAGAGGCGCAGGAAACCCAAACCCGTAGGTTTATAAATGGTATTTACCAATTAGACGAGTTTATTAAAAGACAAGATAAATTTGTAGACTATAAAGACACCGCAAGCTATAACGGAACGCCTTACAACAATCCTTCTTTCTTACCGGGAAATGTATACCAAAATAAAAAGCTAATGGCCAGTAATGTTGCATTACGTTACAATGCAGTTGCAGATGAAATAGAAATAAAGGAATATTTAGAAACTCCAATTAGCAAAGCAAAACCACTTCCAAAATCTCCTGATATTTTTGTAAAAATCGTGGATGCTATCTTTGTTTTTGTCCCCTATCTCGGGCGTATAGAAGATGGTGGGTATTTTCAGGTTTTGTACGAAGGTGATAAAATTGATATCTTTAAAAAACTGAATAAGAAATTTTACCCTGCAAAACCTGCAAAAACGTCCATTACAAGAAATATTCTGGCAAAATTTGAAGATAGACCGGTATATTATTTAGTTGCCAAAAATGGTAAGTTTTATGAATTACCCAGCGCTAGGAGTAAAAAATTAAAAGTATTTGGGAAATATCAGGAAGTAATTAAAAAGTTTGTAGCAAAAAACAAACTTAACCTCAACAATGAAGAGGATCTTATAGATACTATTATTTATTTCAATTCTTTAGAAAACATAGAGTTGTAATACCCTATCCCATTTTAAAATCTTTTAAATAATAGGGTTCAAAATAAGCTACATCTTCAAAAAGTTTATCCGTATATTTTTTCTCTGCCAAAACCGCCATTTGCTTTGCTGAAGGAAGTGCATCTGTTATAAATTCGGCATTGGGATGTTGGCATAAAGTTTTAAATTTTTCAACACCATTTCCTATAAAAACAACTTTTCCTGCTTGAAGATATTCAGCAAAAGAAGTTTCATTTAAAATTTCAGCACGGGTCTTACGAATTTCTTTTTCTTCTGCATACACCGCAGCATACACTTCCATCCGTCTAGCATCCAACATAGGTACTACTGTTGCTGCACTGTTAACTTGGGAAGCAAGCACTGCTAAGGTAGGAATAGAAATTAATGGAATCTCTAGCGCATAACAGAGACCTTTTACTGCTGAAACCCCTATACGGAGCCCTGTATAACTTCCAGGCCCTTTACTCACAGCAATCGCATCCAGATTAGCTTTGTCCAGCTTTACTTCTGCCAAAATTTCTTCTATAAATACATGCAATTGTTCTGCATGGCTATAATTTTTATCGGAATCTTCCCTAAAAGCAATAACGCTTCCATTTACCGAAAGCGCTACTGAACAATTTGTTGTGGCTGTTTCTATACAAAGCACTACTGCCATTATTCTTTCTCTTCTTTTTTGGCGTCCTTTTTCTCTTGCATCAAAGTAATTTTATCACCTGGATCCAACGTTTTAGTCACCGTGTTATAAGGTCCTGTAATTACTTCGTCACCTTCCTCAAGACCGCTTAAAATTTCGATATTGGTATCGTTTTGAATTCCTGTTGTCACGACTCGCAATTTGGCCTCATCACCAACTTTTACAAAGACACACTCAAATTTTTCGTCTAATCCTGTAGTTGGAGCTTTTCTATTTGCTTTTTTCTTTCCAGTAGTGTCGGTTTTTATAACAATAGCACTAATGGGAACTCCTACTATATTTTTACGCTTGTTTGTAATAATATCCACCGTTGCTGTCATACCCGGACGGAATGGCGAATAACTTTCTGGCTTTCCATTTGTTAAATCTTTATAAGACTCTGGTAAGATTCGCACCTTTACCTTAAAGTTGGTAACCTGGTCTGCCGTCAAGGTACTTTGTGCCGAATTAGCAATTTCGGTCACAATCCCTTTAAACTCTCTTTTTAAGTAGGCATCTACTTCAACAATAGTACTATCGCCAACGGCTACTTTTACAATATCATTTTCATTTACATCTACCTCAACCTCCATATTGCTTAGGTTGGCTACTCTCAATATTTCGGTACCCGCCATTTGTGCAGTTCCTACCACACGTTCTCCCAATTCTGCGGCTAAAAGCGAAATTGTTCCGCTCATAGGTGCATAAATACTTGTTCTGGATAAATTATCGCGAGACTGCTTTACGTTTGCCGCAGCACTCTGTACGCTGTAGTAAACAGATTGTACGTTTGCCTGAGCACCTTCGTACTCTGCAATAGACTGATCCCACTGCGATTTTGAAATCACTCCTTTATCAAAAAGCGCTTTGTTTCTTTCGTAATTTGCTTTACTATTTTTTAGAGAAGCTTCAGCTTGATTTAATTGTGCACGCACATTTTGTAATCCAGCTTGAGACTGGCTCACGGCAGCTTGAATTAAATCTGGATTTACGCGTACCAGTAAATCTCCTTTTTCTACCTGCTGGCCTTCTTTAATAGGAAGTTCAATAATTTCTCCTGAAACTTCAGACGAAATTTTAACCTCTATTTCTGGCTGTATTTTCCCTGTTGCTGCAACGGTTTCGGTAATATCTATGGGTTCAATTTTGGAAATCTCTACTTCCGTCATATTGCCACCTTTACCAAAAAGCCCCATTTTTTTACCTGCAACTAGTGTTATAACTAGCACAACGGCAATAACAGTAATCCAAATGATTGTTTTTTTCATCCTTATAAAATATTTGATACATAAGAAGATGGAATGCCTAAACTATGCATCTTCATTTGGTTAATAGTACGTAATGGGCATTTCATTGTTTAAAACTTAAGTTCGGTAGGCTCTATACCAAAGTATAATTCTAATACTTTCAGTTTGAAAATATAGTCGTACTTGGCTTGGTTTAGTGCAATCGTAGTATTATCGAAACGCACTTTGCTTTGGCTAAAATCGAAGGCATTGGTTAGTCCAACGTCATATCTATCCTTTGCATATTGATAGGCCAGTTCTTGACTTTCTAATGCTTTTTCGGCAGCTTCATAGGCTTTTAATGAGCCTTTTGCATCTACATACGCCTGATAAACATTACTTTCTAAATCTAGTTTTGCTTGCTCTAACTGATATTTGGTTCGCTCTACATTTACTTTGTTCCGCATCACATTACTTTTAACCGAAAATCCATTAAAGATTGGAATGTTAAGTTGTAATCCATACGAAACACCATCGTTAAGGTAAATCTGTTCAGAAAATGGAGCTGCCCCCACTATGCGTGTAGTTGTATTAGGAAATTCGCCAACAACCACTTGTCCTGTCTCCTGCACTACTCCTATAGGCTGCGTGGACACAGGATTGTCTGGATCTACAAATTGGTCAAAAGAAGTGGCATCTGTATATCTGGTATTATAGCCAAAAAATGCTGAAAGCGTTGGCATATAATCTGCTTTTGCAATTTGAAGGTCTTTTTCTGCCAGTGCTACACTTTGCTCGGCAATTTTCACTTCGCTTCTATTTTCCTCAGCAGATGAGATAATTTCTGAAACTGGTTTTTCTGAAATTTCATTCAACACAATATCATATCCTTCATCTACAATGTCGAAGGTTTGATAATCTTCTACCAATAATAACTGCGCAAGACTAATACGGGAAATAGTTACTGCATTTTCCAACGTAGCAATATTCTGAAGCTCACTAGCATTCGTAGCTTCAATTTCCAATAAATCGCCACGAGGCAAGGTACCAGCATCTACCAATGCATTGGTTCTTTCAATCTGTTCTAGAGTCACTAAGTTTTGTGAGTTCGCAGAGGCTAGGTTGGCTTTATTATTTAAAATGGTTAAATACGCATTGGCTACAAACAGTGCAATATCGTCCTTCATTTTATCCAGACGGTACTCTGCTGAAAGCTTCGAAAGTTTTGCTCGTTGTATTTGCCTTACATTTCGCAACCCATCAAACAAGGTGTATCCTACATTTATATTACCAGTAGCAGATAAAAAGGTGGTGGTTTGTGCGTTGTTTGTTACAGGGTTAAAACTCAATCCGGTATTTTCCGAAACACTAGCACCAGCATTTAAACTTGGCAGGAAGTTACCTATAGCTGAAAGTTTATCGGCTTCGGTTATTTTTAAGTCCAACTCACTTTGCTTAATGGAAATATTATTTTCCAGCGCGTACTGCACACATTCCTTAAGAGTCCATTTTTTATCCTGCGCTTGGATTGTAATTCCCAAAAGCAGTAGTGTTATTAAAAAAAGAAATTTTTTCATGATTGATTGTAGTTGAAGTATATGTCTTTTGATTTTTAAAAGTGTTACAGGAATGAGCAGAAATTATCTGCCATCGAATGCTGGAGGTGCTTTTAATTGGTTCCAAACCTTGATCTTATCCTCTTTAGTAATGCCGCTTTTAACCTCTACATTTAACCCGTCGCTTACGCCTAGTTCCACATCTTTTCTTATAAATTCCTGATCACCAACGGCAACTTCTACAAAAGGTTTTTGAGTTTCGGGGTCGTATTGTACTAAAGCTTCTTTAATACCCAGTACATTTTCGGCTTTTGCCAGAATAATTGATGCATTAGCGCTTAATCCAGCACGTATAAACGTAGTAGTATCTTGCTTCTTTAAAGTTCCCTTGATAGAAAACTGGATGGCACCATTTTCACTCACTCCCTTTGGAGCAATATAATCCAGAATAGCATCAAACTTTTTATTCTCTATAGCTCCTACCGTAATCTCCAGTGGAAGATTCTCGGTAATTTTTCCTACTTCACTCTCGTCTACTTTTCCTTCAAAAATCATTTTATCTACATCTGCGAGTGTTGCTATAGTAGTACCATCGTTAAAGTTATTAGATTCAATTACCTGATTTCCGGTTTTTACAGGCACATCTAGTACCATTCCGGAAACAGTTGCTCTAATTTCGGTATTTGCCGAAGCTCCCAAACCGCTTGTAGTTCCTGTTTTTACAATATCGAAGTTTTGTCTTGCACCTGTTAAGGTAACTTTTTCCTGGTTGTAACGTTGTTGCGATTGATTGTAGGCTAATTCTGCATTATCAAACTCATTGGCAGAAATCACACCTTTTTCAAACAACTCTTTTTGCCGCTGGTAAATATTTTTCTGACTTTCTAATGCCAAACGTGCTGTTTCAACTTGAGTATTGGCACTATTAATATTGTTTTTTGCGCTGGTTAATGAGGATACATTAGGCACTACTTTTACCTTGGCAATAAGAGCTCCTCTTTCGATCACGTCCCCTGCTTCCACAAAGATTTCGTCAATAATTCCTGAAATGTTCGGTTTAATGAGCACTTCTTCCTTTGGCACAATACTTCCCGTAGCTACCGTTTTCTTTACAATGGTTTGTATAGAGGCCTGCTCTGTTTCATACACAACAGGATCTTTACTGTCTAAGCTGAACACATACCATAAGCCTAAAATAAAGCCTAGGAAAACTAAAACAAGTACGGTGATGATAAATCCTTTTTTCATAATAATTAGTTGTATCTACTATTTCTGTTAGTTAATCTGTACGCAATGCGTCTACTGGTTTTATTTTTGTGGCTCTAACGGCTGGAAAGAGTCCTGCTAAAATTCCTGAAATAATCAAAATAATTAATGCCGTTATGATAACCGCAATATTTACGGAAGGGTTCGCAAAATTATCTACCGGACCGCTTTGCTCTAAAGCATAGTTCATAATCCAAATTAATCCTGCTCCTCCTGCTACGCCAGCCATACCACTCATAAGCGTTATAATAAGTGACTCTTGAATAATCTGCCAACGCACTTGCCAGGGTGTTGCCCCAAGGGCTCTTCTCACTCCAATTTCGTTCGTTCTTTCTTTTACTGAAATAAGAAGAATATTTATAACGCCAATCATTCCGGAAGCCAGGATGAGTCCGCCCACAAAAAAGCCTACGAATTTCAAAATGTCGAACAATCCTGTAATTCTTCCGAAGGCTTCCGCGCGATCAAAATTACCAATAGCACGATCATCTTCTGGATGAATAGTACGTTGTTCCCGCATAATCTCAAGAATTCTTGGTTTTAAGGAAGTGATACTGTATTCATCAAACGCTGTAATAGCCATCCAACCTACTTCATCTCCACGATTAAACACCTGATTAAAAGTTGTAAAAGGCACATAAATAGTATTGGCTAGCTCTTCGCTATCTCCATTATTGCTAGGGGCATTAAAAGTCCCAATAATCATAAAATTAACACCGTTAATTTTAATGTACTCTCCAATTGGGTTCTCTCCAATATTAAAAAGACTTGTAACAACTCCATCACCAATAACGACCCCTTTTCGTTTCTCGTTAATATCTGAATAACTTATAAAACGCCCCTTTGTAATATCCATGGGTTGCTGTTTAATAAATTCTGGGTAGTCACCACTAACAGTAAAAGCGCCCGTTTTTTCATTTCTAGTAACGTTGTTAGCACCATTATACCCTCCCAGTTGGCCACGAGGAGAGACATATTTTAATTGTGGCAATTTTTCCTTCAGTACTGCTACATCTTGCATTTTGAATTGTACCCGTCTTCCTTTGGGTAATCCCTTGTAAGGTTTTGAAGTACCTTGCCCCCACATAAAAATAGAGTTGGTTGCAAAATCACCAAAATCCTTGCTTACACCATTTCTAAGTCCCGTGGTCAAAGCCAGTAGCACCACCAAGATAAAGATCCCCCAAAAAACACCAAAAGCCGTCAAAAGCGTTCTAAATGGATTGGCACTTAGCGCTTCTAAAATTTCGTTCCAACGATCTTTGTTTAACATATTATTCGTCTCTTAAAGCGTCTATAGGTTTAATGTGAGCCGCTCTTCTGGCTGGAATATACCCTGCGACAGCACCGGCTATAATTAAAATAATGACCGTAATTAACGCGGTATTAAAATCTACTTGCGGCGATTTTATAAAATCATTATCTACCAAGGGGCTTACTAGTTGCAATAATGCTACTCCAGCAAAAAGACCAATAAAACCTGCCACAGCCGTAATAAAAATTGCTTCCTGTAAAATAAGAGCAATGATGGAGCCTGGCAGTGCCCCAATAGCTTTTCGGATTCCAATTTCTTTGGTACGTTCTTTTACAATAATGAGCATAATATTACTCACCCCAACCACTCCAGCTATAATGGTAAAAATCCCGATAAACCAAAACACATTTCTAATTACAGCAATTAAGCTATAAATTTTCTTAGCTTCTTCTAAAGTATTGTTTACGTTTACAGCACTGCGGTCATCCGGAGCCACCGTATGCCTCGCTTTAATATCTTGTTCAATATTTTCTGAAATTGCGATAGATTGAGCAACAGCTTCGTCAAAATTTTCGGCCATTTTTACGGTATACGCCAACGAGCGAACTCTATCACCCGCACCAAAAGCAATTTGTGCCGCTGGTAGTGGAACAAACACTCTACCTTCTTCACGTTCGCCACCTGGATCTGTATAGACTCCAACTACTTTAAAATTAACTCCAAAAATTGAAATGATTTCTCCAATAGGGTCTTTGCCTTTAAATAAGTCTTTCTGAATAATATACCCAATCACAGCAATTTTTCTGGACTCATCCATATCGTCCTGGCTTATAAATCTGCCAGAGGTCATACTGGCATTTTCTATAAGTTGCTGGTCTGGGTTGGCCCCTTCTAGTCTATAGTTACCCGTTTCGCCTTTGTAAGTTACTTGGCTACCCCACATATTAAAGATGGCCGTTTTGTATTCTAAATTGTCTTCGTATTTGTTGTTAATGGCTTCAAAGTCACTAGTACGCATCTGGATGAATCGTCCTGGATTTAAACCTTTGTAGCTTTTTGTAGTCATTCGGGTCCATACTGAAATACGATTGGTAGCATCCTGCTCGAACTGCGTTTTTACCCCTTTTTGAATTCCGCTGCTAAAGCCCAATAAAATTACCAATATAAAAATACCCGATGCCACAGAAAGCCCCGTTAAAAAAGTGCGGAGTTTATTTTTCCCAATGGTTTCGAATATTTCTTGCCAGCGTTCTAAATCAAACATTTTCGTAGGCTTTTTGGCGTGCTTCCGTGGCGCGTATCTGAGTTACTGTACTATCGTCTATAATAAGACCATCTTTTAGATTCACAATACGCTTGGTCATATGCGCAATATCATCTTCGTGGGTAACTACCAAAATAGTTTTTCCTTCGTCATTGATGTTTTGGATAAGTTCCATTACTTCATAAGAGGTCTTGGTGTCTAGTGCTCCCGTTGGCTCATCTGCCAATAACACTTTTGGGTCGCTGGCCAGGGCGCGTGCAATAGCTACACGTTGTTTTTGTCCTCCAGAAAGTTCGTTGGGAAGGTGTGTAGCCCAATCTGCCAAACCTACCTTTTCTAAATAATGATGCGCACGCTGGATACGTTCATTTCGCTTCATACCTTGATAATATAAAGGTAGGGCAACATTGTCTAAAGCTGTTTTGTAGTTTATAAGGTTGAAAGATTGAAAAATAAAACCAAGAAATTGATTTCGGTATTTGGCGGCAATTTTTTCGTTCAGTTTATTAATGGGTTTTCCATCCAGATGATAGGTACCTTCATCTGCTTCATCCAACATACCTAGAATATTGAGTAATGTAGATTTACCTGAACCCGAAGAGCCCATAATAGAAACCATCTCACCTTCAGCAACGTCAAAATTAATCCCTTTTAAAACGTGAAGCGAATTACTCCCCATTTTATAAGATTTATGTAAATCTTTGATTGTTATCATCTTTCTTAAAATATAAAAACAAAATAACCACCTTTAGGGTAGTATTTTGTGAAATTCTTGTTAAGACTTTTGGGGGGTTTGGTGGTTAAGTCTCGCTTACATAAGACTTAACATAGATTAAATTGTTACATATACTTTGTGAAGATTTTGTTAATTATCCTCCAACTTAGCTTTTTGAAATAATTTATAGATGGCAAATCCAATCCCGCCTATAAGCAAATACGGGAAAATCATTAAATAAACAATACCGTTATTAATCCCTTTTGCCGCGGCACCACTTTCTTCACTTTCCAGAACAGCACGACACATAGCGCATTGAGCCTCGGCCGGGAGAACCGTGAAGAGCAGAAGAAGTATTGCTATGCTATAGGTTTTTTTCATGTACTTAATAATAGGGAGAAATCATTATATATACTATTACTCCGGTAACTGCCACATACAACCATAACGGAAATGTAATACGTGCTATTTTTTTATGCTGTGGAAAATTACCCGAAATAGCGCGTACATATGTTATGAGTACAAAAGGAATAATAATAATTGACAATAAGATATGACTGATTAATATAAAGAAATATACATACCGTATCGCACCTTCGCCTCCGTATGAAGTCGAATCTGACGTCATATGATAGGTAACATACATTAGCAAAAACAAAACGGAAAGCACGATACACGTTTTCATCAATCGTTCGTGAATGTCTCGTTTTCCCTGTTTAATCATGAGCACCGAAATAACCAGTAAAAAAGCGGTTAATGCATTAATACTTGCATAAATAGGTGGTAAAAACCCCATACGTTCTACACCAGGAATACGTATCGTAAATAATACCGCTACAGCAACGGGAATCACAATAGATAAAACCCAAATCCAAACTGTATATTTTTTTGTGGTTTCGCTCATTACAGTAATTTTTTTATGTCTTTAATCAGCATTTGCACCCCTTCGTCTTTTAAACCATCGTAATACACAATAGGATTGCCATGTTCGTCAATTCTTGAACGTATGTTTCCATTTTGATCTATTAATGCAAAAAATCCAGAATGCTGAAAGTCATCCTCTTCATCCATTCCTTCGGCTGCATACAAGTTAAAACCTTCGTTTGAAAGTTTAAAGATTTCCTCTTTATCACCAGTTAAAAAATTCCAGCTAGGGTGATCAATTTCATAAGATTCGGCATATGCTTTTAATATCTCGGGCGTGTCATACGTTGGATCTATACTAAAAGAAGCAATCCCCACCATAGCACCATCTGGATACGCTTTGGCTACTTTTTTCATATTCTGGTTCATGATAGGACATATATCTTGACAGGTGCTGAAGAAAAATTCTACAACATACACCTTGTTCATATAATCTGCATTTGTAATAGTATCGGCATCCTGATTTATAAAGCGGAAGGCCGGCACTTGTTTATTCCCAACAAAAGCTAGCGTATCGTTTTTTTGTGCGCTAGTATGTTCCAAGTTATGACGGTCAGTATCTACAATATCATTATTGCTAATTCTATTGATGATTTTGGGAATAAAAATTATTCCAAACACCAGTATTACTAATGAAATACCTATATATGCATTTTTGTTTTTTTTCATTTCGCTTTTCCCCTCTCGGTCTCCCCGGAGGGGAGATGATTCTTTACAATCTATTAATAGTTATTAAATCTCTCTTTCTGTTTTATACTTTTTCAGTGCCAGGCGGTATTCTGCTAACACCACTTTTAAATCGTCACTCATTTTGTTATTAATTTCGGCATAATTGGAGGCATCGTAACCATACAACATTCCATAATCCTCATCATCTGTCCTACCACGTAAATTTCTATCCTTATCTACAACAAATACTATATTGGTGCTGAAATTTTCATCTAGAGCCCCCTTAGTTTGTAAAGAATAGAATAAAGCCTCGATAGTTTCTGGGCTACCCACTGCAAATTTCCAGTTTTTTGGGTCTTCAATTTCTGAAAGTTCCTCCTTAAGGTCTTTTGCTTGTTCAATTTGATCCTCAGTTATAAGGGTTACAAACTGAAATTCTTCAAATTGATAATTTTTCTTATAGATTTTATGTGCCAGGTTAAAGGCATTAGCTTTTCTGTTTTCGATATTCGTTCCGAAGAAAAGTAATACAGAAATTTTATCTCCCATGGCAATTTCCTTTCCTTCCAAATTTACAAATCCTGAAAGCTCCTCCACATTTTCACTTACCACGGGCAGCTTCACAAAATTATTCACTCCCATGGCAAAAAAAAGATATATTGAAATAGGAAGTAAAAAAAGGATACTAAGAATAACATACTTCTTAGCAGCAAGAGAACTAACATTACCAGAAACTTGAGACTTCTTCATATAACAATTGAAAATTGGTGTTTTTATAGGAATAAAACGGCTCTTTTAAAACACACTGCAAAAATACGGCGCAGAGAGTGTTTGACCAACTTTTGGGCATAAAAAAACCCAACACTGTAATACAGGTCGGGTTTGTTATTTTATAGTTGAAAGCGCTTAAAAATCGAATTTAATAAAGTTGTTTTTATACACCTCATAAATATAGTCTCCTTCAATTAATAAGATTAAAATTAAGTAACATATTAAAAATACGGCAGTCCATACTACGGCACGGCGTAACCCACTTTTTTCGTCACGCATGTGCATAAAGTCCCACGTAATATAATATGCTTTTACCAGGGTAAGGATGATAAAAATCCAATTAAGAAGTTTTACTGCCAGGAATTTAGTTTCCGTTAAAACTTCTGGTTTAATAATACCAAAGGCTACTTCAATAATTGTGATAACAGACAAGAATACAAACACGCCCCAAATCTTGGTGATGTTGCTCTTGAACTTAAGCGTTCCTCTAAAAATTGCTAATTTATGTTCGTGTGCCATTTTTCAGTCTAATTCTATTATTATACAAGGTAAAAGAAGGTGAATACGAATACCCATACTAAATCTACAAAGTGCCAATACAGTCCTACTTTTTCTACCATCTCATAACTCCCTCTTCGCTCATACGTACCAATCACTACATTAAAAAATACGATACAATTGATAAGGACTCCCGTCAATACGTGAAATCCGTGAAATCCTGTGATGAAGAAAAAGAAATCTGCAAACAAGGGATGACCGTATTCGTTGTGTCTTAGGTTGGCCCCTTCTACAACTAGCTTACCATCATTCATGATTTTAGCCACAGATTCTTCTCTAGTTAAAACAGTTGGGTGTCCGTTTTCATCATAATACTGGGTTCTCACCAATAAATTTTCGTTTGCCAAGAAACCTGCCTTTACTTCTTCGTAAGAATATGTGGTTACCGTTGGTTCAGCTTCATACCAAATTCCATTCTGTTCCACATGAATATCTCTGGTTGTTGGAAGTTTCTCCGTAAAGTCTGCAATAGCAACACGCTTTCCGTCAGCATCTAAAAACTGAAGGATTTTTCCACCTTTAGTTTCCACTGCACCATAGTCTCCTTTTATAAAAGTTGCCCATTCCCAAGCTTGTGAACCTACGAAAATAGCACCTCCAATAATGGTAAAAAACATATACCAAATTACTTTCCTTTGTTGCATCTTATGCCCTGCATCTACGGCAAGCACCATAGTTACAGAAGAGAAAATAAGTATAAAGGTCATAAACGCTACGTAGTACATTGGCGCAGGCACCCCATGTAAAAAGGGTACGTGCGTAAATACTTCGTCGGCAATGGGCCAAGCGTCTACAAATTTAAATCTTGAAAAACCGTACGCGGCAATAAATCCTGAAAAGGTAAGGGCATCTGAAACGATGAAAAACCACATCATTAACTTACCGTAGCTAGCGTTGAGCGGTCTGTTACCTCCGCCCCAAGTTTTCCCCTCGGTTCCTGTTTTTGCAACAGTCGTGTCCATAGAAAGTAGTTGGTGTTAAATTGGTGTCAAAAATACGATTAATATTTATTTCTCAAAACATCCTGTCTCAATTTATACTCATCCTAAAAAAGCTTTCACGTATTTACTTTGACTAGCACTTATTTTACTGAAAATCAGTTACGCAATGTAAAAGAATAGCAAAAGATAAATCCACAAAATGTCTACAAAATGCCAAAATGTTGTTGCAAGCTCCACACCTAATGTCTTCCCGTTGGCATATTTTTTTCTAGAGTGATTAAAAATCACCACCAAAAGACACACCAATCCAGCGACTACATGCACTAAGTGAACCACAGCAATTAAAAATATAAATGTATAGGTAATATTACTTGTAGGACCTGTTGGATTGTACCCAAAAAGCCCAATAATTTCTTGAAAACCCTCTATTTGAAACCAAATAAACGCGAGTCCCAATGCGAATGTTGTTAGCAATAAAATCATTCCAGTTTTATGCTCTTCTTTCTGAATGCTCTTTTTTGCAAAATGCAACGTAAGACTACTTACAAGGATAATAATAAGACTTGTAATAAATGCCGTAGGAATTTGCAAATTTTCCACCCAGTCTGGTCGCTCCTTACTTACAACGTAGGCACTGGTCCATCCAGCAAAACTCATAGAAAGACTAATAATACCAAACCATAGCATCATTTTTTTTGCTCGGCGTAGTTTAAATTCTTCAGTTCCTTTTGTATAATCTGCCATCTTCTTTTTTGTCTTTTTATGGAAAAAATATCTTCGTTCTACTAGGATGCTTTTTCTGAATTTTTTATCAAAAACCTTTTATTACAAAACAGATTTTTATCTTATAAATTTATCTGCCACATAAATTACTTGCAGCAATGTTATGTAACTCACGCTCACGAGCATCAATTGTTTTGCGGCTTTATCGGTTTGTTGTTTGTATAGTCTTACAGAATAGTAAATCAACCAAACTCCAATACCACCAATTAAAACTGCCGAAAAAGGCGTTAAATACAATTTTCCTGTCACACCAACAGCTGGAATTAATGATGCCAATACTGTCCAAATACTATATAAAATTACTTGTATCGCAGTTCCTTTGTCGCGCCTGCCATTGGGCAACATAAAGAACCCTCCTTTTTTATAATCGTCATACAGAAACCAACCAATAGCCCAAAAGTGGGGGAATTGCCAAAAAAACTGGATCATAAATAAGGTTCCTGGCTCTATTCCAAAATCATTTGTAGCGGCTACCCATCCTAACATAAATGGAATTGCTCCAGGAAATGCTCCCACAAATACAGAGAGTGGCGTACGTGTTTTTAACGGTGTATATAAACTTACATACAAAAATATGGAGATAGCTCCAAACATTGCCGTTTGCGGGTTAATGATATAGAGTACAAAAATACCTACTAGCGTGAGTATACTAGCAAGAATAAAAGCAGGCGTTACGCCTAAACGTCCAGCTGGAATAGGCCTATTTTTAGTCCTATCCATTTTGGCATCTAAATCCCGTTCAATTATTTGGTTAAAGACATTACTGGCACCAACCATACAATAGCCTCCAACACAAAGCAACAAAAGAACATAAAAGTCCAAAGATTCTGCTCCAAGTAGATATCCCGCCACAGAGGAAAATACGACACTAACAGAAAGTCGCATTTTGGTAATTTCAGTAAAATTCCTGAAAATTGAAACTGGCAAAGATGTAGACTGTGATACCGCCAAGATGTATTGATTTTTAGAGCGGTGCAAAGATAGGGGAAGCACCTATTTTTTACAATATAAAAACACAATACTTATATGGTCAAAAGGTTTTTTTTATTACTTTGAGCCTTCATTCAAACAAATAGACATGACCAAAGCAATTATTTTATCTCTATTCATATTATTTACAGGCTTTATAGTTACTGCACAAAATAAAGATGAAATAGATGAAAAAAATCAAAGTAGTCTGAAAAAAGACCAAGTTGATAAAAATGACGACAACTATAAGTACAAACCTTCCAGCATAGATGTTACAGAAAATATTTTTATGCTGAAGGGCATGGGAGGAAACATAGCCGTGCAAAACGGAATTGATGGTGCTTTAATGATAGACACCCAATTTGAAAATGCTTCAGAGTTTATTCAGACCATCATTCAGAGAAAAACCGAAAAACAAGTAGAGTTTATCGTAAATACACACTTACACGGTGACCATGTAGGTGGAAACAAAAATTTTAGCAGAAAAGGAGCCACTGTGATTGCACATAAAAATGTTCGGGATAACATTACAAATAATCTTAATAAGAACTCCAGAGAAGACATACTAAAAAGTTTAACCGCTGAAATTGAGGAAGCTGAAAAAAAAGGAAATGTAGATGGAAAAGTCAAGGAGATGAAAAAGAATATAGAAAAAAGGGTTGAACAAATAGCCGAGGATACACAGGCAGATATTGACTACGAAGCCTTACCCGCCATATCTTTTGAAAATGACTTATTATTTCATTATAACGATGAGGACATCCAACTTATACACCTACCAAATGCTCACACCAATAGCGATATTATTGTTAATTTCCGCAAAAGCAATGTGTTGCACACAGGAGATGCGTTTGTAAATGGAATGTATCCTTACTTAGACACAAAAAATGGCGGAAGTTATAACGGATATATAGAAGGCCTCAAAAAGATAGAGCGCTTGTGCAATAAAGACACAAAAATTATTCCTGGCCACGGAGAACTCGCTTCTTTTACAGATGTGAAAGAAATGGCTACAATGCTAGAACTTTACTATTCGCGAATTAAAACAGCTTTCTTGCAAAATAAAACTGAAGACCAAGTTGCTGCCATGCGTGATTTTACAAAATTCTACGACAACAAAGCCTACGGAGAAGGTTTTATAACTACTGAAAAATTCTTACGAACCCTTTATGGTGAAGTAGAAAAAAATGAAGGAGTTTATAAACGACGAAATGAGGCTAAACAGAAAAAATACGAAGAGTCTCAAAAAGAAAACAAAAACTAATCTTTCTAGAAATCGTAATACCAATTGAACAAATCGGTTCTAATACCAAAATTCACCCAAGTGGTTTGATTTTCAAATACAGTAGCCGTATTTTCTAGAGGTTTAAAATCTCTAAAAATTACACTTCCGTATATCTTTAGGTTTGTTGCCGGATTAATTAAATAGCCCGCTTGTAGCTCTGTATGGAAGAAATCTGTAGTATTTCCTTGCCCAATTTCTACACCAGTATTAAAAGGCCGGTTTTCCTCATCTCCATAGATACTCCCCCCATAATAATCGACACCATCCCCTGGGGGTTCAAATTCTAACCCGCGCTTTGCAAGTATTACTTTTGCATCACCAAACCAGCGACCTTTTTGGTACCTAGCAATCGCAATAAATTCTGAAATGTTAGCACCCAAAGTATGAGCTAATGATTGATTGTTATGCCCGTAGTTAAGCACAACGGTATTATGAGAATAGGTATATGGACGAATGCGATTATATTCGGCTTGCAGGTACAATCCGTCTACACTAAAGGCATCATAATACTTGGCACCTATTTGATATCCTAATTTATTTTTCCAGCTTTTTTCTCCTCCAAAAACATCTCCTGAAGAAAATTCGTCAATAATAACTTGAGAATAAACATTTACCCGATCTGTAAATTTATACTTGGCAGTTAAGCCTATAAGCGCATTACCCGTTCGCGATCCTGTAGAAAACTCTATCGCACGATAAAAAATTACAGGATTTATATAGTTTAGATCAAAACCACGATCATTTCTATTATCCCAAATTACACTCTCAAACAAACCAATGTTTAAGCGTTTTGTAACATTATAACTTAAGTAATGGTTTGCGACAAACTTAGTTCTGAAAGTACGATCCTCGGTTGCTTCCGGCCGCACATCCCGAAGGCTCATCCATGTATTTGTGTATTTGAGCTTCCAGATATTTGTGTTTATTTTAAAAAATGGATACGGTGTTGCGTTATCACTTAACAATAACGATCTATACCCATCCCCCAAAAATATTTTGCCGTGCCCTAACTGAAAATTAAACCACTTACTAGGCGTATACGATATATGTCCAGTGGCTACAGGATAATCATACGAATCTTCCTTAAACCTTTTTGCAATGCCACGTCCAGGAATAATTGCTGGGTTTCCACCATCTGGTTTATTGGCTTCTGCAAACCTATTGTAGTAGTCTGCAAATCTTCCTTGACTTTCATACACTACGGCAAAAAAGTTGAATTCTTTCCCTATCCCTCCTTGTGCATACACCAAACGTGTGTTGTTGTAGGTGTCGATATCTGCATCTGTATCTTTTCCTACTTGAAGGTCTACTCCAGGATCTAAGGTGAACCAAAAATCTTTTGTTTTTACCTGCACCATGTGTTCGTTCCAAAGCTTCCGGCCAAACCAAGAGCTTTTATTTTTCAATAATTTGGCATTTTCAGCTTCAAAATTGTAATATTTATTAACTTCAGAATAAATATAAGGTTTCTGAGCCGTATGATTGTTTTGCCCCACCCTGTTCAAAGCAGGGTCAAAAAGGCTATACGTATGGTGAGATAAAGGGATATTTATATTGCTTACATATTCTTCATTAGCATATGTGAATTTTTCTATGTCTTCATATTCATTTTTTAACGTTACTATTTTTTCATCTGAAGTAGTTTTTTCAACATCTTTAGCAGCAACGACACCTATGCCAGGTGCTTTTAAGGGTATCGCTATGGGCAACGTGAACTGAACATAGGTTGGCTTTCCATTATAAGTGGCCGGGGTTATTTTTGGAAGATTTTCAAAAACGCGTTGGGCTTCTGCTTTCAGTTCTTTATAAATAGCATCTGTATATAATAACTTAAAAGATCCTTCTTTATCCACTTCAAAAAAAATAGTCATGGAACCAGAATAATTTTCTTCGGAAACTACCTGTGGCACTTTAAAATTTTCGAATAGATATTGTTGAAAGGTTGTGTTAAAACAGTTTTCTAGTGCTCCTATTTCCACTGTGGCACATTCCGGAAAGACAGGATATTTTTCGAAACTATTGGATTGCTGGGCATGTATGTTTATATAAGCGAACACAACCAGAAGGAAAGCAACGTTCTTCATTAGGCAACGGTTTAATTAGGCCGAAAGATACGCTTTTTTGAAATGTCCAAAAAAAAGGAAACCCGCCTTTAAAAGGCGGGATCTTTATTAATTACGTACTTGAAAATGTATAGGAACCGCATAGGTAACATTTACCGGAGTATCCCCCTGACGACCAGGTTGCATTAAAGGGAGTTTTGCTATTACCCTTTTTGCTTCGGCTTCCAGGTTTTTATCTTTTGCTCTTGCCTGAATTTCAACAATAGTCCCGTTGGAATCTATTGTAAAAAAAGCTCGTATAGTTTGCACACTCCCTGGCTCAAAATAATCGAAATTTTCAGTTTTAAAACGTTTCCCTATAAAAGCTTTAATCTTTGAAGACATACAATCTATCTTTGCCTCGTTGCCAATAACTCCTTCACATCCAGGAAATACAGGAACGTGTTCTACGCCTAAGATGGTGGTGGTTGCAGGAGGCACTTTATCTGTAGCCACATCTGTAACAGGAGGAACTACCACTGGAGTTTCAGTGTCTGCTATTTTCGCCTCAATAGTTACTATAGTATTTTCTACAGCCACAAATGTTTGTGAAGCAATAGTGGGTACTACTTTTTTAATTTCTCGTGAAACTTCTTTTTTAGGCTGCTCCTTTGGAGTTTCTACAATATCTTTTAGTACAGTATACGTAATTACTGGGATGGTTTCCCAAAGTACGTCATCGTGAGTTACGGCAACATTTGGCGCCGTTCCAATTTCTAGCTCCATAACAAAAAAAGCAGCTAAAAGACTCACAATAAGACCTACCTGAAAGAAGATGCTAGAGTTCCAGCTAATGTTGATTTGCTTTTTTACAGCTCTTTTACTTGGTACTTTTGTAGTGGCACCACACACATTACTTGAGCGTTTCATACTAGTATATTTAGAAGTTATAATAGGTATAAAACAACTGTTATGCCAAAAAAAATCCCACTTCAAAAGAAGTGGGATTTACTATTGTATATAGGTACTATTTAATTTTCTACCTGGAACAAAATAGGGAGTGCATAGATTACACCTACTGCCTTACCTCGTTGCATTCCTGGAGTCATTTTGGGTAGTGACTGCACTACATTTATAGCTTCAGCTTCTAGCTTGGGGTGTGGTGCTCTTGCACGAACGTCTACTACGTTTCCTTTGTTATCAATCTTAAACTGAACAGAAATACGCTGTCTACCATCAAGTCCTAAATCGCTCGCTAAATCTGTATCAAATTTTTTCTGAACAAATTTTTGAATTTTTTCAGACATACATTTTTTCTTTGCTTCATTGTTTCCAGCGTTCTCACAACCTGGATACACGGGTACATTTTCAATTATAGCAAAAGGTACATCTTCAATTACTTCATCAACTATTTCTTCAATTTCTTCAATTTCTGCAATCACTTCTTTTTGATCAACCTCCGTAGACTTAAGAATTACTTCTTCTACCTCTACATCATCCTCGACCACTTCAATAATTTCTGGAGCTGGTGGTGGCGGTGGTGGTGGTGGTGGTGGGGTTAATTGTTGTGTAATTGGAATATCCTCTTCTAATTGGTCACCAAGATTTAACTGGTCTGAAGCCAGGCCACTGTTATCGTAAGTTTTCCATTCTATTGCTTGCCAAGCTACAAAAAGCATAAATGCAAGACCAAATAACAAGAAGATCGAGCTCCATTGTGTCATGTCTGCTTTTGGGTTTTTCTTTTGTTCCATAATCGAAGTGTTTAATTGTTGCTAATTTAAAGAAATAATCCTGTACTTTAAAAGGAAATATCAATTTTGATTTTCAAAATTAGTGGCGACCTTGTAAAACACAATGGCTCCCAATAGGATACCTACTCCATTTGCAACCAAATCTAAAACATCGGAATGTCTTAAAGGTACAAATTTCTCTTGCAAAGCTTCAACTATTATGCCATAAAGCAAACAAGAAATAGCCACTAAAGCAAAAGTTCTAGTGACTATTGTATTATTTTGTTTTCTGAAAAAATAAAGCGACCAAATAAAAAATAACCCTGCATGAATACTTACGTGCACAAACTTATCTATTGGAAGCTCTGTGGAAGGCATATTGCCTCCCGGGAGCAAAAATGCAACACTTATAAATAGTGTATAGCACAGTGCTAATAGTAGCAGCGTTTTAGGCGCCAATAACTTCTTTATAGGCCGCATCGGTTAAAAGGTCTGCTATTTCATCGGGATTAGAAATCTTAATCTTTACCATCCATCCTTCGCCATATGGGTCTGAATTTACTTTTTCTGGCTCCGACTCCAAAGAGTCATTAAAAGCTACTATTTCTCCGGAAAGTGGTAGAAAAAGATCTGAAACTGTCTTTACAGCTTCTACGGTTCCAAAAACCTCATCTTTATCCAGGGTGTCATTTAGCGTTTCTACTTCTACATACACGATATCGCCCAGTTCTCCTTGTGCAAAATCTGTAATACCCACTGTGGCCACGTCGCCATCTATGCTAATCCATTCGTGGTCTTTTGTATATTTTAGGTTGGAAGGTACATTCATAATAATTTAAAATTTTTACTTCTTGTTGTTATTGTTGGTTAATTTCCGAAGTTATATCGCAGCGTAAACCCAGAACGGATTGTTGTTTGTGGGAATGCTGTAGAAATAGCATATTCTGAAAAAGAATAATCGAAATAAAATAAAGCGGTTAAATTTTTACTCAACGCATAATCTGTCAAGAAATTTAAACCATAAATAGTTTGTCCGGAAGTTGTCTGGTTATTGTTAATATCTAGATATCTAATAATTGTTTTATTATCTCTTCTAGATACATCTACCTTAAAGTTAAGGTCGCTCTTCAAAATTGTCTTTTTACCTCCAAAATTCGATGCAATACGCAAATCTTTTATACGATATCCTAATCCAAGAATAATTTCGTTCCCTTGAATTTCGGTTAAAAGATTATTGGCGAAACTTAATGATAAAGCTCTGTCTTTTCTATATTCTGCCAGTATTTTTACAGAATTTTTCATTTCAAAATCCACACGGATAAGGGGTGAAAATTGTTCGGTAAGGTTAACGTTTGTCAACAATACTCTACTCTTAAAATCTCCAGCTTGATCTGTTGCTGTTGGGTTATTGCTATCGAAATCCAGGTTGGTTTGAAACTGATTTACCGTATAACTAGCCCTGTATCCATGTTGTAAAGAGAAACGCTTAAATCGTTGCTTAAACCAGGCAAGATTCATTAAACCTGTATACTTAATATCCCAGTTTGGAAGTGGTATATCTCTTAAGATTCCTGTTTTTTCTTTAGAAGCATCACTTCCTCTATATGCCGAAATAAACGACGGCAATAGAACTTCCTGACTGTTAGGTCCAAATCCAACTGGATATCCAGTTTCGTCATCTACTGGGAAACTTGAGGTGCCATAAAATTCTGTCGCTAATCTTCTCGCTACAATCAAGCGGTTGGATCTGAAATCGTTAAACGCCGCCGATGTATTTTCATCACTCTGGCTAAATGCCGTTTGAATAAGGAGTGTGGAAATATTAAAGTTTCCGAAAGTATTAGGTGTTAATGACCTATAAATATCGTTTTCAATAATATAATTTTCGGCATAGCTTTCAGAATAAATTCTGCTACCGTTAATGTCTATTTTGAGATCTTCAAGTGGTTCTAAATTTATTTGAGCATCCAACTGGCGACTTTCCACCTCTGTGTATTGTTCATTAAATTCTGGATATAATGTTAACCAGCCCATTCTTGCAGCTCTTTCTCTAATCTCGGCCTGGCTACCAAATGTAAATCCAGCCGACGGTTTTAGAGTTCCAATAAAACCAATAGATGGTGTGTATCCTGGTAAAAATATACCTTGATTTTCTTGGTAGTTTAATGCAATTTTCTTGATGCTGGTCGCTAGGCCTATAAGTGTATTTGCAGCTTTCTCTCCAACACCCAGAGAACTACTTCCGGCAGCACCCGCTCCGGCACCACCCGCTCCAGTATTGCCTGCACCACTAAGTTTTGAAGTACCGCCCTTTGCTGTAGCATTTTCTTCTAGACCTTTTTCACTATTATCTCCTTTTCCTTTTGCGGCACCCCCTTTGTCTAAACGTCCACCATTATCTCCTGAACCACCACCAGAGCCACCACCAGCGTTATTAGTGCCTCTAGATTTTTTAATTTTTGTAAGACCTACATAGCGATAAAAAGCATTCATATCCAAAGAAGAATTAATCCTATGCGTTTGCGCATTCTGAATGGAATTTCCTAAATTGAAGGTTTCTACAGTCCCATTAGACAATGGTATTTCTATATTGTTAAAAAGATCACTACCGTCTTGCCATTGGAAATCTCCTGTATAAGAATACGTAGCCCGGATAAATTTCAAGAAAGGAAATTTATCAAATGGTAAATCGTAATTTACTTGTAGCGATTGAAAGTGCTGATTAGGATCTCCAATATCGAAGAAACCATCCCAAACACCTATTGTATTGTCTGCAAAACCTACGTCGTCAATATAATTAGTGACTATCCTGTTATTGGATGTTGTAAAATTAGCGCGTAACGACTTAGTTAGATTATAATTAATGGTATACTGCCAGTCGAATAAGAAGTTACGCTGATACAGTGTTGGTAAACCAATATTGCCAGGTATAAGATTTAATTCTCTAAACTTTTGCTCATTGTATTGTCTCGTAATATTAGAGCTTACCGCCAAACTGGTAGGCAAGTAATTTACATTGAAATCTTTAAGAAACTGCCAATATTTTCCTGTAAATAATGAATCGTTTTTCTTAAAAGGCTCGTATGCTTTTTGATTGAAAGAATAATTATAGGTTCCTCCTAAACGTACGTTTTGTTCCAAGGCATCTTCAATTTCAAAATCATGATGATCTTCTTGGTTATACGTAACTGAAAAAGTTAAGTTTTCTACATCCCAAGGCTTAGGTTTTTTATCCCCAGTTCTATCCTTTCGCACACCAATAAAATTAACACTTTGGCGCTTAGTGTAATCTACAGATTGTTCCTTAATTTGGTCTTTCTCTGCTTGATCCTCGGTATTATCTAATCGTGCATCCAGTTCAATATCCTGAAATTCCGGATCGTATTGTGGGGTAATTAATTCTTCAGACCTTCCGTAGTTAAAAGGTAATTGTACTCCCCAATCTTTCGGCAACATTTGCCCCAGATTTATGTTTGTAACTACATCGTACTGTTGTAAATCTTCACGACTTCTTTGGTTAGGTCCTTGTTCAATAGATCCAAAACCAACCGTACTTCTTCTACCCGTAGCGCTCACGGTTGCGAAATCTGCTAGGTTAGCATCCATACTCGCCACTGCAGCCCATCCACCTTGATTTTTCAATTCTGAAAGACGTAACTCGTTAAACCAGGCTTCTCCACATATTTCCTGTCCAGAATTATTACGTAATCCTAACATAATAATACGCACGTTTCCAAAACTTGGATTCCCTTTTATACCTAATAATAATTCATTCTCCGAACCAATGGTACTTTCATCAAGCTCAGACTGTGAAATAAAGGTAGTTTCGGTTGGGTCTATAGTAGGGTCTCCCAAGACACGTGTCTTTAAATCCTGCAGCAATCGCAAAGGAAGTCGCAAACGGTTTTCTATAGGCCACACTTGTTCCGCAGAAGAGGAACCAAATGAGGTAGGATTCAACGGAATTTGAATTTCATAAAAGTTCTGTGTTAAATCGTTTCCTAAACGTATAAAAGCAGTCATGTCACCGTCTGAAAGAAGTGTTTGATTCTCCAGTGATTCTGCGTGAATAAACATCTCCAGATTTTCATATTGACGCATGTCTACATTAAAATTCTTGTACACACCACGACCATCATTATTTTCTAAACCACAAACCCGCAAGGCTATTGATTGTTCGTTTTGACGAATTAAGTTGTTGTTGTTGTTTAGTTCTTCACGGAAAACTCCTGGAGGTAATACATAAGGAATTGGTGTTCTTTGGTCATTTTCTTCAATATTCACTGCTTCATTTTCAAAAACAGTATCGTCCAGATCCGGATCTTCGTTAGTAATATCTAATGTTTCCGTAAACCTTCTATAATCTCCTCTAACCAATTCTAAGGTTCCAAGACGCAATACCGTGTTCTGATTAAACTGAGACATATACATACGCATAAAACGTATAGATCTAAAGTCTGAAATACCATTTACCGCTTCATCTGGCTGGCTAATTGGCACTTTAAACTGTACCCAACGCACTGGAATAACGTTGTTGTCCTGAGTAGTTACTTCTATCTCGCGAACATCTGTAATAAAATCTTGCTCACCTCCGTTAAGACTGGTGTTATTTTCTACACTCATTCCACGATAAATAGGAACACGGTATTCATAATAACTATCTACCGTGTTCATGGTATTATCACGGTTTATGTCCTCTACATCTGGTTGTGCTGTGCTTCCTCTGTTGGTGTCTGTTACGTTTTCTGGGGAGTTACCTTCTGTACCATTATATTGTAAATACCGACTTAAGATATCGCCTTGAGCTTGTAAGAAATACTCGTAATTATCACCCGCTGGATCTGGCAATCCTGAAAAGGATGGAAACATAGCTCCTTCAGTGGCATCCGAAATACCATCCAGTCCAATATCTTGATTTACTCGTTCCTGTCCTTGTGTATCAAAAGTATATACTAACGATTGATTTGTAGGCACTTTACCCCAAGCGGTTGGCGTGGTGTTAAGAGTTCCCCCGTCTTGAGGCAGTCCGTTTTCATATTGTTTTCTACCATCCTTCAAGATATCTTCAGAGATATTACCTAAGTTAAAGGTCAAGAAACCATCATCATTAATAGCATCATCGTGTACGTATGGATCCATGACCCAAAATTGAATAAATTCTACGTTGGAGCGCTCAAAATCTGTAGTGGTAAGTTGTCTCGTGATACCTGCCCATCTTGATTCTGGGTTAGGTAATGTGTTTCCTCCTGCAGCTTCGGGGTTAAAGTTGTATTGCCCACGTTGGCTAGGATAATATGCCATATCCAAAGAGAATAACGCTTGGGTTTGACCCTGAATTAAGTCTTGATTCGGGAAAATTTCATCTCTAAATACACGACGTGTAAAAGGTGAAGAAAGATCTTCATCGTTAATGCCGTCTGGTCGTTGACTGCTATAAAAAATAGGGTCAATAGTATACCAGGCAAGTTTTGCACGGTTATAGTTGTACTGAAGATTTCCATTACCAAACTCTCCTCCAAAACCTACAGGAGTACTTCCTAAAAACCAAGTAAGCGGTGAGCTTACATCAATACCAGTTTGAGAAGCTTCAAAATCGTCTATATAAGAGGTCGCTTTACCATCAAAATCTGAAACTTTAGGGGCTCCAGGTAATAGATAGGCAAATTCCCCACGAAGTGATATATTGGAAGCTACATCTGTATCAATATTTGGTAAATTATTCACCAAACGCGTTAAGAAAGGTACTTCGGTAGAGTAATTTGCATTTATACCGAAGATACTATTATTGATGGGTTCTGCATTAAAAGAAGATTTTTGCGTTAACGGCTTTTCACTCAAATTTAAATAGGTAGCTCCAATCTGAAACTTGTCATTAAACTTATGCTCTACGTTCAAACCAGTAAATCGCTTTGTTTGCTGACCGAAAAGTGTATTATTCTCCGTAGTAATATTAATTGGAGTGTTAGAATTTTGAAGTGAAGGATCTATAATTTGCACACGTCCCAATTGATAATTCACCGTGTAATCTACTCCTTCTACCAAGGTTCTTCCTCCAGCAGTTACGGTTACCGAACCTTGTGGAATATTAAAGGCACCAATAGGAATACCATCTGCGCCCGTAGATTTATATGTACCCTTTAATTGAAATTTATTTTTATCACTATCCTGTTGTTCCGCTTGTGTCTTGGTAGTGGTATACAAGCTTCGGAAAACGTATTGGTTTTGATTCGCGTTATAGGTTATATCATTATTATAATCACCAGGACCCTGATTGTCATTGTCTAGTTTATCGAACAAATATTCTCCAAAAGGTTCAACGGTGGTAAAGATAATTTGCCCATTTTGAGTATCTACCGTAATCCCAGGAAGGAAATCGAAAAATCCATCTCCCCCTTGTTGTGGATCGCCATTAAAATTTAACCTATCCAGGTTAAAAACACGCAATAACACATTGTCTTCAACATCTTCTGGAAGCGCAGTGGCTGGGAATTCTGGTGTTCCGGGCGCCGCAGTAATATAGTTGAGCGGCGAAGGATCTGTATATAAAATGTTTAATCTAAAGTCTTCTTGTTCTAGCTGAAAAGCACCTAATGCATAGATGTTTTTCATCATTAAATCCCAAATTGGTTCCTGTACATTCGTAATATTACTCTTAAGAAGTTTTACCACTAAGTTCTGTGGCAATCCTTGTGGATCTTCGCTTGGATCTGGATCTGGGTTGTTAGGGTCAAAAGGCGTTGTTTCCCCAGTAGCACTTACCCCGTCGTTTGAGAATTCTCCAACTTGAAAAACGCGCCCATTTACGGTAAACTGAAACGATACAGCTAATACCTCATCATTACTTAAACGTTGGTTTAACGAAATATATCCTAATTGTGTGTTCAATTTATATTCGTTAGGGTTTAACCTTCTTGCATTTTCCAGCGTTACATAATCTACACCATCACTTACACGCACACCGCCAAATCCCTGACCAACAGTTGCCACATCTCGTATGGCATTATTTAAGATACTAGGAACTGAAGGATCGTCTATTCCAAAAGGGTTAAAATCGTTATTGCTGTTATCTGGAAAAGAATTTTTCGGCTTGTTAATAAAACCTCCTGGCACAAAGGGCAAGCCAATATTTGTAGGATCTGCCTCTCCTATATCTTGTAATGCAACAATATTCCTAACATTTTGCGTATTTGCTGCGCGGTTGGTAATCCATACTTCAGATCTTGTAATCTGTACGTTTGAATTTATAAAAGGGTATTGGCTTAAAATTCTATCGTAATTATCTCTAAAATAATGTGATAAGAAAAAGTGACGGTTTTCATCGTAATCCAGTGCAAATAATTCAAAATCTGTAATAGTGGCTCCTCCTTCTGCAGTTACGCTTCTGGTTTCAGATTTCTGTTCAGAAAACACCCCTGTAATAGTTGTTTTTCCAAATTGTAATTGTGCTTTTACCCCAAACAAGCTTTGAGCTCCTTGGATTAAGGTACTATTAAGAGGCATACTTACGTTACCTACTTCAATTTTTTGAATAATATCGTCCTCGGTAGGAGTATACTCTAGTTTTATCTGGTTCTGAAAATCGAACGTTGATTGTGTATCGTAATTGGCGGTTACCTGAAGCCGTTCTCCCACTTTACCCAACAAACTTAAACTAATACGTTGGTCAAAATCGAAAGAAAGATTGCTACGGTTTCGTGGCGAAAACGATGGGTTGTCTTGTTTGGTGTATAAAAGCCCTAAATCCATCTCCACGGTTCCCTGTGGGATCACTTCAATTGTATTGCCTCCAAAAATGCTTTCAAAAAAGTTGGAATTCACATAAAAGGTAGGTAACAAGTTTTTCTGAAGTTCTTCAGAACCTTCTTTTCTTCCATCGGCAGCATCAATTTTATCTTTGAAATACTGCTTCATTTGCTCTTTCAGGATTAAATCCTGGTATTCTTCCGGCGTAAGGATAAGCGGATAAGAAATGTTGAAATTACCTAAGGTTCTCGTATAAATATACCTTTCCGTAACGGCATCGTAGGTGTATAAATCTTGAATACTTGGCGGATTAGGAAGATCCATTCTTCCCATTTCCGAACCAGTTGCGGTGGAATCCTGAGCCGTTGCTGTTTGAGTTCCTCCAAATAAAACTCCTAAAACCAAGAAAAGCCCGAAAAGAACTTTTGTGTAATCGTAATTTTTTGCGCCCAAAGTCTACAAATTTTTTAAAGCTAATTTTATTATCGTTTCTACACTTGCCCCAGGGTCTTGCTGTACAATTTTATCACAAACCTTTTCAGCTTGTTTTCTAGCAAAACCTAACGTCTCCAATGCAGATAACGCTTCATTTTTATTAGTATTGCTTGTTGTTCCAGAAATAGTAGACAAGCCATATACTTTTAATATTTTATCTTTCAAATCTAAGATGACTCGTTGTGCTGTTTTAACCCCAATTCCTTTTACAGACTGAATGGTTGCTATTCCTTCGTTCACGATAGCATCTTTAACCTGGTCTGGCGATAATGAAGAAAGCATGGTTCTAGCCGTACTTGCACCTACACCCGAAACCGAGATTAATAATTTGAAAATTTCTCGTTCCTCTATTCCCGCAAAACCAAACAAGGTGTGCGAATCTTCTTTAACCAGCAAATACGTGAATAATTTTACATTTTCGGTCGTGGGGAGTTGCGAAAATGTGTGTAATGAAATATGGACTAAATAGCCTATGCCATTACAATCTATGACTACATCGGTTGGATTTTTCTGTACAAGCCTTCCCTGTAAATAGGTAATCATAATGTTAACGTAAGGTTAAAACGCCAAATATAACATAATTATTTGCATTGGCACAGCCCATATTTACTAAAATAAACGGCACTTAATCTGAAGTTTCTAACTCTTTAACCCGCTTCTCTTTTTGTTGTGCATCTACCACCGCTACGGCTGCCATGTTTACAATTTCCTCTACACTGGCTCCTAGTTGAAGGATATGCACTGGTTTTTTCATCCCAAGCATAATAGGACCTATGGATTCTACATTGTTTAATTCTTTAAGCAGCTTGTAGTTACTGTTTGCTGAATCTAAATTTGGAAATATTAATGCATTTACCTTTTTACCTGCCAATTTTGAAAACGGAAACTTCTTCTGAAGCATTTCTGAATTTAAGGCAAAGTCTGTCTGTAACTCACCATCTACCAACATATCTGGATTACTACGGTGCAAATATGCTACCGCTTCCCTTACTTTGGTCGCGTGCGGATCTTTGGAGGAGCCAAAGTTTGCATAACTAATCATCGCAATTACAGGCGTAAGACCAAACATTTTCATAGTGTGATTGGTCATTTGCGCAATCTTGGCAAGCTCCTTGGCAGTAGGATCTATATTGATAGAGGTATCTGAAATAAACATAGGTCCACGCTTGGTCAACATTAAGTTGGTTGTGGCCACTTTATCCACGCCTTCAAACCTTCCCACAGTTTCCAGTACTGGACGCACAACCGAAGGATAGGCTCTTGAATAACCCGAGATCATACAATCTACATCTCCTTCGTTCAACATCATTGCTGCGTAGTAATTTCGGGAACGCATAAGACCCTGGGCATCATAAAGAGTTATGCCACTTCGACGACGGTTACTCCAATGCTTTTCAGCATATCTATTTCGGGTTTCTTCTTGTTCGTCACTCTTAGGGTCTATAATTTCAACTTCGGCTTCATATTCTAGTTGCTCCATGAGCTCCAGAATAATTTCCTTTCTCCCTAAGAGCACAGGAATTCCAATGCCTTCATCGTGCACAATCTGCGCAGCTTTTAACACGTCTAGTTGATCTGCTTCAGCAAAAACAATACGTTTGGGAGCCATTTTAGCCCGGTTTAACAACAAACGAATGATCTTATTGTCGCTTCCCATGCGTTCATACAATTCGTCTTGGTATTTTTCCCAATCTGTAATTGGCTCCGTAGCCACACCACTTTCCATAGCCGCTTTGGCTACTGCAGGTGGCACCATGGCAATCAGTCTGGGATCAAATGGCTTCGGGATAATGTAGTCGCGCCCAAAGTTGAGTTTCGTCTCTCCATAAGCAATATTCACTTGCTCTGGCACTGGTTCTTTAGCAAGCTCTGCCAGCGCTTTCACCGCAGCCATTTTCATGGGTTCATTAATTTTTGTCGCTCTTACGTCTAACGCACCCCTAAAAATAAAGGGAAAACCAAGTACATTATTCACCTGATTGGGATGGTCACTGCGGCCTGTTGCCATAATTAGATCCTCTCTGGTAGCAATAGCAACGTCGTACTCAATTTCCGGATCTGGATTTGCCATAGCAAATACAATTGGATTGCTCGCCATGCTTTTTAGCATCTCTGGAGTAACAATATTGGCAATAGAAAGACCTACAAAAACATCGGCATTTTCCATGGCTTCCTCCAAGGTGTCAATTTTACGGTGTGTGGCAAATTCGCTTTTTTCTTCGGAAAGGGAGTCGCGGTCATCACGAATTACTCCTTTACTATCCACCATTACAATATTCTTTCTGTCTGCGCCAAACGCTATGTACAATCTGGTACACGAAACAGCCGCTGCACCTGCACCACTTATCACTATCCGTACTTCTGAAATATTTTTTCCTGTTAATTCCAACGCATTCAACAATGCGGCTGCCGAAATAATGGCAGTACCGTGCTGGTCGTCATGCATTACAGGAATATCCAGCTCTGCTTTCAGTCTTCGTTCTATTTCAAAAGCTTCGGGAGCTTTAATATCTTCCAAGTTAATTCCGCCGAATGTTGGCGCTATATTTTTTACGGTTTCAACAAAAGCATCAATATCTTCCGTATTTACTTCAATATCAAATACATCAATATCTGCAAAAATCTTAAACAGCAGACCCTTTCCTTCCATTACGGGCTTAGACGCTTCGGGACCAATATTTCCTAGGCCTAACACTGCTGTTCCATTAGAGATCACGGCAACTAAGTTTCCTTTGTTGGTATATTTGTAGACGTTATTTACTTCTTTAGCAATTTCTAAACAAGGCTCTGCCACCCCTGGCGAATAGGCTAATGAAAGGTCTCTTTGGGTAGCATATTTTTTTGTAGGCACCACTTGTATTTTCCCAGGACGGGGTTTTGCGTGGTACAAAAGGGCTTCTCGACGTCTACTTTGTTTGCTCATAAATATATATTTACTGTAAAACAAAGGTACGGGAGTAACGGTAAAGAGTGAATTTTTTAAACGGTTTTTTGAGAAGTCCCCCATCCGAATTTCGGGAAAAGTAATTTGGAATTTAATTTTAAAGATTTAACCGAAATCCACCTTCCCCCGACACGCGGATTCTAAGCATTAGTTTTATTAAAAGTTGTTAGCCGCTGGGGGAAGGAGTTAAAATAATTTTGTTTTCACATTTGTTCCTAACCCTATCCGGCTGAGAATGGAAGCGTATTTTTTACTATTTCAGAAAATCAATATTTCGTTTTAAGCCTTCATATTTGGTGCGTTTTACGGCGCTTTTTTTGAAAATTTCGTTGAAGACTTCTTTGGTGATTTCCTCCCACTCTTTTTTGCTTTTGGAAAGCAATTCAGGATGTGGATTGAACAACGGCTCCCTATGTGATTTGCTAAAACGATTCCAGGGACACACATCCTGACATACATCACAACCAAACATCCAGTCGTCCATATGCTTGCTGAAACTACTAGGAATTTGATTTTTTAACTCTATGGTTGCGTAACTAATACACTTGCTGCCGTCCACCACATACGGTTGCACAATGGCTTGCGTTGGGCAGGCGTCTATACAGGCGGTACAACTGCCGCAATGGTCGGTTACTGGTGAATCGTAGTCTAAATCCAGATCAACAATTAGCTCTGCAATAAAATAAAACGAGCCTACTTTTTGCGTAAGCAGATTGCTGTGTTTCCCAATCCATCCCAGTCCGCTTTTGGCGGCCCACGCTTTATCCAACACAGGAGCTGAATCTACAAAGGCGCGGCCGTGTACATCGCCAATTTCGGTTTGGATGTAGTGTAATAGGTGTTTCAGCTTGTCTTTTATGACGAAATGATAATCTGTTCCATAGGCGTATTTGGAGATTTTATAGGAATCTTCAGATTGTGTTTCAGCTGGAAAGTAATTCAGCAATAAAGAGATGACACTTTTGGAGCCTTCCACCAGTTTTGTAGGATCTAGTCGCTTGTCGAAATGATTTTCCATATAACTCATTTCACCGTGCATATTCTGGTTGAGCCATTTTTCCAGTCGCGGCGCTTCTTCTTCCAAAAATTGCGCTTTGCTTACCCCACAAGAGAGAAAGCCTAGACGCTGAGCTTCGGATTTGATTAAAGTAGTATTGTATGATTTATTACCCACTTTATATTGTTATCATCGCTTTTCAAACCGTAAGATAGCATTTTTAGGCTTTAAGGTAATCAAGGGATTAATTTCTATCGCATCATTTTTCTTCGCTATGCCGAAGGTTTTACAAAGCGTTGAAACAGCAAGCACCATTTCGTACATCGCAAAATTATTTCCTATACACATACGCGGTCCTGCACCAAAAGGATAATAAAATGAAGCATAATCGCTATAATTTTTATTAGCGAAACGGTTGGGATTAAATTGTAATGGATGCTCCCAATGTGTTTCACTTTTATGAATTTCATGTACCGCAAAAAGTAAACTAGTTCCTTTTTCAAATCTCATTCCGCTGAACTCATCTGCTTCTATGTTCACACGGTCAATAAAATAGGCTGGCGGATAGAGACGCAACGACTCTTCAATCACGCGGGTAGTAATAGGCACCTTGCGCAGCAATTCCATTAAATCATTAGTTTCAGCTTCCGCCTTTTGAGTTTCATTAAAAATCTGCTCTTGGTATTCGGGATGTTTGGCGAGTAATTGCGTGGTAAACGTAAGCGAATTGCTAGTTGTTTCGTGCCCTGCGGTGAAGAGAATTAAAATTTCGTCTATCAATTGTTCTTCGTCCATGGCATTGCCATCTTCGTATCGAGCATCTAGCAACATGTCCAACAAGTCGTCTTCACGAACGCCGCTCTTTTTTCTATCCGCTACCAATTGTTTGAGGATGGATCGGGCTTCATGGGTTAGATTGATGTGTTTTTGAAGCACCCCACTTAGGATAAACCACCAATGCAAATACGGTTGCCGAAGCTCACGTACCAGCATTTTTTGGGCTTCTTCGGTAATGTGCTGTAATCGTTTAATTTGTGCTTCGGAAACGCCACCACTAAATAATGATTTGGCGACCACCTGAAAAGCCAAATCACTAAACACTGAAGAGATTTCAAAAGGCTTCCCTGTTTCAATTTTCTGAAGTTCAGCTGCAATAGTTTTATGCATGGTGCCTAACAGATTTGCCAGTTGCTTTTTATGAAATGCGGGCTGGATGAGTTTGCGTTGTTGTTTCCAAAGTGTGCCTTCTGAAGTGAGCAATCCCTTCCCAACATATTTGGCTAAATCTTCGGTCTGTATTTTTGACTTGGTATAATTGCGTTGGTTCTTCTGAAGGACATATTGCAAGAAAGCAGCATCCCGAGAAAAGACTACCGAATTTTTAAACCCAATTTTTAATCTGAAGGTATCGCCCAAGCGTTCAAAATTATTATGATGAAATGGCAAAGGGTTCTTTAAAATTTCTAAGGAGTGTTTTAGAAATTTAGTGAGGGGAACGGTTGGGATTTGGTTTTGTTTGGATTTCATAAATAACTAAAGCGAACTTTCATTAAAATAGAAAATTGGAACTGTATTTTTTTTTCGTCGTTCCATTAGGCTTCGACAACTGCGTTGGGTATCCTCAAAATTATTCATCATAATTTTTCACATAGTGCTCAGCCTGACATTTGGCTTTAAATTTTGACCCTTTAGTATTTCTTTTTAAAACAATCCGCCCTGCGTAGGACCTTTTACTTTCCCCAAATGTTTGTAGGCAGCTTCGGTTACTTCGCGACCTCTTGGAGTACGCATAATAAAGCCTTGCTGGATTAAAAAAGGTTCGTACACTTCTTCAATAGTTTCGGCACTTTCAGAAACTGCGGTCGCTAGCGTGGTAATCCCCACAGGACCTCCTTTAAATTTATCAATAATAGTGGTAAGGATTTTATTATCCATTTCATCCAGGCCGTGCGCATCTACGTGTAGTTGTTCTAGTGCGTATTTGGCAATCTTAATATCTATATTTCCATCCCCTTTAATTTGCGCAAAATCACGAACTCTGCGCAACAACGCATTCGCAATTCTAGGTGTACCTCTGCTTCTACCCGCTATCTCAATGGCTGCTTCCATAGTGATGGGCATATGTAAAATGGTGGCGCTACGTTGTACAATATTTGTAAGTAATTCCGTCGTATAATATTGAAGTCGAGAAGCGATTCCAAAACGCGCTCGCATAGGTGCCGTAAGCAATCCTGATCGTGTAGTAGCACCAATAAGTGTAAAGGGTGATAAATTAATTTGAACGGTTCTGGCATTGGGCCCAGACTCAATCATAATATCGATCTTATAATCTTCCATGGCAGAATAAAGATATTCCTCTACGATGGGACTTAGGCGATGGATTTCGTCTATAAAAAGCACATCACGTTCATCTAGGTTGGTCAATAAACCTGCAAGATCTCCTGGCTTGTCCAAAACAGGACCAGAAGTTACCCTAATATTTACGTTCAACTCCTTGGCGAGTATATGTGCCAAAGTTGTTTTTCCAAGCCCCGGAGGGCCGTGAAACAAAGTATGGTCTAACGCCTCTTCACGGAGGTTTGCGGCTTGTACAAAAACTTTTAAATTTTCTAACGCCTGATCCTGTCCTGTAAAGTCGTCAAAGGAAAGCGGACGCAACTTTTTTTCTAAGTCTAGGTCTTGCGGAGAGAAGTTTTCGCCTGTGGCATCCAAGTTTTCGTTCATAGTACAAAGATAAGTATTAAAGTTTCTATCGTGCATTAAAGTTGTTACGCGCCTCATGAAATTTATTTTAGAAAAAATTGATTTCAATGTATTTAGAATATGAAAAAACATTTAAAACTCTTTAACAAGAGATTACCAATCCATTGGCAGTATACCAGTACCAATACTTTTATATTTATTTTAAAATAAAAAACATAAAAATTATGATTACACCAACACATAAAGTACCCAACCTTACGTTAGACCTTGTTAACGGTACCCAATGGGAATTACAAAAACAAAGTCCTGAAAAATATACATTACTTGTTTTTTACAGAGGGTATCACTGCCCAAAATGCAAAGAACAATTGGAGGAATTAAAAGACAAACTCGATGCGTTTACCGAGCGTGGCATTAATGTAATTGGTATAAGTATGGATTCTGAAAAACGTGCCAAGAAAACAGAAGACGAATGGGATATTGAAGCGATTCCTATTGCCTATGGTTTATCTGAAAAAGAAGCCAGAGCGTGGGGATTATATATTTCTACCAGTATTTCGGACAGTGAGCCAGAAATATTTTCAGAACCTGGATTATTTTTGGTAAAACCAGATACCACCTTGTATCTCTCTTCTATACAAACCATGCCTTTTGCGCGTCCACATTTTAAAGACTTGCTGAATGCTATTGATTTTATAGAAAAGAAAGGCTATCCTGCACGAGGAGTCAAACAATAATTTTCTAAAAACAAAAAAAGAGCCGAATGCATTGCATTTCGGCTCTATTAGCCATCGACTCCCCAGTCGATTGGCTATACTAGTTTATGAACTACTAAATTACATGAGCTACAAGAATAGCACAATACGTAGTATTACGTATATTTCATTCAATACAAAGCCCCTTCAATTAAATTGAAGGGGCTTTTATGTAATTTATTACAGAATCTTCGCTTAGAGATCCGCATTCTCAAGATGATTAATGATTCATCTCTTCTTCGTTTTCTTGAAGTGGAATATGCTGTGGTACGTAATCCTGTCCTGGGATTACATAATCTGTTTCATCATCGTTTAACTTACTATAGTCATAAGACCAACGGTGTACTTCAGGTATGGGTCCATCCCAGTTTCCGTGAATGTGCTTAACTTCTGCAGTCCATTCTAGCGTAGTAGATTTCCAAGGATTTTTAGGTCCTATCTTTCCGTGGAACATAGAGTGGATAAAGTTGTATAAGAATACTAATTGTGCCGCAGCTGTGATAATAGCAAAAATGGTGATGACCACGTTTATATCGGTTAAATCGTCAAAGTACGGAAACGCTGTATTGGTATAGTAACGTCTTGGTAATCCAGCCATCCCAATAAAGTGCATTGGGAAAAATACCCCATAAGCACCTATAACGGTTACCCAAAAGTGAACATATCCTAAGTTCTTATTGAGCAGGCGTCCTTGGAACATTTTTGGGAACCAGTGATACACTCCGGCAAATAGACCATACAATGCAGAAATACCCATAACTAAGTGGAAGTGAGCTACTACGAAGTACGTATCGTGTACATTAATATCTAAGGCACTATCTCCCAAAATAATTCCTGTTAATCCACCCGTAATAAAGGTAGAAACAAAACCAATGGAAAAGAGCATTCCTGTGTTCATCTGTAAATTACCACGCCAAAGCGTTGTAATCCAGTTAAATGATTTTACTGCTGAAGGAATTGCAATTAATAAGGTGGTAAAAGTAAATACAGATCCTAGGAATGGATTCATTCCCGAGATAAACATATGGTGACCCCAAACAATGGTAGATAAAAATGCAATTGCTAAAATAGAAGCAACCATCGCTCGATACCCAAAAATAGGTTTTCGTGCATTTGTAGCCATAATTTCAGAAACCATACCCATGGCTGGTAAGATTACAATATATACTTCTGGGTGGCCTAAGAACCAAAATAAGTGTTCAAACAATACTGGAGAACCTCCTTGGTTGTGTAGTACCTCACCGGCTATATAAATATCTGACAAGAAGAAGGACGTACCAAAACTTCTATCCATAATCAACATTAATGCTGCTGAAAATAATACTGGAAATGAAACCACACCAATAATAGCTGTTACAAAAAACGCCCAAATAGTTAATGGAAGTCTAGTCATAGACATCCCCTTGGTACGTAGGTTTAAGACAGTAACAATATAGTTAAGTGATCCTAATAAAGAGGATGCAATAAAGATTGCCATAGATACCAACCAAAGCGTCATCCCTGCTCCAGATCCTGGAATTGCCTGTGGCAAAGCACTTAATGGCGGATAAATAGTCCATCCCGCAGATGCTGGTCCAGCCTCTACAAACAGCGACATTACCATAATAATACTAGAGAGAAAAAACAACCAGTAGGATATCATGTTCAGAAATCCTGAGGCCATATCTCGGGCACCAATTTGCAATGGAATTAATAAGTTACTAAAGGTACCACTTAGACCTGCTGTTAATACAAAGAATACCATGATCGTACCGTGAATAGTCACTAATGCCAAATAAACATTAGGATCCATAACGCCACCTTCACCCCATTTTCCTAATAAAACTTCGTAGATGGTAAATTCTACATCTGGCCAGGCTAATTGTAGTCTGAACAATATAGACATGGCAATACCTATGATACCCATAAACAAACCTGTAATAAGGTATTGCTTAGAAATCATTTTGTGGTCTTGACTAAAAATATATTTAGTCACAAATGTTTCTTTATGATGATGCCCGTGATCGTCGTGATGATCTTCTACGTGGTCAATTGCGTGTGCTGACATATCTTTTAAGCTATTTTTTTTATTATTTTTTTAAGGCTTCGGCTAGGGTAGGTTGTTCCTTTATCCAAGCTTCGTATTCTTCGGGAGTATCTACAACAATCTTCATTTGCATGTTATAGTGGCTGGCTCCACAAATCTTGTTACATAGTAACATATAATCAAACTCATAAGGCTCTAATGCCTCATCACCTTTTGCTACTAATGCCTTGCTATTTTCTTTTCGAATGTTATTAATCTTTCTAACTTTCGCCACCATTTCATCATTCAATCGCATGTCTTCTGTAGTGATGCTTGGTGTAAATGAGAATTGTGTAATCATTCCAGGCACACAGTTCATTTGTGCTCTAAAATGTGGCATATATGCCGAATGCAATACGTCCTGTGAACGCATTTTGAAGATTATTTTTCTCCCTACTGGTAAGTGTAATTCGTTTACAACAATATCATCTTGTGCGTTTGGATCTGAAGCATCTACTCCCAATTGGTTTACACCTTCAATTAATCGAACATTGGCCTCACCTAGCGTATTATCTTCACCGCTGTAGCGAGCTCTCCAATCAAACTGATACGCATACAACTCAATAATCATAGGATCATCTTCATCGTTTACATTCATAATGTCTGTCCAAGTAAACAATCCGTAGATAATTAATCCTGCTAGAACAATGACAGGAATAATAGTCCAGATGAATTCCAGTTTATCGTTATCTGCGAAAAAAGTAGCACGTTGTCCTTCTTTTCCGCGATACTTAAGAGAAAAAGATCCTAACAACCAAAGGGTGAAAAATCCTACTACAAATATCAAGGACATAGAGATAAACATGAGACTGTCTATTTCTGATCCGTGTTCTGAAGCGGCTTCTGGAAGTAATACGTCCCACCATTTCCAAAAACAAACTACTAATAATACGTATGTAAATATAGTAAAGCCCATCATGAGCCAACCGTTTACGTTATTGTCTTTATCATTAGCTATTTCGGAACTGAGGGTTGACTTGTTTTGAGACAACTGAAATATCTTGCTCATTTGCCAAATAGCAACTGCAAAAAGTATGATTACTAATACAACTAAAAATGCGGTCATCGGTATCTGTCTTCTTTAATTCTTATTAATAGTGAAAGTGTTTACTTTCTTTGATGAATGGGTTACGCTTGGCTAATAATGGTGCTTTTGTAAGTGCTGTAAACACAACCAAAACAAAAAGACCAAAGAAGAAAAGCATCGCTCCAATTTCTGGCAAACCAATAAACCAAGACTTTCCTACGGTCGCTGGCATTACCATATTGAATACATCCACGTAGTGTCCTAAAAGGATTACAATTCCTGTTAAAATTACAAACCAATTTACACGTTTGTAATCGCTATTCATTAATAATAGCACTGGAAAGAGGAAATTCATCGCTACCATTCCAAAGAAAGGCAAATTGTAATCTTCAATTCTTGTAACAAAATACGTTACCTCTTCAGGAATGTTTGCATACCAAATTAACATAAACTGAGAGAACCAAAGGTACGTCCAGAAAATACTGAAACCGAACATATACTTGGCTAAATCATGAATGTGACTATCGTTTACATATTCTAAATATCCCTGGCTTTTCAGTACAATAGTAACCATTGCGATTACTGTAATTGCACAAACCATCATTCCTGCAAATACATACCAACCAAATAACGTTGAGAACCAGTGTGGATCAAAACTCATAATCCAGTCCCAAGACATCATAGACTCGGTGTAGATAAAGAATACTAAGAATCCTGCGGCCAATTTAAAGTTCTTTTTGAACCAACGGTTATCTTCTGCATCGTCTTGATTCAACGTCCATTTTCTTGAGAAATAACGGTATAAGTTGAAACCTAATAGGTAAATACAAGCTCGTATAATAAACCACGTTGGGTTTAACCAACTACTTTTTCCTGCGATTAGTTTATCATACTTAGGACTATCCGGATTAATTAAATCCCCATCCATCCAGTGAAAAATATGATTTACGTGAAATACTGAGAGCAATAATAAAATAATAATGATTACGGAAGCCCAAGGTAAATACGCTGTAATACCTTCCATTACTCGGAATAACACTGGAGACCAACCGGCTTGTGCAGCGTGCTGAATAGCATAAAAAGCTAATGTTCCCAATGCAATCATAAAGAAAAAGAACGAAGCAATATACAATGCAGACCACGGTCTGTTTTGCAATTGGTGCAACACGTGCGTTAAGTGTTTTTCTTCACTGTTTTCTACAGTTTCACCATGATCGCCCTTCTGATCTTCTTTCATAGTGTCATGGGAAGCTGATTCACCGTTATGATCGCCTTCGGCAGTATCATGAGCAGCGGTTTCCCCGTGATCATCACCGTGAGCTGCCATCATTTCTTTTACTTCGGCAGTTGTACTTGGAGCTGTTAGGAAACCTGCAAGCATTCCAAGGGCACCAACCACCATAAAAATGATCGCAAATAACTTTAATTTACTGGGTAGCGTGTACATATCTTTAACTATCTCTTTAAATTCTTAGTTAGTTTCTTCTAAAGTCTCAGTCTGTATTGGACTGTTATCTTCAGTTATATTTTCGTTCAACACTTCAACCATATTGGTTAAAGAATCCTGGCTCTTAGGCACCAATAAAGGCTCTCCTTTAAGCTGTGCTTTTAAATTCATTACGTGTTGGGTAATTTGCCAGCGCTCCAACTCATTGGTTTGCGATGCATAAGACCCCATTGAGTTCAACCCGTACATTTGTACGTGGTAGACACCACCTTCGGTAATTACTCTACCTTCGGCTGCGTAACTAGGTATCCCTAAAAACTTTTCACGTTGTGCTAAGATTCCTTGTCCGTCCCCTGAATCTCCGTGACACACCGCACAGTAAATCGTATACAATTGTGCGCCAGCGGCTAAATTCTTATCCGTTACTTCTAAAGGGTTCTTTAATTCAACTTTTGCCAATTCGAGACCTTCAGTGGTATTTTCATAATCGTACGGAGACCATCCACGTGGAATAGAACCTTCGGCGGGTAGCATTGCTTCTTGCTGACCTTCAAAAATTTCATATTCACCATAGGTTTCGTACCCAACAGGCGAATACATGTTTGGCATGTATTGATAGTTTGGACTGTTTTCATTTGCGCAAGAGAATACCATAAGGCAAACTGCTGTAACAAATGCTATTTTGATTATCTTTTTCATATTAGTGGTCATCGTCATTTTCAATTAAACTAATTTCCAATGCTCCTGTATCGTATAAAAACTTACTTAATTTCTCTACATCGTGGTGTCCTGCATCTATGGCCATTAAAAAATGGTCATCTGTTGTTCTAAGATCTGGATTCTCCGCTTTCTTAAAAGGCCATAATTTACTTCTCATATAAAAAGTAAGTACCATTAAGTGAGCCGCAAAGAATACCGTTAATTCGAACATAATAGGTACAAACGCCGGCATATTCTGAATATAGGTAAAACTTGGCTTTCCTCCAATGTCTTGAGGCCAGTCGTCAATCATAATGAAATTCATCATTACCGTTGCTACTGCAAGTCCCACCAAACCATATAAAAAAGAGCAAATTGCTATTCTTGTCGGCGCCAGTCCCATCACTTTGTCAAGACCGTGAACCGGGAACGGTGTATACACCTCTTCAATATGGTAGTTTTCTGAACGTACTTGCTTGACAGCTTGCATTAAGATGTCGTCGTCTGTATAAATTGCGTGAATGTGTTTAGCTGCCATACTTACGCTTTGTTTTTTAGTTTAGCGGCTTGTCCTGCCCAGTCGTCGCGTTTTGCTCGTCCTGGAAACTCACCAATAATTTCATCTAACAGGTCATAATCTGCATCGGTCATATTACTTACTTGGTCAAAAGTGTAAATACCCAATTGATGTAACTTCTGTTCCATTACCGGTCCTACACCGCTTATTTTCTTAAGATTGTCTGCTTTTTGTGTTGCTGGGTCATAATTACCCAATCTTTCCAGCATGGCATCTAATTGATCTTTTTGATATTCTGAAGTCACCAATGCATCTGCATTTATCATAGGGTTATGATCTTCATTTGTAGTATCGTCTATATGTGTAGCATTAGACGCAGGCTCACGTACAATGGGCGAATAATGCTTCACATCATCTCCGTGCTCTGCTCTCATTTTTTTGTATTTGCTACCTGAACCTTTCAAGATAGATTTAATTTCAGCTTGTGCAATTACCGGGAAGGTTCTTGCATACAATAAGAAAAGTACAAAGAAGAAACCAATAGTTCCTATAAAGATACCAATATCTACGAAGGTTGGCGAGAACATTGTCCACGACGATGGCAAGTAATCACGGTGTAATGAGGTAACGATAATAACAAAACGCTCAAACCACATTCCTATGTTTACAACAATCGAAATAAAGAAAGAGAACATAATACTACGTCTCAATTTAGGGAACCACATAAACTGTGGTGAGAATACGTTACACGACATCATGGCCCAATATGCCCACCAATACGGTCCGGTAGCACGGTTTAAGAATGCGTATTGTTCATATTCCACTCCAGAATACCAAGCAATAAAAAGCTCGGTGATGTAGGCGACCCCAACAATAGACCCCGTTAACATGATAACAATGTTCATGAGTTCTATATGCTGAATAGTAATATAATCTTCTAACTTAGACACCTTTCTCATAATAATAAGAAGTGTGTTTACCATAGCAAATCCAGAGAAAATCGCTCCTGCAACAAAGTACGGAGGGAAAATAGTGGTGTGCCATCCTGGTATTACCGACGTAGCAAAGTCAAAAGATACAATGGTGTGTACCGAAAGTACCAAAGGAGTTGCCAAACCTGCCAATACCAAAGAAACTTCTTCAAAACGTTGCCAATCTTTTGCACGACCAGACCATCCAAAGGACAGTATACTGTATACACGTCTTGTAAATGGTGTTACCGCTCTATCACGAATCATCGCGAAATCTGGAAGTAATCCTGTCCACCAGAATACTAAGGATACCGAAAGGTACGTAGAGATCGCAAACACATCCCACAGTAGTGGTGAGTTAAAGTTTACCCATAAACTACCAAACTGGTTTGGAATAGGCAATACCCAGTACGCCAACCAAGGACGTCCCATGTGAATAATTGGGAACAAACCTGCCTGTATTACCGAGAAGATGGTCATCGCCTCTGCAGAACGGTTAATTGCCATTCTCCATTTTTGACGGAATAATAAAAGTACCGCAGAAATCAATGTTCCTGCGTGACCAATACCTACCCACCATACAAAGTTGGTAATATCCCAAGCCCAGTTTACGGTTCGGTTTAGTCCCCAAACTCCAATTCCTGTTGAAACGGTGTATATAATACAACCCACTCCCCACAAGAATGCGATTAAGGCAATGGTGAATACTATCCACCAGGATTTATTGGCTTTACCTTCCACAGGAGCAGCCACATCCACAGTAACATCGTGGTAGCTTTTATCTCCTATAACTAAGGGTCTTCTAATAGGTGCTTCGTAATGCGACGCCATATCTATATAATCTATTTCTTAGTTAGTTATGCTTCGTTTGTATTACGCACTTTGGTATGATAGAATACGTTAGGTTTTGTTCCAACGGCTTCCAACAAGTGGTACATACGTTTATTCTCTTTTAATTCGTGAATTTCGCTATCTTCAACATTAATGTCACCAAAAGCAATCGCTCCAGTTTCACAAGCTGCAGAACAAGCTGTTTTAAATTCACCTTCTTTAACTTTTCTTCCGTCGCGCTTGGCATCAAGAATAGTTTTCTGTGTCATTTGAATACACATAGAACATTTTTCCATCACACCTCGGCTTCTCACTACCACGTCTGGGTTTAATACCATACGACCTAAATCATTGTTCATGTGGTAATCAAACTCATCATTTTCGGCATATAAAAACCAGTTAAAACGACGCACTTTATATGGACAGTTGTTTGCACAGTATCGTGTACCCACACAACGGTTATACGCCATATGGTTTTGTCCTTGGCGACCGTGACTTGTAGCAGCTACCGGACAAACCGTCTCACAAGGAGCGTGGTTACAGTGCTGGCACATTACCGGCTGGAATGCTACCTGCGGATTTGCAGATGGGTGTTCCATTTCGCCATATTCTGAAAGGGAACTTCCCAATCCTGAAATACTTTCTTTTTTCTCTAAATCTGCTTCAAAAGAACCCTCAGAAGAATAGTATCGGTCAATACGCAACCAGTGCATATCTCTACTCTTACGCATTTCGGCCTTCCCTACTACAGGAACATTGTTCTCTGCGTGACAGGCAACCACACACGCACCACAACCAGTACAGGCATTTAAGTCTATAGATAAATTGAAGTGATGTCCAATAGAACGATCGAAGCTAGTCCAAAGATCGGCATCTTCAGATCGTACAGAAATTTCTTCGTGATCTTTAGACACTTCCGGAACGGGGTTCCATTCGTGAACATCTTTTGTGTTGAAAATCTCAAGGGTCGTTTCTTTAATAATATCACGCCCCATCATGGTATTGTGCAACTGTACACAGGCAAATTCGTGAACACCCGAAACTTTTTCAAGGGTTACATCTGTTTGTACCGCACTAAAGTTGGTGTATAACTGGTATGCATTTACACCTGTTTGCATTTCTTCCTGAAGACCTACTGTTTGCCCGTATCCTAACGCAAGACCTATTGATCCTTTTGCTTGTCCTGGCTGAATTAACACAGGAACATTCTCTACAGTAACACCGTTCATTTTTACATTCACGTAGCTACCGTTCAATCCGCCATTGGCAACATTGAAGTTTTCTAAGCCCATTGCAGCAGCATCTACCGCCGAAACAGTTACATAGTTATCCCAAGACGTTCTAGTAATAGGATCTGGCAATTCCTGTAACCAAGGGTTACTGGCCTGATTTCCATTTCCTAATCCAGTCTTCGTATATAAGGTAAGCTCCATTCCTCCGCTTTGCGTTGCATTTGATAATGCTCCGTTAGAGGTTGAACTTTCTAATTCTAAATTATTGCTATTCGTAGTATCTGCATCTGTAGTTACTTCAGCAGTACTTTCAACGATCCCGTCATGTACAGCTTGGTTCCAAGAACTAGTTCCCAGTACCGAAGCTTCCATAAACTCTTTAAGATAGTCGTAGTATTTTTTATCGCCATTCCCTGTCCAACGTATCAAACATTGTTGAAATTGCCTTGTATTAAACAAAGGTCTAATAGTAGGTTGCATAATACTGAAGGATCCTTTCTTCAATTGCACATCTCCCCAAGACTCTAAATAGTGTGGCGTAGCAGCAACCAATTGCGCTGCCGAAGCTGTGGCATCTGGCTTCATTGAAAATGCCATAGACATTTCAAGATTCTTATACGCTTCAGCAAATGCTGCATTCGGGAAGGAGTATACCGGATCTACACCAACAGTGATCAATCCTTTTACACTTCCTGAAACAACACCGTTCATCACTTTCGTAACTTCCTGAGTGTTCCCCATAGCCGTCATTCTAGGCTTTGCAGTATCCATTACCTGGCCACCAGCATTATAATCTAACACCATTGATTGCGCTTGCACATCTGGTAAATTAGTAATAATAACTCCGTTACCTCCTGCTTTTTGCAAGTGTGACTTTGCTTTTGCAACCGCTGCAGCTACGTTTTCTGGCAATCCAGAAGCGCTACCCCCGGTTAAAGCTTTTAAAACTTGTAGTTGCTGGGTTGGTGTTACTGGAACACGAACATCTGCATTGGCACCCGCTAAGCTCATATTGGCTTCAAACTGGTAGTGCTTGCTCATTTTTCCGTTCTTCGGAATACGACCTTTTGCATACCCTGCTTCATAGCCGCCTCCTTGCCAGTCGCCAATAAAATCGGCACCAACTGAAACTAGTACTTCCGCCTTACTAAAATCATAATCAGGCAAAGCTCTCGTTCCGTATTTATTCTGAAAAGCATCTAACGCCTCCGAAGAAGAAACGGCATCGTAAATTACGTGACGTACATTCGTATATTTTGCAGTAAATTCTTTAATTAATTTTGAAGTAGATGGACTGGCAAATGTTTGCGTTAACAACACAACCTCTTTACCATTCATCTCATTCATTTTTTGTGCTACGGCAGCATCAAATTCATCCCAGGTAACATCTTTCCCACCAATCATTGGGTTTTGTACACGGTTCTTGTCATACATAGACAATACTGAAGCATGCACTCGTGCATTTACACTACCTCCACTTTTAGCAAGATCGTTTCTTTCAATTTTAATTGGGCGACCTTCACGTGTCTTTACCAGTACATTGGCAAAATCGAACCCATCTGCCATGGTGGTAGCGTAATAGTTAGCAACCCCAGGAACAATCTCGTCCGGAGCTATAACGTAAGGTATCGACTTAATTACAGGACCCTCACAGGAAGCCAAAGAAGCAGCCGCTGTAGAAAATCCTACATATTTTAAGAAATCGCGACGTGTTGTTGATGAAGCTTCAAGAGTTTCCTTGTCTCCCAAAAAATCGTCTGTAGGAATTGGTTCTACAAATTCGTTTTGCTTCAACGTTTCAACAATCGAACTAGAGGAGTCTAGCTCTTCAACACTTTTCCAGTATTTCTTGTTTGATGCCATATTATTCATTTACAATTTTAGAGGTGCGATTTTCGATTGCTTGATTTTTCATTCGTAAATCGTACATCGTATATCTAAAATTTTTGCACTAGTTATTCTATTATTTTATTCAATGTTGTGATATAGGTTTTCCGCTTTCGCAGAAATTACCAAAACTTCGTTTAGTAATGACACTTACCACATTCCAATCCACCCATTTGAGCAGCTGTTAACTGATCGACACCATACTTTTTCGAAAGCTGGTCGTGGATATCTTTATAATATTCGTTTCCTGCAACATTCACGTTGGTCTCACGGTGACAGTTAATACACCACCCCATGGTAAGAGGTGAGAACTGCTCCATAATTTCCATTTCTTCAACAGGTCCGTGACAGGTCTGACAATCAACTCCGGCAACGGTAACGTGTTGCGAGTGGTTGAAATATGCAAAATCTGGTAAGTTGTGAATACGAACCCACTTCACAGGCTCGGTTTCACCCGTATATGCCTGGGTAGTTTCATCCCAACCTACTGCTTTGTATAATTTTTTAATTTCTTTATTGTAGTCAACCCCGTACTCTTCCTGACCCATTGCGTAGGTATCTTCAGAAACTTCTGAAATATTTTTATGACAGTTCATACACACATTCAATGAAGGAATCCCAGAAGTTTTACTCTTTCTAGCTGAAGAGTGACAGTACTTACAGTCTATCTGGTTTTCACCTGCGTGAATTCTGTGCGAATAATGAATAGGTTGTACCGGAGCGTATCCTTGATCCACTCCTACCTGCATAAAGTATCCATACATAAAGTAAGCGGCAGATAGCAATAAGAATATAGAAGTAACCAGTACTAAAAATTGATTTTCAGCAAATACCCTCCATAATGGTGTGCGCTTTTCTTTCTCTTCATACACAACACCGTTGGCTGCCGCAATTTTCTTTAAGGTCTTGTTTACCAAAACCAGCATTACCACCAATAACAAGAACACTAAAGCCAGTGCCCCTAAAATGATATTGTTTGAAACACCAGCGCCACCTTCACCATTAACAGCAGGTCCTCCACCAGCTGCAACTGGTGCTTCAGCTTTTGGAGTATCGGTATAGGCTAAAATATTATCAATATCGGTTTCGCTCAATCCCGGGAAAGCCGTCATGGGCGATTTATTATTTTCTTCAAATACTTTAATTGCCTGCGCATCTCCAGAAGCAATTAGGGCAGCACTATTGTTAATCCACTTGTACAACCAAGCACGATCGTATTTTTTTGAAATTTCAAATAATAGGGGTCCTGTAGATTTTTTGTACAACTTATGACAAGCTGCACAATTTGCTTTAAACAATGCTTCTCCAGCTTCTGCATCTCCAACGCCATCTGCCGCAGGAGTTGCTGCGGTAGTTTGATCTGCTTCGTCTGCAGTATCGGCCGCTCCTTCTTGCACTGTGCCATCTTGCACCGCACCTTCTTGAGCAGATGTATTGTTTGAAAACGTTAGCAGGACTGCCAACAGTAAGAGAGATACTATTGAGGGTAGATTTATAAACTTCACCTTTTGCATACTAAGAGTTGATTATTGGCAATACTTTGGCACATAATTAGTTATTGTTACTACTGTTGCTAGCGTGTTATTAAGTGCCTTAAATAACTGTGCAAAAGTACGTGTTTATGTTTATTTTCTAAATCCAAATAAACTGTTAAGGCGTAATTTATACTAATTCTAAATAATAAAATTGAAGGCAAAATGGTTATTAGGTTTTACCTTTGTATTCACAAAACAGCACTATGAAAAAATCACATCTATTCAAAATATTCATATTCAGCATTTTACTTGCTTTTTCTTCTGAAATATCTTTTGCACAACAAGCTACTGTAACCGTGCACCAAGATAGTAAAATCCCTGAATTGTTACATTTGAAAAAAGAATTAGAAAAAGATAATAAACTGGGAGATGGATTCACCATACAATTGTATTATGGCGAGCTTACCAAAGCAAATTCTGTTCTAAGCAGGTATAGAGCGAGCTACACAGCTTGGCCCGCTTCACTCGAATATGAAACTCCAAATTATAAAATATGGGCTGGCGACTTTGCATCGCGTTTGGAAGCAGACAGAGCATTGCTAGAAATTAAAGAGAAATTTCCAGCAGCGTTTATACTCTCCACTAATTAGCTGTTAGCTGTTAGCTATTAGCTGTTAGCTGTTAGCTGTTAGCTGTTAGCTGTTAGCTGTTAGCTGAAAAATAAATTTCTGCAAACTGCCAGTGAGACTGCTTACTCAAAATCAAGGCGCAGGATTTGGCATACGCTCGTGAACGCTTTGAATCTCTTTTAAAATTTCTTCGGAAAGCGTCACGTCCACACTTCCTATATTTTCTGAAAGTTGCTCTAAACTAGTGGCTCCAATGATTGTTGAGGTAACAAACGGCTGCTGGTTTACAAACGCCAAGGCCATTTGAGTAAGACTTAATCCATGAGTTTGCGCAATTTCCTGATAGGCCGTAGTGGCTTTCATAGAACTTTCTGAACTATACCTAGAATAGTTAGGATACATTGTTATCCGGCCATTCGCAGGTTTTTGTCCCTTTAAATATTTTCCTGTTAACATTCCGAAAGCCAATGGGGAGTACACTAAATAGCCTATATTTTCCATTTGCAGCACTTCGGTTAACCCTACTTCGTCTCTACGTTGCAATAAACTGTACGCATTTTGTACCGAAACCATTTTCAGTTTTCCTTTTCGGTGTTCTTCCATGTAGCGCATCACGCCAAATGGTGTTTCGTTACTTAATCCTATATAACGCACTTTGCCTTCTTTTACAAAGGCTTCCAATCGCGCTAGTGTTTCGGAAATCGTATCATTCCAACGCTCATTTTCACTGTGACTATAGTCTCTTACACCAAAAATATTTACGGCACGTTCCGGCCAGTGCAATTGATATACATCTAAATAATCGGTCTGCAGACGCTTTAGACTTTTATGTAAAGCATCTTCCAAAGAGGGTACGCTAAAATCTAATTGTTCACGAATATGGTGAAGTCCGCGCGAAGGTCCCGTTATTTTGGATGTTACTATTACATCCTTTCGTTTTCCAGATTTCGCAAGCCACGAACCGATGTATTTTTCAGTAAGCCCTTGTGTGTTGGGATCTGCGGGAACGGCATACATCTCGGCAGTATCTATAAAATTTATTCCTTTTTCAATGGCAAAGTCCAATTGCTGGTGTGCATCTGTTTCGGTATTCTGATTTCCGAAGGTCATGGTGCCCAAGCAAATCTTGCTCACTTTTAGACTGGTATTTGGGAGGTTGGTGTATTTCATATTAGTTATTCCGATTGCTGACGCACTCTTTATTTTCTATTGTTTATTAAGTTTAACGCTGCTTCATTTAATCACTGGCTCTACATCCCTGTAAACCTCTCCGCCACGGCGGAAGACTTTAGCTTCATCCCTTTTAAGAGCCTGCAACGAATTTATTCCGGGGGAAGGCTGGGTTGGAATGCTTTTGACAGGTTTAAGAACCAATTACATATCGTTCAACAATTTATTGATTTCATCTAACTTTGGGGTTAAGATTACTTCAATTCTTCGGTTTTTGGCTTTTCCTTCGGTTGTGGTATTGGGTGCGATGGGTGCGTATTCACCTCTTCCTGCTGCCGTTAAATTATCTTTTGGGATGTTGTTGTTTTCGGTAAGGATATTCACAATAGCAGTAGCGCGCTTGGTAGAAAGATCCCAGTTATCTTTTATAGCACCGTTGCCACCATAGGGCACATTATCTGTATGCCCTTCAATAAGGACGGCTATCTCTGTATTTTTTGCCAGTACTTGCCCCAATTGCTCTACTGCTTGGCGACCACGACTATTCACTGCCCAGCTTCCACTATCAAACAGCAACTTATTTTCCATAGATACATATACTTTACCGTCCCGCTGCTCTACCGTAAGACCATTGCCTTCAAAATTGGTAAGTGCGGCAGAAATAGCATCTTTTAACGCACGCATTTTAGCATCTTTTGAAGCAATAATTCCTTCTAATTCCTCTACGCGTTTCGATCTGTCTTTTAATTTTTTCTCTAAAATTTTTAGTCGAGCTTCTTCTTCAGCTAATGCTTTTTCTTTGGCTTCTAATTGTTGTAACAGCTTTCGGTTTCGGGCTAGATTTTCGGTTAATGCTTCAGAACTGTTTGCTTCCAACGCATCATACGAAGCTTGTAAAGTCGCCATAGTCACTTTGGTAGCGGCAAGTTCCATTGCCAAACGTGTTTTTTCAGCAACACCATCGGCCAATTTCTTTTCAAGGTTGGCTACCGTATACACGTCGGTACTGGAATTGCTTGTACCATCCAATCTAGCCATAAGTGCTTCATTCTCGGAGCGCAGGGTTTCGTTATTATCTTTTAGTTCATCGTATACCTGTGAGGAGACACAACTGGATAGAACTGTTGCAAGGCATAATAGAATAAGTAGGTTTTTCATTTTTGGATACATATTTAAAACCAGGAAGGAAAATTTCCCTGGCTCCTTTAAAGGATTGAATTCAGTTTAACAATAATTTGTATTAAAATTGAAGCTCTACCAACAACGGACAATGATCGCTATGGTAAGCGTTGGGTAATATAACGGCTCTTGTAAGGTTTTCTTGTAAGGGTTGTGCCACCATATTATAATCTATCCGCCAGCCCTTGTTATTAGCGCGAGAATTGGCACGGTAACTCCACCAAGTATAATTATCTGGCTCCTTGTTGAAATGACGAAAACTATCTATAAACCCACTGTCTATAAAATTACCAATCCATTCTCGCTCCACGGGCAAGAATCCCGATACATTTTTATTGCGCACTGGGTCGTGTATGTCAATAGCCTTATGACAAATATTATAATCGCCACAAATAATTAAGTTAGGAATTTCCTTTTTTAATTGGTTTACATAGTGTTGAAAGAGACCCATAAACTCAAACTTATGTTCCAAACGAGCAATATTAGTTCCGCTTGGCAAATACAAACTCATAACTGAGACGTGATCATAATCTACCCGAATGTTACGGCCTTCAAAATCCATGCTTTCTATACCTGTTCCATATGCTACGTGGTTTGGCTCCGTTTTACAGAAAATAGCAACACCACTATACCCCTTCTTTTGTGCACTAAACCAATAATGAAACGGATACCCTGCTGCTTCAATTTCGGCTACAGCCACCTGGTCTCTATTCGCTTTTGTTTCTTGAATACAAATTACATCCGGATCTGCACTTTGCAGCCATTCCAGAAATCCTTTGCGCATGGCTGCGCGTATACCGTTTACGTTGTAAGAGATTATTTTCATGTTTTTATCTTCGGAAGTTTATAACTCAACTCATCGCAAAATGTTTCACAGGGCCACATAAGAGCACAGTGTTTCACGAAGAAATTGTGAACGCAATTTAAATACTATTGTATTTTTACACGACTACTTTGCTGAAAGGTTTTCAAAAAACAATCAACAAAATTGAAGTTTCAGCGTTACGTTTGTACACCTATGAAGTATTTGTTGTTTTTTCTGTGTATTTGTACCGTCACTATGGGTGTGGCGCAGGAAACAACTTCCAATTACCGCACTAAGAAAGTTGCAGTCCGAGACACTATTAAGGTAGATACCGTGAGTATTAATCCTCGTCTTTTTGAAATTTTTAATGCCGCTGGAAAAAAAATAGACACTTCAGCATATACCATAGACTTTAGAACAGGCACCTTGTTTTATACCGAAAAAGCTACTGCAAACGATTCTATCACGATAAATTACTTAAAATACCCACAATTCCTAACGCGCGATTATTACACCTTCGACCCCAAACTCATTATTGAAAATACGGGAGCTATAGATCGGCTTTATTCGCTAGAACAAGGAAACGATAGTAGAATCTTTAAACCCTTTGACGGACTTAACACGGTGGGAAGTATCTCTCGTGGTGTTACCATTGGAAACAATCAAAATGCTGTGGTGAGCAGCGAATTGGACCTGCAGATTACCGGCAAATTAAATGACAAAGTTTCTATTCGCGCCTCCATTCAAGATGCTAATATTCCAACGCAGCAAGGCGGTTATTCGCAAAGTCTGGACGAGTTTGATCAAATCTTTATAGAACTCTATAGCGATACTTGGAACATACGTGCTGGAGATGTAGATCTTGAAAACAACAACAGTTACTTTGGACGTTTTATAAAAAAAGTACAGGGAATTGCTTTGGGTGGCACTATTAATCACTCTGAAGATGCCAAAACAAATGCCTTTGCTGCTGGCGCATTAGTGAGAGGTGTTTTTCAGCGAAGCCAGTTTACAGGACAAGAAGGAAATCAGGGACCCTACAAATTGGTGGGACCCAATGGCGAATTGTTTATTTTAATTGTTTCGGGTAGTGAACGGGTGTACGTAAATGGACTTTTATTGGAACGAGGCGAAAATGCCGATTATGTGATAGATTATAATGCGGGTGAAATAAAATTTAATTCCACATATCCCATTACGTCCAACATGCGAATTTCGGTAGAATATCAATTTACAGATCGAAACTACACGCGTTTTATTGGCTATGGAGGTGGCAATTACACCAGCGAGAAGTTAGATTTGGGTGTATATGTATATTCTGAAAGCGATGCTAAAAACCAGCCGCTTCAGCAAAATTTATCTGAAGAGCAAGTTGCTATTCTACAAGCAGCGGGCGATGACATGGACCAAATGGTCGCACCTTCTGCCGTAGCCGATACCTTTTCTGAAAATAAAATTTTATACACAAAAGAAACAGCTCCCAACGGCGATGAAATTTTTGTTTTCTCTAACAATCCTGAAGACGATCTATTTAGCGTTCGGTTTTCATTGGTAGGAGATAATTTAGGTAATTATATCATTAGCGACCAAAATGCTATAAGTCGGATTTTTGAATATAGACCTCCTATAGACGGTGTGCTTCAAGGAAATTATGAGCCCATTATTCAATTAAATGCCCCTACTAAGTTACAAATAGGTGGTTTAAATGGAAGCTACCGTCCTACCGAAAAAACAACCCTTAATTTTGAAGTTGCGGGTAGCCAGAATGATCTTAACCTATTTTCAGACATAGAAGACAGCAATAACGATGGTTTTGCAGGAAGGTTGGACGCAAGACAAACTATTTTCACCTCTGCAGACACCCTAAAAGTAGATGCTATTGGTTCTTTAGATTTTATAAACAGAGATTTCAGAACCATAGAACGCTTATATAATATTGAATTTAGCCGTGACTGGAACTTGATAGATCCTGAAGGTGACCAACGATTTGTTATTGGAGGTTTTGAGTTAAATTCACCAACATTGGGAAGTGCCCAATATACCTTTCAGAATTTGGACTTTTCTGAAAACTTTTCAGGAACACGTCATGTGGTGAATGGAAATTTACGGTTTAAAAAATTACGAACCTATACCAATGGAAGTATTTTAGATAGCGAGAGCGATAGCTTGCAATCCAAATTTTATCGGTTTCACCATACTTCCGTATATGGGTTTAAAAAAGCCTGGGTTGGTGGCAAGATAAGTACGGAAGATAACCAGGTAACCGAAACTAGGAATGACAGTTTAAGTTTTGTAAGCCAGCGCTATTCGGAATATGAAGCTTTTATTGGGATTGGAGACAGCACACAAGTATATGCCGAAGTGGGGTATAGGAATAGGGTGACAGACAGTGTTCAGTTTAACCAATTAGTAAAAGTGAATACGGCAAACACTTATTTTCTTAAATCGAAATTACTGAATTCTGCCAATACCCAACTTTCCGTCTTTGCCAATTACCGTGAGCTGAAACCTTTCAACAATCCTACTACGGAAGCAACCGAAAAGTCCTTAAACTCCAGAATTCTCTACACCCAGAATATTTTAAAGAATGGCATACGTTTTAATACGGTTTTGGAAGCGAACAACGGAGTGCTGCCGCAACAGGAGTTTACATATACCCAAGTAGATCCTGGACAGGGAATTTTTACCTGGATAGATTATAATAACAACGGCATACAGGAACTGGATGAGTTTGAGGTAGCGCAGTTTCAGGATCAGGCGGACTATGTGCGTATTTTATTGCCTAATCAGGTTTTTATAAAAATTAGAGAAAATAAGTTCAGCCAGATTATTACGCTGGATCCACAGGCCTGGGCAAACAAGGAGGGGTTTTTAAAAGTGCTTTCTAAATTTTACAACCAAACATCGTATGTGTTAAACCGTAAAGTTCGCAGACGTAACGATGGCTTTAACCTCAACCCATTTCTGGATGGAAATGAAGACCAGTTGGGCTTAAATTCGAACTTTAGAAACGCGCTTTTCTTTAATCGTGGCAAGCAGAATTACACTACGGGGTACACCTATGTAACGACTTCTTCAGACAACTTGCTGTCCGTTGGATTACAGTCTAACAAGCTAGAGAACCATCAACTAAACTTTAACCACAAGTTTTGGGAGTCCTGGTTATTGACTATGCGCGGGGCTTTGGGCACTAATGAAAGTACTTCGGAGAGTTTTCCCGGACGTAATTTTTTCCTGGATAATTACGAGGTAAACCCAAAGGTTTCTTATTTATTGAACCGTTCTACCAGGTTTGATGTTTTTTATCAGTTTATGAATGAAGAAAACAGCCTAGGTGCCATGGAGCAATTGAATCAGCAAAAAATAGGGACTTCTTTTAGCTATACAAATGCTCAGAAAATTTCCTTAAACGGGGAGTTTACGTATATAAATAATGACTTTACAGGCAGTGCTTTTTCTCCTGTTGCCTACCAAATGTTAGAAGGATTGCAGCCAGGAACCAATTTCACCTGGAGTCTTTTATTACAAAAACGAATTACTAAGTATTTGGACGCGAATCTCTCTTATTTCGGAAGAAAAAGTAAGGATACCAAAACAGTACATACTGGAAGTGTGCAATTAAGAGCTTATTTTTAGGTATAAAATGTCAGGCTCTTAGTAGGATTATTAAAGATATGTTTCAAAATAAAAAAAAAGAAATCTCTAGCATACGGCACATATTTTGTATTTTAACACCACAAAAACTTAAAAAATAACTAATGAAAATTTTAAAAACATTTGTAGTCTTGCTTGTTTTAGTGGTAACATTTTCCTGTACTTCTGGTAAAACATCCAAAAATGATACTGAATCTGAAACCATTATGGCAGATACTAAAAAAATGATGGCCAATGGCTTTACGATGGGAACTATTGTAGCCTCCACAGCGGAAGGAGATTGCCCGTATGTAATTTCTTCTGAAATAGATGGAGATAAAGTTATGTACGACCCAATCGACATGGGAGATAACTTCAAGAAAGATGGAATGAAAGTATGGTATAAATATAGACCACTTCGCATGGCCAACAGATGTGTAAAGGCAAACCCTGTTAGTATAGAAGAAATACAAAGTATGTAAAAGAAGATTTTGTAAAATTAAAAAGGAGGCGCAGTTGCGCCTCCTTTTTTTATAAACATATAGAGCGAATTATTTTACAATAATTTTCGCAGTTTTTTGAACTGCTCCTCTTCCAACATTAACTAAATATACACCTGCTGCCATATAAGACATATCAAGCTTGTATGAATATTTATTATTTTCATTAACTATATTGTTAAATACAATTTGCTTTCCTGTTACATCGTACACTGTAAGAGGCAGTACTTTATCGTAGGTAGTGTTAAGTACAATATTGAATACTTTATTATCCTTAGAATACACTATAAGTTCAGAATTACCAATCTCTAAGTCGGTTACAGAAAGTATTTCACCCTGATTTCTTATATTTTCTCCATAAAAATCATTAGGCTCAAAATTGTCACCAGCTAATTCTGTACGAGCTTCAATTCTATATAATTGATTAGTTCCGGACAAATCTGCTGGCACGGTAAAAGTATAGGTATCTGTTGCTCCTGGAGCTATTGAACCACTATATGTTTCAGATACCGCAGTACCGCCATCAACATTATAACTTACTGGAATACTTGTTTGAGCAGTTGTCCCATAATTTTCTATTGTTACAGTAATTTCTTCTGAGGCTGTAAGTTCCCCACTGTCTGGTGTAATATTAACAATAGCAACATCATTTGCAGCAATAGGATTATTTAAGTTAAAAGCTCCTACTACATCACGACGGTTTGGGTTGAAATATTCAGCAATATGCCAAAAATCTCTATCACTAACTGGATCTACTGTTAGGTGAACATAATCTGCTACTCTACTACCAGAACTATTGGAAGTACTCTGTGCGATTAAACTCTCTGCAATAGTCATATTGCCTACTGGGTCTCCATTTAATCTACCTGTATACCGAATAGACAAACTTTGGGCTGTACTTACTGAAGAATATGCCATCCCTATGTTTCCATAGATATCCATGGCCATACTTGCAGAAAATGCGTGACGGATAGGATCTCCTGTGGTGTACGTACCTTCTTGAAAAATAGTCCAAGGTTGTCCAGCCGCGGTTTGACGAAGTTCATACCATCGTACTCCTGCTAGTTCTCCTCCTGTTGGATCTGTATCTACAACCCAGTTTAATACAAGTGAATTGTAATCTAAAAATTGTCGGTATTGCATTTGGTTCATCACAGTAGCCTGTAATGCATCTATACTAACTCCGTTTGGTTGTTGTAGGTTAGAGAAACTTCCATTGTCAAACACTCCAATAAAATCTGCAACATCCAATTGTTGTGGCGATGAGATTGTAGAGTTTGAAGGCGTTTCCCAATCTGTATTGATAGTCCACAATTTTATATGGTCGTTGGACACTCCAGACCAGGCGTCGTCTTGCATATAGGCAACGGTAAAATCACCAAACTCAGGATGAGAACCTGCAGTTACGTGAGAACCTTGAGGGCTATAAAATCCAAAAGTTGAAATTCCTCCTAGTTGAAAATCCTGAAACTGAGCAGCTTCTCCCACTAACATCTTCTCGCGTTCTACAGCATACACTCTACGAGTACCAACATTTGCAGTTACATAATAACCATCTGGCCATACAGAAAATTTAGTATAATCTGGAAATGATCCTGTGCCAAATCCAGTTGTATATACATACCAGCCATCGTTTACTGGGTCTGGACCTTGGGAAACTGCAACGTTAAATCCATTAGGATTGCTGTCAAATTCTGTAATCAAAAAGCGATCTGCTAATTGATCATAAATAATAATAGGGTCTCCAATGGCGTTCCCTGGGAAAATACTAGCCAAGGATGCCTCTGGAGTTAAAGGGTTCCCATCACGATCAAAAATACGGAAACTAAAGTTCCATGCTGCCACATAATGGTTAGGACCAATAGCTCCTGTTGGATCAGTAACACCAGCCTGTGGAGTTGTATCTGCATCAAAAGTTAAAAAAGGCGCACCCCCTTGGCGCGTTGGCGGATTGGTTTGTAAGGCCAAATCTGGACCACTACTTCCCTTTCCAGGAACAATAGGATTTAAATACTGGCGTTTAGGCGGGGCTTCACGGTATTCCGTCTCCGCAGGCACAAAGCTTCCATCTTGAATTTGTTTTGCAATACTTGGTACAATAATAGGATCTGCTAGAAAACCAGAACCACTTGCGCCTTGTACGCCTGTCTGTTGGGCGTATAAAGTAGTTCCAACAACTGCCATTAACAAAGACAATAAAGTTAATTTTAATTTCATTAGAATAGTTTTTTTTAGATTAATTCTTAATAAGTCGTTAAAAATACGAAAAAAAACCTATTCTAGTAAAATAAAAGTCCCTTAAAATGAAGGGACTACTCTATTATATCGCTATACTTTTAAGCCAATGTTCATAAGAAACTTTCTCTTTTAATATTTTTGAAATTTCAACAATAGGTATTCGCACTTGCTCCATAGTATCCCTGTCTCTAATTGTGACTGTTTGGTCTTCTTTAGTCTGATGATCTACGGTAATGCAAAATGGTGTTCCTGCAGCATCCTGGCGCCTGTAACGTCTCCCAACAGCATCCTTTTCATCATACAGTACATTATAATCCCATTTTAGGTCTTCAATAATGTCTTGAGCAATCTCTTGTAAACCATCTTTTTTAAGTAATGGCAAGATTGCTGCTTTTACTGGCGCAAGAATGGAAGGTAATTTCAGGACTGTCCTTACACTTCCATCCTCTAAGGTTTCGTCTTGCAAAGAATTGCTTAATACTGCAAGGAACATTCTATCCAAACCTATGGAAGTTTCCACAACATACGGGGTGTAATTTTTATTTATTTCTGGATCGAAAAATTGCAATTTCTTGCCGCTGTGTTCTTCGTGTGCTTTTAAATCGAAATCGGTTCTGGAATGAATCCCTTCTAATTCTTTGAACCCGAAAGGAAAGTTAAATTCAATATCTGTAGCAGCATTGGCGTAGTGCGCCAATTTTTCATGATCGTGAAAACGATAATTTTCCTTACCCATTCCTAAAGACAAGTGCCAGTTGAGACGTGTTTGTTTCCAGTACTCATACCATTTCATCTCTTCGCCAGGGCGTACAAAAAATTGCATTTCCATTTGCTCAAACTCACGCATTCTAAAAATAAACTGTCGTGCAACAATTTCATTTCTAAAAGCTTTTCCCGTTTGTGCAATTCCAAATGGGATTTTCATCCTCCCCGTTTTTTGCACATTTAAAAAGTTAACGAAAATACCTTGAGCGGTTTCTGGCCGTAAGTATAAGTCTGTAGCACTTTCGGCAGAGGCGCCTAATTTGGTGCCAAACATGAGGTTAAACTGCTTCACGTCTGTCCAGTTTCTTGAGCCTGTTTCAGGATCGGCAATTTCTAATTCTTCTATAAGGGCTTTTACATCTGCAAGATCTTCGGCACCCAGCGATGTTGCCATTCTGGTTAAAATCTCTTTTTGTTGTTCGCGATAGCGTACCACTCTTGGATGGGTTGCTACAAATTGAGTTTCGTCAAAAGCATCGCCAAAACGTTTTGACGCCTTTGCAATTTCCTTTTGTGCTTTCTGCTCTAATTTTTCGCAGTAATCTTCCAGCAAAACATCTGCTCTGTATCTTTTTTTGGAATCTTTATTATCTATAAGTGGGTCGTTAAATGCATCTACGTGACCGGAAGCTTTCCACGTTGTTGGATGCATTAAAATTGCGGCATCTAACCCTACAATATTTTGATGCATATGCACCATACTTCTCCACCAGTATTCGCGGATATTCTTTTTTAATTCTACCCCATTTTGTGCGTAATCATAGACAGCACTTAAACCGTCATAAATTTCGCTGGAACCAAATACGTAGCCATACTCCTTTGCGTGCGATACTACTTTTTTAAAATGATCTTCGTTTGCCATGCCGCAAAAATAGGAAATAACCTTTTTACAAAGTAGTGTGACGCTTTATTTTTTACTTGTAACCACTTAAGAAGTAAAACCGCTACGCTGCCTGTCGTGACTCCAACTTGCACATCTCTTGGCAAGCAGGCTAAAAGAAATAAACACCTTAGTTGGACAGAAATTTAATTATAAAAAAACCCGAACATAGCTGTCCGGGTTTTTATAAGTACTCTTCTTTAGGAGCTCACGTTTTTATTTAAGCTCCATAGTTGTTGTTGCTATCTGTCTGCCGCCATCATATATATTGATAATATACCTACCTTCAATTAAATCTTCCTCCTTGGCATCTACCATAGTACATACATCCAGCTCTTCGTTTTCATAATAAACATTTACAGACTTGCTGTAATTAAGCACTCCATTTTCGTATTGATGAACCCCTTTTTCGCCCAAAATGTTATTTTTAGGATTGATAACTTGCACAAAAAATGTTCTATCTCCTGCTTCTGCCACAGCGTTTGGAGCTAATTGGAAACACGCTCTAACTTTATCGGCACGACTGCTTCGTCTTGTATCTACTACTTTTCCGTTAGTTCTAACAATTACTGCTTCTCCGCGTAAATCTGTTGCTTTTACAAGTGACGCTCTTTTAACGGTTTCTGAAAGTGCTTCATTTTGCATATTTACAGAATCTACCACCATAATGGTTTTGTTTAAAACAGAACTAGTGCTATCTCTTTCAACTACCAACCTATTATTTGCTGCAATCAAGCTATCGGCTTTTCTGAACAATGCCGTACGCTCGTTCTTTAACCTACCCACCTCAACTTTATATCGTTGAATAAGTCCTACATTGGCTTCGGAATCCTTTACGGAATCTAATAAAATCTCAATTCTTTCCCTTGCAGCTAAAAGATCGTTGTCTTTTAACTCATTATCTTCTATAATCTCGTCGTAATTTGCGATGAGTTCTTCTAATTCGGTTTCAATCTCAATTTTTTGTTGCTCTAAGCCTGATACCGTATTTTTACTATCATTATAAAGTGTAACAGTATAAACAGCAAGTCCTATTAATAAAACAGACAGGACGCCTACCAACACTTTAAATTTTGAACTATTATTTTCTGTAGTCATGGTATTTGTGTTTGTAATTAATCGGCTAAAGTAGTAAGGTAATTCCATATCAATTGTTTATGAAATGGTAAAAAATATTAAATTATGTTAAATATTTTGTTTCCAAAGGCATGTGGAGGTTGTAATCGTAAGCTCTTGAAGGGTGAAAACACACTATGTGCTTCCTGTATCCACGCCCTTCCCATATTAGGTCACCACGATACCGGAAGCAACGTTATGACAGCAGTTTTCTACGGAAGAGTCCCTATTGAGCAAGCCACCGCACTGCTTAAGTTTAATAAAAAAGGAATTACCCAGGAACTATTACACAATCTTAAATATAGAGGTCAAGAAAATATTGGTATATTTTTTGGAAAATGGCTGGGAGCCGAATTAGCCGAAAAAGAAAGCTATACATCTATAGACTGCATAATTCCCGTTCCAATACACAAACTAAAAAAAAGAAAACGTGGCTACAATCAAGTAACAGGCTTTGGACTAGAAATTTCCATAGCGCTGCGAAAACCATTTATAGAAGATGTATTATTAAAAACTAATAAAACAAAATCACAAGTATTCAAACAACGCTTTACGCGTTTTGAAAATCCAGAGGTATTTAGTATTCATAATAAAGAGAACATAAGCGGAAAGCATGTGCTATTGGTAGACGATATTATCACTACAGGAGCCACTCTGGAAAACTGCGCCAGCCAATTGCTAATTGCCGGTGCTTCCAAGATAAGCTTAGCAACAATTGCGATGGCATAAAGTAACTTCATAGACAAACTTGCGTTAATCAGTACATACCCTGAAAAATCTTGCTATTTTTACCGTCTTGAAAAAACTACGAAACATATTATATCCCGTTAGACATAGGCTGCTATATATTCCTATTGCGCTATTGTTTGCTCTGTCTTTTGTAGATTGTGCCAAACGCGGTAGTCCATCGGGCGGATTAAAAGACACCCTTGCTCCCGTTATCGTAAAAAGCATACCAGAAAATTATTCTACAAATTTTGAAGGTAATGAAATACGTATTTATTTTGACGAATATATAAAACTTGTAGACATTCAAAAAAACCTGATTGTTTCCCCTCCGTTAGAATACCAACCCATTATCACTCCACTTAGTACGTCTAAACAGCTTCGGATTAAAATTTTGGATACGTTGCGTGAGAACACCACCTATTCTTTCAATTTTGGGAATAGTATTGTAGACAATAATGAGGCGATTGAATTTCCGTACTTTAAATATGTGTTTTCTACCGGGAGCTATATAGATAGTCTTCAGCTTAACGGAACCATAAAAGATGCACTGCTTCCTAAGGCCGAAAATCTTGCAAGTGTTCTTTTGTATGAAATAAATGAAACATTTACAGACTCTGTAATTTTCAGCAAAAAACCTATGTACATAACGACTACCCAAGATAGCACAGGCACTTTTCAGTTTACCAATTTAAAGGCCGGCAAGTATGTATTAGTTGGACTCAAAGAAAAAAGCAATGATTATATCTTTCAGCCAAAAAATGATAAAATTGGTTTTGTACGTGACACCGTTACGCTTCCTACAGACAGCACTTATACTGTAACTCTTTTTAAGGAAATACCAGCATATAAAATGGCCCGACCCACCCACATTAGTAAACATGAATTTATTTTTGGGTACGAAGGCAACATTGATAGTTTGGTTCTGGAACCTATTTCGATCCTCCCCAAGGATTTTACCGCTATTACCTATCGCGATACCGAGAAAGATACTTTACACTATTGGCACAAACCAGCTTTTGATAGTGAAGTTACAGACTCTCTATTATATGTAGCAAAAAACAGAGGTGCCATAGACACGTTAGAGGTAACTATAAAAAGCCTTTTTGTAGACTCGCTTAAAGTTAGCATCGTTAAAGGTGGAACGCTCACGCCAAAAGACACCTTTCAACTTCAGTTTAACACACCTTTAGTTTCTGTAGATGAAACACTTTTATCTATCTTGGACAAAGATTCCATAGCAGTTCCCGTACTCGCACGAAAGGACACGCTCTACAACAAAACCCATATTATATTTGAAAAAAAACCAGACCAGCGATACACTATAACAGCACTTCCTGGAACGTTTACAGATTTTTTTGAAGCCACCAACGACACACTTAGCTATTCGGTTAAAACGAAGGCTGAAGACGATTATGGAGTCATTCGGTTAAATTTAAAGAATGTAACACAAGTACCACTACTTATTGAAGTGGTTGACAATAAGTTTAATATAGTACAAACTACAAAATTGGCTAACTTTTCTGAAGCTGAAAACGAGCTTACATTTCCGTATTTAGAACCTGGAATCTATTATGTACGTGTAGTTTTTGACACGAATAAAAACGGTATTTGGGACACCGGAAATTTTCTAAGGAAAGAACAGCCCGAACGCGTATTATATTATGGCGAAGCTATTGAAATACGTGCCAATTGGGATTCGGTATACACCTTTACTCTAAATTAAAAACATCCCTGTCGTTTAAAAACTGAAGATGGCTTCGGTTGTCTTCTATATGTTTCTTAGACAAGGCAATGGTTTCTACAAATTCAGTTTCATAATCCTGCGTTGAAACGTGCTCTCCCAGCACATCGTAAGCAGCACTATGTCCTATGTAATTATGACCATTTCCATCCAAACCAACTCTATTAACACCCACACAATAACTCATATTTTCAATCGCACGGGCTTTCAGTAATGTATCCCAGGCTGTAATCCGTTTTTCAGGCCAATTGGCAACATACAAAAGCAAATCGTAATCTTCGGTATTTCGTGCCCATACAGGAAAACGAAGGTCGTAACAAACCAAAGGACAAATACGCCAACCTTTATAATCTATAATAACTTTATTTTGTCCGGCCGTATACGTTTTGTGCTCTCCTGCGAGCGTAAAAGTGTGTTTTTTAGTATAGGTTTCAACAGCTTCCTCCGCTGTTATAAAATAGAGTCTATTGTAAAACAATCCATTGTCTTTTACGATGATGCTCCCGGTAATCGCACAGTTTTTTTCTTTGGCGAGTTTCTTTAGCCAGCTTACAGTTAAACCCGTTTCTTCTTCGGCATTGGGTTCGGCATTCATAGTGAAACCTGTGGTGAACATTTCAGGAAGTACGATAAGATCTGTTTTGTTTATAACATCTCTAATTTTCTCCTCAAACATAGTTCTATTCGCCTCTGGGTTTTCCCAGTGCAAGTGTGACTGAATGATGGTTATGTAAAGTTGATCTTTTTTCAAAATTTTAATTTTTGATGTAGGTTTACCTGAATACAGGTGCTCTAAAATAATTGCTCCATCGTCGCAGCACCTAGTTTTCCAACAATGCTATCACAACTGTTAATCCCTGCATTTTTGCATGATCTAACGCGGTGTTCCCACGGTCATCTTTTGCAGTGGTATCGGCACCATTTTCTAATAACATTTTTATAATGTCAACTTGTTTAAAAGTTGCTGCAAAAATAAGCGCAGTAGCTCCGTTAAAATTACTGGTATTTACATTGGCTTTGTGTTTTAAAAGCAATGCCGCTAGACTATCATACCCTTTAAAACACACACCCATAAGAGCTGTATTGCCACTGGCATCTTGAGCGTTGATGTTCTGAGGGAATTTTAGAATTTCTTTGGCGATTTCCTCAAAACCATAATACGTAGCCAATAGCAAGGGCGTACTTCCTCGGGCATCTTTTTCATTCACCCACGATGGGTTTTCCTTTAGCAAACGGCTCACCGCTGTTACCTCTTCGTTTCTAATAGCATTAAATAATTCTGAAATTTCCATAGGTTTTAGATTGTCATAAATATAAAAAACAAAGCAACACGAGTGGTGCTGCTTTGAGAGAATTTTAAAATCTGTTTTTGACTTAGCAGAAATCTACTTCAAATCAAAGCGATCCAGGTTCATCACTTTATACCAGGCCGCTACAAAATCTTTTACAAATTTATCTTTTGCATCTTCACAACCGTAAACTTCAGCGACTGCTCGTAGTTCGCTATTTGAACCAAAAATAAGATCGGCTCTTGTTCCAGTCCATGTTATACTGCCCGTTTTTCTGTCACGCCCAGCAAATACCTGGTCATTATCTGAAGTTGCCTTCCAGGTAATTCCCAAATTCAAGAGATTCTTGAAAAAATCGTTTGTTAATGCGCCTTTATTCTTTGTAAAAACTCCATACGAAGAACCGTCATAATTTGCTCCCAATACGCGCATACCCCCTAGAAGGACTGTCATCTCTGGTACCGTAAGGGTCATTAAATTGGCTCTATCTATTAGCAATTCTTCTGGAGAAATTTCTTGAGTATCTTTTACATAATTCCTGAAACCATCTGCAACAGGTTCTAAATGTGCAAAAGAATCGACATCTGTTTGTTCTTGCGTTGCATCTCCTCGTCCTGCATTAAAAGGAACCGTTAGATTGTGTCCCGCATTTTGAGCGGCTTGCTCCACACCCACGTTTCCAGCTAGCACAATCACATCTGCTAATGAAACTTTTGAACTATTATTTTGATTGAAATCTTTCTGAACTTTTTCTAAAGCATCCAACGTATCTGAAAGTCCTGCGTTCACTTTCCAGCTTTTCATAGGCTCTAAACGAATGCGAGCACCATTGGCACCACCTCGCATGTCACTATTTCTATAGGTAGAAGCAGAAGCCCACGCTGTAGTTACTAGTTGAGAAATAGAAACTCCTGAATTTAAAATGATTTTCTTTAATGAAGCCACATCACCATCGCCAATTGTCGATATTGAATCATCTGAGATGGGATCTTGCCATAATAACTCTTCTTTGGGCACTTCAGATCCTAAATATCTAGAAACAGGTCCCATATCACGGTGCGTTAATTTGTACCAAGCACGTGCAAAAGCATCTTCAAACGCTGCATGGTCTTCATGGAAACGTTTCGAAATCTTTAAATACGTTGGATCCATTTTTAATGCGATATCTGCTGTAGACATCATTAAATCCTGTGTTTTGGACGCGTCATGCGCTTGCGGAGCTTTTTTCGCATTTGAAGCATCGGTAGGTCTCCATTGGTGAGCGCCTGCCGGGCTTTTGGTTAGTTCCCAATCGTAGTTTAAAAGTACGTCAAAATAATCGTGATCCCATTTAATAGGGTTTGGCGTCCAGGCACCTTCTAAACCACTTGTAATAGTATCGTCTCCACGACCCGTTCCCATTGTATTTATCCATCCTTGACCTTGATGCTCAATTCCCGCACCTTCTGGCTCAACACCTACATATTTTTCGGCATCTCCAGCTCCGTGTGCTTTCCCGAAAGTGTGTCCTCCAGCAATTAATGCTACCGTTTCTTCATCGTTCATCGCCATACGGCCAAAGGTCTCTCTAATATCACGGGCAGAACCTAGTGGATCTGGTTTTCCGTTAGGGCCTTCTGGGTTTACGTAGATTAATCCCATATGAGCTGCAGCTAATGGTTTTTCGAGATCTCCATCTTCGTAGCGCGCTTCGTTTCCCATCCATTCAGATTCAGAACCCCAATAGACATCTTGTTCTGGCTCCCAAACATCTTCTCGCCCTCCAGCAAAACCGAATGTTTTAAAACCCATAGATTCCAAGGCGCAATTCCCTGTTAAGATCATTAAATCTGCCCAGGAAATTTTCTTTCCATACTTCTGTTTTATAGGCCACAACAGCAAACGTGCTTTATCTAAATTTCCATTATCCGGCCAACTATTTAAAGGCGCAAAACGCTGATTTCCAGTATTTCCACCACCGCGACCGTCTGTTACTCTGTAGGTTCCCGCACTGTGCCAGGCCATTCTAATAAACAAGCCGCCATAGTGACCATAATCTGCTGGCCACCAGTCTTGCGAATCGGTCATTAGATTTATTACATCTTGTTTTAAAGCGGCAAAATCTAAACTATTGAATTCTTTCGCATACTCAAAATCTGTTCCCATGGGATTAGACTTTCTATCATTTTGCCTTAGGATATTTAATTTCAATTTGTTGGGCCACCATTGCTGATTTGTAGTTCCGTTTCCTGCAGCCTGTCCCTGAATGTTTCCAAAATAAGGGCATTGTGCAGCACTTCCGTCATTAATTTCCCACGCTTCACCTTTCGTATTCATATCGCTATATATTTTTGATTTTTATAATTTTTGGAATCCTAAAAATACACATTAAAAACTGCACTCCATTTAAATGCTATCGGTTGTATTCATTTTACGATTGACAAAACTTATAGCTCGAGTGGTAAATAATAAGAGTTTTAAATTGAATTTAGTATTTCCGCAGCTTGCTTTAGGGTAGCCTCAGTTTTGGCAAAGCATACCCGTAATTGCTTAAAATCTTGTTTTTCGGTATTAAAAACTGATGTAGGAATGGTTGCAACACCAAACTCTTTCGTTAGTCTTTCAGCAAAAACAACATCGTGCTCGTTGGTAATTTCAGTATAATCCAACAACTGAAAGTAAGTGCCTTTAGACGGAATAATTTTAAATCGTGAAGATTTCAGTAGTGACATAAAATAATCTCGCTTCTGTTGGTAGAAATCTGCTACTTTAAGATAATGAGACGGTTCTTCCAAATAGGTTGCCAGCGCTTTTTGTAGAGGGGTATTTACACAAAACACGTTGTATTGATGCACTTTCCTAAACTCGTTCATGAGTGTTTGGGGAGCCACGCAATACCCCAATTTCCATCCGGTAGTATGAAATGTTTTACCAAAAGAGGCTGTAATAAAGGTTCGTTGAGCAAGAGAAGTAAATCTTGCAGCACTTTGATGCACTTCTCCGTCAAAAATAATATGCTCGTATACTTCGTCACTAAGCACCAGCAAATTATTTTCTTCAGCAATGGTTTGTAATTGCAGCATATCCTCTTTGGTGAAAAGCATTCCGCTGGGATTGTGAGGGCTGTTTACCAGTATCATTTTAGTTTTAGGAGAGATTTTAGACCTTACTACGTTCCAATCCGGCCTATAAAATGGCGCACCTAACTGCACAGGTATCACTTTTCCTCCAAACAATGCTACCGAAGGTTCGTAACAGTCGTATGCCGGTGTAAAAATAAGAACCTCATCCTCCTTTTCAATGGTTGCAGCAATTGCCGTAAAAATAGCCTGGGTAGCTCCTGCGGTGACGGTTATTTCGGTATTGGGACAGTAGTGTTTGCCGTGGAGATTTTGTATTTTTTCTGAAATTCGTTCACGCAATAGTAGATCTCCAGGCATTGGAGCGTATTGATTGTGACCATCTCTCATCGCCTTGGCAGCCAGCTCAATTAAGGCGGGGTCGCTTTTAAAATTCGGAAATCCTTGCGAAAGATTTATGGCATTAAAATCTGTCGCCATCTTGCTCATAACGCTAAAAATAGTTGTAGAAACGCTAGGTAATTTACTGGTTAACATAGTTTATGGTTTATAAATTGATGTAGGTGCGTGTGTAATAGTAATCCAGATGTCATTCAAAATTAGTATCTTGCTCCTCCAAACCTACTTAATTTATTAATGGAGAAACTACTTTTTTTCTTCTTTATCTTTTTGTCTCAGCTATTCGCCATTCCTACAATGGCACAAGAAGATACTATACAAAACTTTGAAAACAGTAAGCTTAAACAATTAATAGACTCTTCTGAAATTTATTACAATTCAGGAAACTACAAGAAGTCTATGGAGGTGAATGTAAAAATTTTAAACCAGGCTTTCGAATTGAATGATCCCACATTAATACATAAAGGGTATCGTTTTCTGGGATATGATTTTATGGCTTTGAAGGATTTGAAAATGGCTAAGGATAATTTTGAAAAGTCTGAACGCTATGCTATTGAATCCAAAAACGACACGGCATTAGCGATTACCTATATGGATTTGGCCAACCTCTATTCATTTAATGAAGGCAGTTTTGATAAAGCGATGCGGTATCATAAAAAATCTATTAAAGGATTTGAAAAGATAAACGATTCTGCTAGTTTGGCAAAAGCCCATTTTAATACAGTGATTACCGCCTTTGATGCCGAAAAGTACAAGCGTGGTTTGTACCATTTACTTAAAGCAGATGAGTTAAAGGGTAAAAACAGATACCCGTCTTTTGAAGCAGGAATTAAGAATCTATACGCAAGGTTTTACGCTCAGAAAGGTGAGTTTGTCAAAGCTGAAAAAGCCTACTTAGAAGCCATAGAAATTGCTGTGGCTAATGAGTTACCTTCGGAGTTACAAGATGCCTACGAGGGCTATAGTGGTGTTTTATTTAGCACCAATAGATTTAAGGATGCCTATGAAATTCGAAAAAAATACGAAGAGTCTTTATTAAAAAACCTGGAGATCGCAAAATCTGCTGCATTTGGAAGTGCTTCCTCAAAGTTTCAAATTTCCGAATACCAAAAGACTGCCGAAGACGCTCGCTTAAAAAATAAATTACAGGCAGAACTCATGCTTACCAAAAGCCGAACCAATACCATTTTATGGATTGTTTCGGGAATTGGTCTCTTGGGGGTACTCTATTTATGGTATGCCTACCGCCGAAGAAAACAATTGGTAAAAAAACTTCAGATAAAAAATAAAGAATACTTACTAGCCAAAGAAAAAAGTGACAAGCTCACCAAAGAAAAAGCTAAGTTTTTCTCTACGGTAAGTCACGAATTGCGAACACCACTCTATGGAGTTATTGGCTTAAGCACTATTTTACTGGAGAATAAAGAGTTAAAAAAACACGAAAAAGACTTAAAAGCGCTCAAGTTTTCGGCAGATTATTTACTCGCACTTATTAATGACGTGCTGCAAATGAACAAGTTGGAAAGCAATACTTTTAACGATGATGCTGTGGCCTTTAATCTACGTGAGTTAATTGAAACCATAGTTTCGTCATTTGATTATATGTGTGTGCAACACCGGAATGAAATTGACGTACACATTGCAGACGATATTCCACAATTATTAAAAGGTAGCTCTGTTCGCCTTTCCCAAGTCCTCATGAATTTAATTGGTAATGCCTGTAAGTTTACGGAAAGCGGAACCATACAAATACTTGCTACTATTTCCAACGCTAGTGAAAAAACCGTATTAATTACTTTTACCGTTAAAGATACTGGCTCTGGTATTGCAAAAAATCAACTAGAAAGCATTTTTGACGAGTTTTCGCAAATAGAATCCAGTAATCGGGATTTTCAGGGATCTGGACTTGGCCTTCCTATTGTAAAGAAACTTTTAGAGCAGGCAAATAGTACTATTACGGTACAAAGCCAGCTGGGTAAGGGTAGTACTTTTAGTTTTAATTTATTATTTGACGTACTCCAACAAGACAAAGCGCAGAATCCCGCACCAATTGTGGATACTTCAAAATTATCTAATAAATCCATCTTAATTGTTGAGGATAACCATATTAACCAAATGGTTACCAGAAAAATATTGGAAAAGGAAGGCGTACATTGTGAGATTGCCGAAAATGGAGAAGAAGCCATTATAATGATTAAAGAAAACGACTATGATTTAGTTCTAATGGACATTCATATGCCTCTTAAAAATGGCATTGATGCCACTCAGGAAATTAGAACCTTTAATACGACCATACCTATAATAGCGCTTACCGCTGTTGAAGTTGACGAAATACGGTACCGTATTTTTGAATGTGGAATGAACGATATTATTGTAAAACCTTACGACGTTGCTACATTTAGGAACACGATCGCAAAAAACTTACTGGTTAGAGATATTCAAAACCAGATTAAAATAAAGGCTGTTTAAAAAGCAATCGTATCATTTGATAACATTTTCTTTATAGGGGTATAAAAGCTGTTTTGAGAAAACGAGATTTTTTTGTTGCTTATCACATCATCCTCACCTTAACTACAGAACCCCAAGTTTTAATAAAACTTGGGGTTCTTAAAGTATCATTTAGAACAATTTATCCTTTCAAAGAAGCTGAAAGGTATTCTCTATTCATTCTGGCGATATTTTCTAAAGAAATTCCTTTAGGACACTCCACCTCGCAAGCACCCGTGTTCGTACAATTTCCGAAGCCTTCTTTATCCATTTGTTCTACCATATTTAAAACGCGTGTAGTAGCTTCTACCCTACCTTGAGGCAATAATGCATATTGGCTTACCTTTGCTGAAGTAAATAACATAGCGCTCGCGTTTTTACACGCTGCAACACAAGCTCCACAACCAATACAGGTTGCTGCGTAGAATGAATCGTCTGCATCTTCTTTTTCTACGGGAATCGTGTTAGCATCTATCGTATTTCCTGAAGTATTTACTGAAATATAGCCACCCGCTTGCTGAATTCTATCAAAAGAGCTGCGGTCTACCATTAAATCTTTAATTACTGGAAATGCTTTCGCTCGAAATGGTTCAATAACAATCGTATCTCCGTCATTAAACATTCGCATATGTAATTGGCAGGTAGTTACCAAACGATCTGGCCCGTGAGGCTCTCCGTTAATTTGCAACGAGCAACTTCCGCAGATACCTTCTCTACAATCGTGATCGAAGACAACTGGCTCTTCTCCTTTATTAATAAGCCCCTCGTTTAACACATCTAGCATTTCTAAGAAAGACATATCTTCTTCTACGCCGTCAATGGGATAGGTTACCATTTGCCCTTTGGCTTTTGCATTGGCTTGGCGCCAGATTTTTAATGTTAACTTCATATTTTATATGTTAACTGTTAAAAGTTAATCGTTGTTTAGTCTTCGCTTTAAATAGTTGATATATCCATTTAAAATTGCTAAACAACTATTCACTTGTTTTTTATATATTTCCAAGGCTTCTTCCGAAATGTATGTTTCATCAAAAGCTGTAATAAATTGGTCTATCAACTCGTGCAATGAACCTCTCGAGATTCTGCGATACTGTATATTTTTTCTATGATGAAAGCGACCATAACCTTCAACAATATTGTGAGTAACATATCTAGATGCTCTTCGCATCTGAGAAACTAATTCATATTTCTCAATATCTTGGGAAGGTTTTAATTAAATCTTTAACATCGTTACGAAGTTTTCTTGCCTCCTGCCAACATTTAAGATCTTCAAAACTTTCAATTTTACTCATTATTTCAAATTATATAAAAATCTACGTTTAACTTTTAACAGTTAAATGTCAACCCTTACTTATAAGACCTAGTCTTCAACTCAATATTTTCAAAAATCAAGTCTTCTTTGTGCAGTATGGCATCTTTTGGTTCTCCTTTGTATTCCCAAGCTGCTACATACTTAAAGTTTTCATCATCACGCAATGCTTCTCCTTTTTGCTCTCCACTAGTTTCTACACTTTCTTCACGGTAATGACCTCCAGCCGATTCGTTTCTATGTAAAGCGTCTTTTGCGAATAATTCTCCTAATTCCAGAAAATCTGCTACACGACCTGCTTTTTCAAGCTCTGTGTTCATTTCTTTTGCGGTTCCAGGAATTTTTACATCGGTCCAAAATTCTTTTCTTAATTCGGCTATTTCAGAAATAGCACTTTCAAGGTCTTTTGCATTACGGGACATCCCGCATTTGTTCCACATAATTTTTCCAAGTTTCTTATGGAAATAATCTACAGAATGTTTCCCAGAACCGCTCATTAATTTTTGAATTCTATCCTGAACATCCTTCTCTACAGCATCAAATTCTGGCGTGTCGGTTGGTATTTTACCTGTCCTAATGTCATGGCTAAGATAATCACCAATGGTATATGGCAATACAAAATAGCCATCTGCCAGTCCTTGCATTAAGGCAGAAGCCCCTAAACGGTTGGCACCGTGGTCCGAGAAATTTGCTTCTCCGGCACAGTAACAGCCTTCTATCGTAGTTTGTAAGTTGTAATCTACCCAAAGCCCACCCATCGTGTAATGCACGGCAGGATAAATCATCATTGGGGTTTTATATGGGTTTTGATCTACAATCTTCTCGTACATCTGGAACAGGTTTCCGTATTTGTTCTCTACAACGGCTGCTCCTAATTTGTATATTTCTTCTTCACTAGCATTCTTGATCCCATGGACTAATGCTTCTTCTTTTCCGTAACGGCTAAAAGCACTGGCAAAATCAAGATATACAGCTTCCCCTGTTTTATTAACTCCAAAACCAGCATCACAACGCTCTTTGGCTGCTCTGGATGCTACATCACGCGGCACCAAATTTCCAAATGCTGGATAACGACGCTCCAGGTAGTAATCTCTTTCTTCTTCGCTAAGCTCGGTAGGTTTCTTTTTGCCTTCGCGAATAGCTATGGCATCTTCTTTTTTCTTAGGTACCCAAATACGTCCGTCGTTTCGTAAGCTCTCGGACATTAATGTTAATTTAGACTGGTGATCTCCAGAAACCGGAATACAGGTAGGGTGAATTTGTGTGTAACAAGGATTCGCAAAAAAAGCGCCTCTTCTATGTGCTTTCCAGGCTGCTGTTACATTACTTCCCATGGCATTGGTAGAAAGGTAAAATACGTTTCCGTAGCCACCAGTTGCCAATACTACTGCGTGAGCACTGTGTCTTTCAATCTCGCCGGTTACTAAATCTCTTGCAATAATTCCGCGCGCTTTACCGTCTATCTTTACAATGTCCAGCATTTCATGACGATTGTAAGGCTTTATTTTTCCACGGTTAATCTGGCGATTCATGGCGCTATATGCTCCCAACAACAATTGTTGTCCGGTTTGTCCTTTTGCATAAAAGGTTCTTGAAACCAGAACACCCCCAAAGGAGCGGTTGTCTAACATTCCACCATATTCGCGTGCAAAAGGAACTCCTTGTGCTACACATTGGTCAATAATGTTTGCCGAAACCTCAGCAAGACGATAGGTATTTGCCTCACGAGAACGGTAATCGCCACCTTTTACAGTATCGTAAAATAACCGGTAATTACTATCTCCATCTCCCTGATAATTTTTTGCTGCATTAATTCCTCCTTGTGCTGCGATGGAGTGTGCACGACGCGGAGAATCCTGATAGCAGAATGTTTTTACGTTGTACCCTAACTCTGCCAGAGTTGCTGCTGCACTACCTCCTGCCAAGCCAGTTCCAATAACAATTACGTCTATATTACGTTTGTTCGCTGGATTTACAAGGTTAATGTTGTTTTTATGATTGGTCCACTTTTCGGCTAAGGGTCCTTCGGGTATTTTAGCATCTAATATTGACATAGCGAACGTTTTTAATGTGGAAGTTGATTTAAATGAAGGTATACTGCAATGAAAATGAATCCCGCAGGAATCACAATTGCATATACTTTGGCAAACTTGGTCAATGCTTTCGAGTATTTGTTATTAAATCCAACACTCTGAAAAGACGACGCAAAGCCGTGCCATAAGTGAACTGCTAACAGTATAAAAGCAAGTACATACAGTCCTACGCGAACAGGGTTTTCAAATTTATGAACTAGTTCTTCATAGTACCTAAAACCAGAGTTTACATTATCGGGATCTAAAAGACCACTCATATCTCCTTTGAAGTATTTTACATTCAGTTCTGGCGCCCAAAAATCGTAAAAGTGCAGTCCTAAAAAAGCTAAAATTACAAGCCCTGAAATAATCATATTTCTGGAAGCCCAAGTTGAATTGGTATTTCCTTTATAGGATTTATATTTAATCGCTCGCGCGTTTCGATTTCTAATTTCCAGAATAAAACCCATCACAAAGTGAAAAACAACTCCGAAAATTAAAATGGGTTGCAATACTGCTTGCACCAGCAAATTAGTACCCATAAAATGGGACCAATTATTGAATGTGTCTGGATCAATAACAGAAGTTAGATTTATGGTAAAATGTTGTCCTAAAAAGAAAACTAAGAACAGGCCTGAAAGTGCCATGGCAACTTTTCTGGCGATGGAAGAGGATATTATTCCCATTATGGTTGTGTTTTCAAAATTTTGAACTACAAAAATACGGCTCACAATGCATTCATACAAACATTGAGAGCCGTAATATGGTAATTTAGAACCAATATGAAGTTAAATTTTGTTTAAACTTGCTCCACTATGATTAAACAGGCCAAAGATGGTAGGGTTCTATTTTAATTCAAACGGTTGGGAAGCAACTTTACTGTTCATCATCACTTTTATTTTATACATTCCTTTAGGGAGATATGTCACTCCGTTATCGGCTTGAGAAATTTTCAGGTCTTTATTTTCCAGTGCTTTTTTCCCTTTTGCTGAAAGGCTTACGTCATATTCAATAATATTCACTCCTTTTTTAACTTCCGCTTTAAGTGAATGTACCTCGGCTCCTTCTTCAGTTGTTACTAAAATTTCAGCAGTGCCACTCGCAGGGGCATATACCTGAAGTTGCACCGAAGGCTCATTCATAAAGTCCCCAAATGCATTAAAACCAGAACTGCCCCAACGTCTCGAAACCCGCATAGAAGGAAGTTCGGCCAACAGCAAATCGTTCATTCTCTCTGAAGAGATGTGTTGTAACAAAGCAATATCTGCCACATAAATAGAGCGACCGTGCGTACCCACTACCAGGTCTTTATCCCGCTTTTGAATGGCAAGATCGTGTACAGCTACATTTGGCAATCCTTCAGCAAACGTCTCCCAAGACTCTCCCTGATTAAAGGAAACATAGGCACCGTTGTCGGTTCCCAAATAGAGCACCTGCTCGTTTTCAGGATCTTCTCTAATCACATTCACAGGTGAAGTGGGTAGGTTATTGGAAATATTTTTCCAGGTTACCCCATACGTATCACTCATATATACATAGGGTTTAAAATCGTCCCATCGGTATCCATTCAAGGTTACATATACCCGTTCTTTTTTATGTTCTGAAGCTATCACGCGACTTACCCACAAATCTTTTGGAAATGTAGCAGAAATATTTTGCCACGAAGCGCCGCCATCTTTGGAAACCTGCACCAATCCATCATCACTTCCCGTGTAGAGCAATCCAAATTGAAAAGGAGATTCTGATATACTCGCTAAGGTCCCATACGCTACATTTCCTTTCTTACCGCCATGGGTTAGATCTGGTGAAATGGCTTGCCAATCGGTTCCCTGATTCATGGAACGCATTAATTTATTGCCGCCCAAATATAAAATATCCTGATTATGAGAGCTTAATAAAATAGGTGTTTGCCAATTAAAACGATATGGATTTTCACCCAGTTCATGTTTGGGCTGGATATAGGTAGTTTCGTCTGTTTTTCGGTTTAATCTAAAGTAGTTCCCAAACTGAAATCCCGTGTAGACTATATCACTATCCCGATTATCAATCTGAATTTGCATTCCGTCACCCCCCATAATAAAATCATACGGATATTTACCATCCTGCATCCAACCAGGATTTTCTTCAGCAGTATGAGCGCCAACCCATACACCGTTATCCTGCAAACCACCGTACACATTGTAAGGCTCTTCGTTATCTACATTGATGGCATAAAATTGTCCAACAGCTGGCTGATTGTTCTTAATCCAATTTGCACCATCATCATAAGTTATGTTCACGCCACCGTCATTTCCATTAATAAGATGACCTGGCATCTTTGGATTAATCCACAACGCGTGATGGTCTGCATGTACGTTGGGAGCCGAAATAGATGTAAATGTTTTTCCACCGTCTTTAGATTTCAGGATAGGAACTCCATAGATATAAATCCCATCTTTGTTAGAAGGGTCTACGTGTATTTTTCCGAAGTAATATCCATAGCTGTAATAGATTCCGTCCAAATACCCGTCGTGTGTTTTATTCCATGACTTACCACCATCGGTGCTTTTATAAACTTCGGCTCCAATAACAGGTGTATCAAACAACATGCTATTGGCATCTTCAAGATATTTGGCTAAGTCTGCTGGCTTTACACTTCCACCGCGCACCATGTTTTTTACATTATCAGATTTGTATTTTTCCTGAAAGCCGTTGTTTCGTAAATACGCATTTAATTTTTTATCATCCAACGCTAAGAATTGCGAAGACGTCATCGTTTTAAACTGCTCTTTAGAGAATTCATCATTGTCGGTTTTCTTTTCTTCGTCCGCTCGTCTTGCCTGGTTATCGTGAATGGCATACACCGTATTGGCATCATACACCGCCAGACCAATTCTACCTACACCATCACCTGTGGGAAAACCACTAGCTGGGGTTGACACTTTTTCCCACGAGCTACCACCATCTGTACTTTTGTAAATACCACTTCCAGCTCCATTACCGCGGAAATCCCACGCTTTACGGTCTTTATCCCAGGAGGAAGCATATAGTAAGTTGAAATTATTAGGATCTGCGTCCATTTCGATAATCCCGCTTTGATCGTTTACAAAAAGAGTTTGTTTCCATGAGTTTCCCCCATCGGTAGTTTTGTAAACGCCGCGTTCACTATTGGTAGAATATAACCGCCCTACTGCCGAAACGACAACCTCGTCTGGATTGTTTGGATTGATAATAATTTTTGAAATATGATGGCTGTCCCGCAATCCCATATTTTTCCAAGTTTTTCCATTATCTACAGATTGTAGCAAACCTATTCCGGCATAACTTGAACGGGATGCGTTTACTTCTCCAGTACCTACCCAAATGGTACTATTTTTCCAATCTACGGCCAAACTCCCTACATTTTGTGTTTCACTTGTATCTAGAATAGGTGTAAAGGTGGTTCCGTTATTTTTGGTATGCCACACCCCGCCACTTGCGTAGCCCACATAAAATTCGATTGGATTGTTTGGATTTACCGCCAGGTCTACCACACGACCGCTCATAATGGTAGGGCCAATGTTTTTAAACGGAAGGTTTTTAACTAAGGAATTTTCGGCGAGCTTTGATTTTTGTTGCAAGCCTTGTTCCACGTCACTTGCTGAGGTTGCAGGCTGCTGGGCAAATAGTACGGCACTTAAAAGCGCTGTAAAAAGAAAGACAATTTTTTGTTTCATGGTTGGGTTTTTAAGAAGGTACAAAATAGTGAATTTGCGGAGTGTTTGCAAGGTGAGTATAAAGACCTTTCAGGTTTTCAAAACCTGCTAGGTCTTTCCGTAAGATTTTCAGTATTTTTGAATACAAGAAATATATACTAAAACAGTTTCCCACCTTTGTGGGAAAGAAAATAAAATTTTCCATGAAATACCACCCTATCTCTTCAAACCTTTACATTAAAAACCGTAAAAACTTTATGGCAAAGATGAAACCATCGAGCCTGGCGGTTTTCAACAGCAACGATATTTATCCAATTAGTGCAGATAGCACCATGCCGTTTCAACAGGCAAGGGATATTCTATACTTGAGTGGTGTAGATCAAGAAGAGAGTATTTTGGTTTTATTTCCAGGTGCACCAAACCCAAAACACCGGGAGATTTTATTTTTAAAAGAAACGAACGATCACATTGCCGTTTGGGAAGGTGAAAAATTGACCAAAGAAAAAGCCCTGGAAACCAGCGGTATTAAAACCGTGTATTGGCTTAAGGAATTCGACAAGGTATTCTATGAAGTCATGACTCAATGTGACACAGTATATTTCAACACCAATGAGCATTACCGCGCCAATGTAGAGACCGAAACCCGGGAAGCTCGTTTTATTAAAGCTACCAAAGATAAATTTCCTGCACACAGTTGGGCAAAGAGCAATCCAATCTTACAACGACTGCGCTCTGTAAAAGACCAGATTGAATTGGATTTAATGCAAACCGCTTGTAATATTACTGAAAAAAGCTTCCGTCGCGTCCTCGATTTTGTAAAACCAGGCGTTTGGGAATACGAAATTGAAGCCGAATTTATGCACGAGTTCTTACGAAACCGTTCCAAAGGTTTTGCCTACACACCCATTATTGCCAGCGGAAACAACGCAAATGTGCTTCATTATATTGAAAACAACCAACAATGTAAAGACGGCGACCTTATTTTAATTGATGCAGGAGCAGAATATGCCAATTACAGCAGTGATATGAGCCGCACCATTCCTGTAAACGGAAAATTTACCAAGCGCCAACGCGACGTATACAACGCAGTAAACCGTGTGAAAAACGATGCTACCAATATGCTTGTCTCAGGAACACTTTGGGCAGCATACCATGTGGAAGTTGGTAAATTGATGACCAGCGAACTCCTAGGTCTTGGACTCCTAGACAAAGCCGACGTGCAAAACGAAAATCCAGATTGGCCTGCTTACAAAAAATACTTTATGCACGGTACCTCTCACCATATTGGTTTAGACACCCATGATTATGGAATCCTTTGGGAGCCTATGGAAGCCAACCAAGTATTTACAGTGGAACCAGGGATTTATATCCCAGAGGAAGGTTTTGGAATTCGCTTAGAAGACGATTTAGTGATTCAAGAAAGTGGCTCGCCTTTTAACTTGATGCGAAACATTCCAATTGAGGCGGAGGAGATTGAGGATTTGATGAATTCTTAAAAAAAAATTCACCTCTACGAAGGAGGGGTCACATAATAATGAAACCCAAATACCAACGGAGTCTATTTACTTAGCTGTAATTTCTCCGGTATTCCTTCCTCGAAATAACTCGAAAAGGTTCACCAAAACGAAAACAAATAAAGCAGGCAATACCCAACCCATACTGTACTTAGATAATGGAATGTATTCTTTTAATGCGTTTACGGAGTCTTCTGCAATAAAAAATCCTAAAAAATCTGGGATGCTAAAAAGAAAGGTAACTAAGGCTACGGCTCTAAATACCGTAGTAGAGGCAAAACGTTCTGGCAATGTATTTAATATAATAAGGACAATGGTAATGGGATAGATAAACATTAAAGCTGGCAAGGCGATGTCTATAATATAATGTACGTCAAATTGGCCAATCGCTACGCCCAGTACACAGCCCAAGACTGCTGTAATTATGTATGCTGTTTGTGAGTTTTTACAAAGTCCTTTTACAAAATCTGAAGTTCCTGTAATAATACCAACTGCCGTGGTAAAACACGCCAAGGCTACCAAAATTCCTAAAAACGCGGTTCCTATTTTTCCTAAGGTACTTGTACTTAAAAGCTGTAATAATTCGGTTCGGTTTTCAACCTGTAGGGTTGCGCTATAATAAGCACCTAGCGCTATGAGCCCGCCGTAGATAGCGAAAAGACCAATTCCTGCCAGCAATCCCGATTTGGCAATCATTTTCTTTTTTTCTTCGTAATTATATTTTCCTTGTAGAGCCAGAGAGATCACTATCACTCCTCCCACCACGACACCACCAATGGCATCAAAAGTTTGATACCCTTCCAGAATTCCAGCAGAGAGTCCGTTATCGAAAATGGAAGCTTTCATGGCTTCAGCATCCCCAAAAAGACCAATACCTATTATACACAATAGCAGGATGATTATGAAAGGTGTTAGAAATTTACCAATGAGGCTAATGATTTTTGTTCGGTTTAAAACAAATACGAGCACTATGGCAAAATAGATAGTACTTAACCATAGAGAAGACAATTCAGAATAGGGTTGCACGGCCATTTCGTAGGTAACCGAAGCCGTTCTGGGAGCGGGCAATGCAACCGAAATAGCATACACAATCACACAATACACCAACGCCACGGCAGGAGAAATCTTTTTTGCAAAATCCAGCATCGTCCCTTGGATTCGCGCATAGCCATATATTGCCATGATGGGAATAACAACAGCGGAGATTCCAAAACCCAACAATACCCAAAACCAATCCTCACCTGCATTGTAGCCCAAAAAGGGAGGGAGAATTAAATTTCCGGCTCCAAAGAATAATGAGAACAGCGCAAAGGCGGTTAAATAAGTCTGTTTGTTAAAATCCATATAAAGTTTAAGTGAAAATTAGTCTCTCTTTAAGTTATGCTTCATTTTTGTGGCGTATAAACGCCCCCGAAGATATAAAAATGATTTTCCACCACAACAACTCCTCCATTTATTACACCAGTGAAGGTTCTGGTCCAGCAATTCTATTGTTGCACGGCTTTCTGGAGAGTAGTACTATGTGGTCGAAAATTGCCCCAACATTCTACAAAACACACAGAGTAATTACATTGGATTTTCCTGGTCACGGAAAAAGCACAACTGTTTCAGGCATACATTCTATGGAATTGTTTGCTGAAATAAGCAGTGCCTTATTAGTGCATCTGGACATTAAAACATGTACCCTAATAGGTCATTCTATGGGAGGTTATGTGGCAATGGCGATGGCAGAATTAGTTCCGCACCAATTAGAAAAACTAGTATTGCTTAATTCCACGCCTGCCGAAGATTCCAAAGAACGAAAACTAAACCGTGAACGTGCTCTACAGTTGGTTCCCAAAGCTAAAGATGCTTTTGTGAGTATGGCTATTAGCAATTTGTTTGCTGAAGCTACCCGTGAGAAGTTTCCATCTGAAATTGAACAACTTAAAACTGAGGCATTAGAGATGACTGCTGAAGGGATAACTGCTACAATTTCAGGCATGAAAGACCGAAAAGATAGGACCGCTGTACTAAAAAATTTCCCGAAACCGAAATTTATGATCTGTGGCACTGAAGATCCCATTTTACCTATACAAGAATGTAAAATTGTCGCTAAGAACAGTAATACCAAGCTTTTTGAACTAGAAGGGGGCCACATGAGTCATTTGGCAAATTTTAACAAATTAAATAAAATTGTGCATTTCATCGAAAATAACTGCGTTTAATCGTTATTATTCATAAAAAAGTTTACATTTATCGTCTAACAACAAAAAAAACTGAACTATTATGGATAAATTCCCCACTTCTCCATTCTCATTGTTGAGCTTAGTTTGCGCAACATTTGGTCACGACTACGTTATAAGCCGAAAGGTAACGGACCATGTGAATGAATACACTTGTGTACATTGCAAAAAAGAGGTTGCAGACAATATGCAAGGCAGTGTTGAAATCTTAACTTTAAAGATTCGCAATGCGAATAATGCGTTAGCTTCGTTTTATGAAAAGAAAATGCAAAAAATTCCTGCATAAATTCCTGCATAAAGTCAATAAAACTATTTTAAATCAGCGCATTGGACTTAGGATAAATGAAATTTATTACCATTCATAATAGCTGAATTAAAAGAGTTTTGAGTGTTCTATATGGAAACAGCAAAAGACTAAAAATGGCTGCAAAAAGTTTGTGAAGTATAGCAAAATACTGGAAAAAGAATGACCAAAGTTTTACTTCTTTCAGCTAAGATATGGCAACGGTTATGCTGTAGATTCTTCCGTATCCAGTGCATTCCATCCACGAGCGATTAATTCAATTTTGGTATTCGCTCTTGTGATTAAGTGCATGCCTTCACTAGCCTTTGTCATATGTCCAATTACCGAAAGATGTGGATTGGCTTGTATTTTAGCAAAATCTTCAGTAGCTACAGTAAACAGCAATTCATAATCTTCTCCTCCACTCAAGGCAATGGTTGTACTGTCCATATTAAACTCTTCACAGGTAGAAATTACCTGTGGGTCCAACGGTATTTTATCTTCATATAAATTACAACCCACATTAGAGCTTTTACAAATATGGATAATTTCGCTGGACAGTCCGTCACTAACATCTATCATCGACGTAGGCTGTACGCCTAATTCATCAAGCAACACGGGAATATCTTTTCTGGCTTCCGGCTTTAACTGTCGTTCAATTAAATACGTATAGTTTTCTAAATCGGGCTGTGCATTGGGATTTACTTTAAACACTTGTCGTTCACGTTCCAAAACCTGAAGTCCCAGATACGCCGCACCTAAATCGCCCGTAACCACTAGTAAGTCATTTTCTTTAGCGCCGCTTCTGTACGTAATTTTGTCCGAAGCTGCTTCTCCAATTGCCGTAATGCTTATAATAAGTCCCGAAGTGGATGACGTGGTATCTCCACCTATTACATCTACTTTATATATTTCTGCTGCTGCTTGAATCCCTGCGTATAATTCTTCCATGGCTTCCACTGGAAACCGATTGGATACTGCCACAGAAACGGTAATTTGTTTTGCCGTTGCGTTCATAGCAAACACATCGGATAGATTTACCATCACGGCTTTGTATCCTAAATGTTTTAAAGGCATGTAAGAAAGGTCAAAATGCACCCCTTCCACCAACATATCTGTAGTAACAACCAGTTGTTTGTTCTTTCCAGCAACAATCACAGCAGCATCATCACCAATACCTTTGATGGTAGTTTTATGTTGTATGCTGAAATGTTTGGTGAGATGATCAATAAGTCCAAATTCCCCTAATGAGGAAATGGGAGTGGTAGCAGTATCTTTATTATCGAACATGAGTACTATTTTGGATATTTGAGTGCAAAAATACGGCTTCATTTATAAACCACGACGGCAATAGGTTGTAATTTAAAAATTGGAGAAGCACATTGCCTCTTTTGTAAATTTTTAAATAATCAGGTTGTAAAAAAATTCTTTTACTTCTAGTCATTGCTTTTTTGTAGCATGTGTAGTACTAAGGATTGGCATATAGTAGTAAATCTTGTGCTATTGAAAATGACCATGCAATGAGAGGAGGATTTACTACAAATGTCACCAGCAGATTTTAAGCTTCCAGCGTCTTGTATAAAAGGGCTTTCGGGTGGTATCTATCCGCATAGCAACATAAACTTACCATACGATAGATCTAAATACCATTCATAGCACTAAAGGTTCGGGAGGGAAATTGATGCTTGACAATTTGGTCTGAATTTTTATGGCGCATCGAATTATACCGCTGGTCTTTATATCCTAACTATTTCTTGTATAAATTTAAATGAAATTGCCTCTTTAAAGCAATTACAAAAAAACAACAGAACATCTTTTAATAGGGCTTGGTGTATGTTTCCTTATTTTGAAAATAAACACGTAACAATCAGTGATATTGACACTCAATTTTATTTAATTAAGTCAAATAAATGCTATATTTGCAACATTAGGCAATAAAACGGTGTAAACATTAGATAGAATTTAACTTTTATTGCATTTTTCAACACAATTTATATTTTTTACTGACGTTTCAAAATCTTAAAACTTAATCCCATTTTCTACTTATGAAACACTTTTTACTTTCTAGTTTTTTACTTTTTACTACTATTTCAATTGCCCAGACACCTTGTTCTGGAGGATCTGCTGGTCCGTATCCTTGCGACGGTTACGGTCTTCAAAGTGCTATCGATCTTGGAGCCATGAGCGCCAGTGCTGGAAATGATTCTTGGGGATGGACAGATCCTACAAATGGTAACGAGTACGCCATAATAGGACTTAACAATGGAACTGCTTTTATAGATATTAGCAATCCCACTAGTCCTGTATACTTAGGAAAACTTCCTACACATACAAGTTCGAGTTCTTGGAGAGATGTTAAAGTTTACAATAACTATGCTTTTGTAGTTAGTGAGGCAGGTGGACACGGAATGCAGGTTTTTGATCTAACCAGACTTAGAAATGTCCCAGCGCCTCCTGTTACTTTTACAGAGGACGCACATTTTAATGGTTTTGGAAGTGCGCACAACATTGTAATAAACGAAGACACAGGATATGCCTACCCAGTAGGTGCAAATGCTTTTAATGGAGGCCCCATATTTATAAACATACAGAACCCTCTAAACCCAGTTCAGGAAGGTGGCTACGGCATGGACAACTATAGCCACGATGCTCAAATCGTGACTTACTGTGGTCCAGACCCAGACTATAATGGGAGAGAAATTTTAATTGGGAGTAATGCGAGTGAAGTAATTATAGCTGATATCACAGACAAGTCTAATCCCATTAGTATTTCTTCCGTAACATATCCAAACACTTCTTATACGCACCAAGGATGGTTTACAGAAGACCAAAGCTTTTTTATTCTAGGGGATGAAGTAGACGAACTTGATAATGGTGGAAATACACGTTCTATTATTTTCGATTTTACAGATCTAGACAATCCATCGCTTAGTTTCGAATATTCAGGCCCTACGCCTGCTATAGACCACAATGGATACACTAAAGGAGCAAAATTTTATATAGCCAATTATCGTGCTGGACTTCGCGTAATTGACATCTCAGACATCGCAAATGGGAATATAGCCGAAGAAGGTTTTTTCGATTCTTACCCAGCCAACAACAACGCCAGCTTTAGTGGTGCCTGGAGTGTATATCCTTATTTCGAAAGTGGAAACATTGTTATTAGTGATATTAACAGAGGTTTTCTTCTCGTAAAATCTTCAACCTATGAAAACACACCGCCAACTGCTGTATGTGGAACAACTACAGTTTCTTTAGATGCCAATGGGATGGCAACTTTAAATCCAGAAGATCTGGATGGAGGCTCAACAGATAATGGCGGAAATATATATTTCTTAGCTTGTGACAAATTTTTTGATTGTTCCGAACTAGGGGCCAATACAGTAGAACTTGAAGTGTATGATGAGTTTGGAAATCGTGATTTTTGCACAGGTACGGTAACAGTTATAGACGAATTAGCACCTACGCTTTCCTGTCCTACAAATGAACAAGTAATGTTTGATCCAGGCCAAAATTTTTACACACTACCAGATTACGTAACAGCTGGAAATGTAACTGCGGTTGATAATTGCAGTACAGGACTATCAATTTCTCAAGATCTAGCAGCCGGCAGTCAGTTACCGCAAGGCAATTACTTTATTACTTTTGAAAGTACCGATGCATCTGGTAATACAGGCAGCTGTACGTTCCAACTTGCCGTTGAAGTTCCGTTAGGAGTTGAAGAAAACTCACTGGATAGCGGCCTGTCTTTATTCCCTAATCCAGCAAGCAATGTAGTACACATTTCTTCTGAAAACCTCGCAATTACGTCACTACAAGTAGTAGACATGTTAGGAAAGCAACTTTGGGCTGAAGAAAATCTGAATGTTAAAACCAAAACAATTGATGTTTCCCAATTTTCGAATGGGATTTACTTTGTACTAGTAAACAACCAAGTAGCTAAGAGAATCATTAAAAAATAGTACGTATAATCACATAATCACGACAGGTAATTAGTGCTAATTGATTTGAGAGGATCTAACAATTAGCACTTATTACATATTTTTGATACGTAAAACTAACATATACTTTTGAAATTTTTAATCTCTTAGGACAACAGGCATTTCTTTAAAAATAAATAGCTTTCTTACTGATAAAATTTCAGTTAATCAACTAGAAACTGAAATGTATCTTAGTAAAAATCAACTATACAACAAATCAAAAATTAATCGTTAACTAATAGTATGTCTTTATTAAAGCAATTTATAGCACCCCTACTTTTCCTTTCTTTTGTCGCATTTACTTCATGTAGCAAAAATGACACACCTTCTGAAGAAATGCAGGAGGAACAGGATAATGAGGATGACGAACCTATTGAGCCTACCTTAAATCTTGCATTTGCCAAAAATCTTGGAGGAAGCAATTTAGACGATGGGGCTGCCATTGTACAAGCTGCAGATGGAGGGTTTGTTATTCTGGGTTCAACAAAAAGTACCAATGGCGATATCACAGACAAAACCACTGATGATGTAGATGTATGGATATTAAAAACCGACGCTCAAGGAGTAACACAATGGAGTAAAACCTATGGTGGCTCTGCAGAAGACGAAGGGACCAACATTGCTAAAACACGAGATGGAGGGTATGTTATTTCAGGATTTACCAGAAGCTCGGACGGAGACATTACGTCTGGAAATGCAGGATTTAATGACATGTGGATTTTTAAAATATCTAGTTCCGGTAATTTAATTTGGGAAAAAACATATGGGTATTCCGGTAACGACCTTGCTTATAACGTTGTTCCAACATTGGATGGAGGCTATTTACTTCTGGGAGTTTTGGACGTAACAGCAAGCGGAGGAGAAGGAAACGTTGGACGCGTAAGCGGCAATCACGCAGGTGGGGATTATTGGGTTCTAAAATTAGATAGTCTAGGAGAAAGAGAATGGAGCCGTTACTATGGTGGGACCTTCACAGATACCGCCTACGATGCAGTAGAGACGCCGTCTGGAGGATTTATAATTTTGGGAAGCTCAGATAGTAATGATGTGGACATTACTTCCAATATTGGCGCATACGATTATTGGATTATCAATATAGATAAAAATGGTAATATAATTTGGAGGAAAAATTTTGGTGGTACTGAAATAGACTTAGTTTACGCCATGACCAAAACCCTGGACGGTAATTATTTGTTAGTTGGGGATACGAGAAGTAGTGACGTAGACGTTGAAAACCCAATTGGCAATGCAGATGTCTGGGTAGTAAAAATTAACCAATCTGGTTCCATACTATGGTCTAAGGCCTATGGCGGGACTCAATTTGAATCTGCCAGAGACGTAGTTGCCCTTGCAGACGGTTCCTTTGCAGTGGTTTCTTCAAGCAGAAGTAACGATGTAGACCTTACCAATAATTATGGCGTTAACGATGCCTGGTTATTACTCATTGATAAAGATGGCGTGATGCTAGGACAAAAAAATATGGGAGGAAGCGCTCTAGATTTTGGTAAAGGTGTTACTCAAGCCGCTGACGGTAGTATAGTTATTACAGGAAATACCGAAAGTAACAACGGAGATTTTAACTCCAATAAAGGAAATAAAGATGTATTATTAATAAAAATTGAATAAAGAAAAATGAAGAAAATTGCCCTTTTATTGGTTACAGGAGCAGTATTGTTTAGCTGTAACAACGACGACGACAGCAAGACAACTACAGAACCAGATCCAGTAACGGTAGACTTTCAATTTACGCAATATTGGGATGGAGATCGCATTGCTAATGCAGATTACCAGACTACTACCTACCTTAATGCCAATAACACCATGCTAAAACTATCGAAATTGGTGTACTTAATTTCAGATATTACCTTTACAGCACAAGACGGAACTGTGTACGATGCAGGAGATTATAGTTTAATAGATGCGCGTAACGGGACTAATGCTACTTTTACTCCTGATATTGAAATTCCAGAAGGGGACTATGAAGTTTCATTTACTTTTGGTTTTGACGATGAGGATAATGATAAAACTGGCGGATATCCAGACTTAAATTCTTCAGACGGATCCTGGTCTGTTCCCATGCCTCTTGGAGGTGGTTACCATTACATGCGTATGGAAGGAACTTTTTTAAATGAAATAGCTGAAACGAAAACGTTTCAATACCACACCATACGAGCAAATAAACACACCACATTACCTCCGGCGGATGGCACGTTAGAATCTACTCAAGACACTTCATTTGTAGTAAATCTAGGAACTGTTACCGTAGGAAACTCAACTACTGTAGAGGTACAAATGAATGCAGCAGAATGGTTCAAAAATCCTAATACTTGGGATCTAAACATTAATAATTCTGTGATGATGCCTAATTTCAATCTTCAAATAGATATGAATGAGAATGGATCTAATGGCGTTTTTAATTTAGGAACCGTTTCACAATAATAATGTAATGAAAAAGCTAGGGATTTTCAGTAGCCTGTTGGCAGTATTTTTCTTCATCTCCTGTAAAGACAGTGACGATGGTGTTCAGTATAGTGCCACACCAGCTCCATTAGAAGTTCCAGCTATTTTTAACGGTCAAATTTTACCTCCCGTAATCCCGGATAACAACCCTCAAACTGTGGAAGGGATTGCCTTAGGGAAAAAATTATTTTTTGACACCCGTCTCTCCGCAGACAACACCATAGCGTGTGCTTCTTGTCACATACCGCAACAAGGGTTTTCAGACGCTCGCCAATTTAGTATTGGAATTACTGGTGAGCAAGGCTTCAGAAACTCGATGCCTTTACAAAATTTAGCCTTCAATTACGGAGAAAAATTTAATTGGGACGGAAGTGCAAACTCACTGGAAAACCAAATGCTTGGACCCGTTACCAATCCAATTGAGATGGCCAATACCTGGCCCAATGTAGCAAATACACTACAAAGCTCTAGCGAGTATCCTACGCTATTTGGAGATGCCTTTGGCACTCAAACCATAGACTCTACATTGGTTACCATGGCTATTTCACAATTTGTAAGAACCTTTGTTTCAGCAAATTCAAGATTCGATCAAGCGCAATTGGGAAGCATCGAATTAACACCCCAGGAACAAAACGGACTCAATGTTTTTTTGGACGAGAGTCGTGGAGATTGTTTTCACTGCCACGGACTCCCTGCAAATCCGTTATGGACAGACAATGCTTTTCATAACAACGGTTTAGATTCCGAATTTGATGATTTAGGTTTAGGAAATATAAGTGGCGATCCAAGAGAATTCGGTCTTTTTAGAAGTCCGTCGCTTCGTAATTTAAAATTTACAGCTCCCTATATGCATGATGGACGTTTTGCTACTCTAGAAGAGGTAATAAACCATTACAGTGAAGGACTTGTTTTTTCAGAAACTATAGACCCTTTAATGAAAACCATTAGTCAGGGCGGCGTACAACTTACCGATGAAGACAAAGCAGATCTTAAAGCTTTTCTACTCTCTCTTTCCGACGACTCTTTTATAAATAATCCAGATTTTAAAGAGTAATATTTTCAGTACTATTTTTCCCATAAAAAATTTCAGCAGTCTAGATTAGTATTCCCTATAACGCCATAAGATTATTTAAAATATCCTCTATGGTTAAACGCCGTATTTAGCGTATATTTGCACTCTAATTTAGAATAATTCTAAGGTATGATAAAAGTTAGCGATACAGCCAAAACAAAGCTAGAGCAGTTAATGAGTGAGGAAGGCTTTAATGTAACAAACGACTATGTGCGCGTAGGCGTAAAAAGTGGTGGTTGCTCTGGACTATCTTATGAACTTAATTTTGATGATAAATTAGGTGAAAACGACAAACTTTTTGAAGACAACCTGGTAAAAATAGCTGTAGACAAAAAAAGCTTTTTGTACTTAGTAGGCACAACGTTGGAATTTAGCGGTGGCTTAAACGGCAAAGGTTTTGTTTTTAATAATCCGAACGCAAATAGAACTTGCGGGTGTGGGGAATCTTTTTCGTTATAGATAGGATTGAATTGTAACCCAGACTGCGCTCGAACAGATCTATTGAAATATTGCGTTGCGCAAATACATTGGAGGTTTTATAAATTAGCTCCAAAAACTGAATTAAAAGGAAGTAAGTTTAAATAATTCAAAATATTGAATTTTAAATTTTAAACTCTGAATACGAAACTATGAGTAAGTATACTGAAGATGATTTAAAGAAAGAACTCGAAACAAAAGAGTACGAATACGGATTTTATACCGATATAGAATCTGAAACATTCCCCGTAGGTTTAAACGAGGATATTGTGCGTGCAATTTCCCATAAGAAGCAAGAGCCAGAGTGGATGACGGAGTGGCGCTTAGAGGCATTTCGATATTGGCAAAAAATGGTAGAGCCAGAATGGGCTAATGTTCATTATAAAAAACCAGATTTTCAAGCGATCGCTTATTATTCTGCACCAAAAACTATAGATCCAAATAAAACATTAGACGATGTAGATCCAGATCTTTTAGCGATGTATAAAAAGTTGGGTATTTCTGTAGATGAACAGAAGAAAATGAATAATGTCGCCATGGATATTGTGGTAGATTCTGTTTCAGTAGCAACAACTTTCAAGAAGACCTTAGGCGAAAAAGGAATTATATTTATGAGTATTTCTGAAGCCATTAGAGAACATCCAGAACTCGTTAAAAAATATTTAGGAACCGTTGTGCCACAAAAAGATAATTTTTATGCAGCCTTAAACAGCGCTGTGTTTAGTGACGGTTCGTTTTGTTATATTCCAAAAGGGGTTCGTTGCCCTATGGAGCTTTCCACCTATTTTAGAATCAATCAAGCAGGCACAGGACAGTTCGAAAGAACGCTGGTAATTGCAGACGAAGGGAGCTACGTAAGCTATCTGGAAGGTTGTACAGCACCTAGCCGTGATGAAAATCAATTACACGCCGCAGTGGTAGAACTCGTTGCTTTGGACGATGCCGAAATAAAATACTCAACTGTTCAAAACTGGTTCCCGGGAAATAAAGAAGGAAAGGGTGGCGTTTTTAACTTTGTAACAAAAAGAGGAATCTGCGAGAAAAATGCTAAGATCTCTTGGACACAAGTAGAAACAGGAAGTGCCGTAACGTGGAAATATCCAAGTTGTATCCTTAAAGGTGATAACAGTATTGGAGAGTTTTACTCTATTGCAGTAACCAATAACTACCAGCAAGCAGATACGGGTACTAAGATGGTTCACTTAGGAAAAAACACACGAAGCACTATTATTAGTAAGGGAATTTCAGCAGGAAAATCGCAGAATAGTTATCGTGGTTTGGTACAAATTAATTCTCGTGCCGACAATGCCAGAAATTTCTCGCAATGTGATTCACTTTTAATGGGGAATGCCTGTGGAGCACACACCTTCCCATATATTGAAGCAAAAAACAAAACTGCTAAAATTGAACACGAAGCCACCACCAGTAAAATTGGTGAAGACCAAATATTTTATTGCAACCAGCGTGGTATAGATACCGAAAAAGCCATCGCACTTATTGTTAATGGCTTTAGCAAAGAAGTACTCAACAAACTCCCTATGGAATTTGCTGTAGAAGCACAAAAATTATTGGAAATTTCACTAGAAGGCTCCGTAGGATAAGCAACAATCAATAACCTTAAATTTTGTATTAAAATGAAAAAAATCCTTTTCCTTTTAGCAATTACAGTAAGTGTAGCTGCTTGTAAAAATGAAACCGCTAAAACGAGTAATGATCCGCAATACGAAGGTGAATTTATATATGTAGCAGATGGTGCAGTCCTTAAAGGAGATACCTTTATTTACGGAATTACACTAGATGAAATGGCCACAGAACTTCAAGAAAAAGTAGCACCCATTAAGAAGGATGATTATGATATGGTGCCAGTAATAGTAAAAGGAACATTGGCAAATAAAACAGAAGGCACCGAAGGTTGGGACGAAGTTCTTACCATTACCGAAATTGTTAGCGTAAGCGACACCCCTTCTGAAGCTGATATTAAATTAGTAGACAAAAAAGAGGCCGATAGTTCTAACTAAGGCTGCTAAACACCCGTAAGACAACTTCGGGAATTGAATTAACGACTGAGAATAAAAATATGTTACAGATAAAAAACCTGCACGCAGGAGTTGAAGAAAAAGAAATACTAAAAGGAATCAACCTAGAGGTAAATCCAGGCGAAGTACACGCTATTATGGGACCAAACGGTTCTGGCAAAAGCACCTTGGCTTCGGTAATCGCTGGTAAAGAAGAATTTGAAATTTTAAAAGGAAACATCGTTTTTGAAGGAGAAGATATTTCAGAATTAGATCCTGAAGAGCGCGCTCACAAAGGACTGTTCTTGTCTTTTCAGTATCCTATTGAAATTCCTGGCGTATCGGTGACCAACTTTATTAAAACTGCTATCAACGAAAACCGGAAGGCAAAAGGCGAACCCGATATGCCCGCTGGCGAAATGCTGAAGAAAATAAAAGAAAAAGCCGAATTGTTGGAAATTGACCGTAAGTTCTTATCACGTTCTCTAAACGAAGGTTTTTCGGGAGGTGAGAAAAAACGCAACGAGATTTTTCAACTTGCTATGCTGGAGCCAAAATTAGCCATCTTGGATGAAACCGATTCTGGACTAGATATTGATGCTCTTAAGGTTGTTGCCAATGGAGTTAACAAACTAAAGACCAAGGACAACGCCGTAATTCTTATTACGCACTACCAACGTTTGTTAGATTATATTGTTCCAGACTTTGTTCACGTACTTATGAACGGTAAAATAGTAAAATCTGGCACTAAAGAACTGGCAAAAGAGCTTGAAGCAAAAGGTTATGACTGGATTAAAGAAGAACTGGTAAAATAGCTTCGGTACTATTTTCGTGTCTCAAACCACTCAGCTATCTTCGATGGCGAGTGTGTTTGAAATTTGGAATTTGAATTTTGGAATTAAAAAAATATGAGTTTAAAAGAAAAATTAGTAGCATCATACATCGCTTTTGAAGACCATTTAGAAGACGACTCTCCTATTCATGACCTACGCAGTGATGCGATAAAAGTTTTTGAAGAAAAGGGGTTCCCTTCTAAAAAGGAAGAAGCCTGGAAATATACTTCGTTAAATGCATTGCTTAAAAACGACTATAGCATTTTTCCAAATAACGAGCGAAACATAGAACTTAAAGATGTTCGTAAGTATTTTTTACACGATATAGATACATACAAATTGGTTTTTGTAGATGGAGTTTACAACTCGTTTCTTTCAGATACCACACATGACTCTTTAGACGTTTGTTTGTTATCATCTGCATTAAATAAGCCTAAATACAAGGCTGTGATTGAGGCATATTTTAATAAAACCGCGGTAAAAGATAGCTTAACCTCTTTAAATACTGCGTTTGCCAAAGAAGGTGCATACATCCATATTCCAAAGCATAAAGAAGTTGAAAAACCTATTGAAATTATTAATTTCTCTACTGGAAGCGAAGCCGCAATGCTCCTTCAACCAAGAAACTTAATTGTTGTTGGCGAGAATGCTCACGTACAAGTTATAGAACGTCACCAGAGCTTGAATAAAAACCAGGTGCTTACCAACAGCGTGACCGAGATTTTTGCTGAAAAGCGAGCGTTTGTAGATTATTATAAAATTCAGAATGATACGGATTCAGCTTCCTTGATAGATAGTACGTATATTTCGCAGGAACAAGAAAGCCATTGCCGCGTGCATACATTTTCTTTTGGCGGAAAGCTTATTAGAAACAACCTCAATTTTTATCAAAAAGGTGAGCGTTGTGACAGCACTTTAAACGGAATTACTATTATTGAAGGAAAGCAGCACGTAGATCACAATACCTTGGTGCATCATATAGCTCCCAATTGCGAAAGCCATCAAGATTACAAAGGTATTTTTGCCGAAAGCTCCACAGGAGTTTTTAACGGAAAAATATATGTTGAAAAAGATGCGCAGAAATTAGATGCTTTTCAACAAAACAACAATATTTTGGTAGATGACAAAGCGAGCATCAATTCCAAACCACAATTAGAGATTTTTGCAGACGATGTACGCTGTTCACACGGTTGTACAATTGGCCAACTGGATGAAGACGCTATGTTTTATCTTCAATCCAGAGGGATTGGTAAAAAAGAAGCTCGAGCACTTTTAATGTATGCTTTTGCGAACAACGTTTTGGAAAGTGTAAAAATTCCAGAATTAAAGGCAAGAATCAACAAACTTATCGCTACTAAAATTGGTGTGAGTTTAGGATTTGAATTGTAATCGATCTTTATAAGTAAAATCCAATTGCATTCAAAACCTCTTATCCATTAGGCATGGACCGCGTTTGCATGCAAAAGCACGAGAGGCAAGCTCAACCAGACTTTCTAAAAATTATTTATGTTTGACATCAAATCCATAAGAGCAGATTTCCCCATACTTCGTCGTGAAGTAAATGGCAAGCCTCTGGTATATCTAGACAATGCTGCTACCTCGCAAAAGCCGCAAGTAGTAATAGATGCTATTGTAGATTATTACTCAAATTATAACGCAAATATTCATCGCGGAGTACACGCTTTATCTCAAGAAGCAACCGACAAATACGAAGAAGCTCGCGGGAAAATTCAAAAGCATTTTACTATTGAAAAAGCGCACGAGGTTATTTTTACTTCGGGAACAACGCACGCAATTAATTTGGTGGCAAACGGATTTGCATCCCTCTTAAAAAAAGGAGATGAAATAATCGTTTCAGCACTAGAACATCACAGTAATATTGTGCCTTGGCAAATGTTATGTGAAAAGACGGGTGCAAAATTATTGGTTATCCCAATGACCCAAAAAGGCACATTGGATATGGATGCGTATGCTAAAATCCTTTCAGAAAAAACGAGATTGGTTTTTGTAAATCATATTTCGAACGCGCTGGGAACCATAAACCCAATCGAAGCTATTATTCGTAAGGCCCACCAAGTAAATGCAGCGGTATTAATTGACGGAGCACAAGCCTGTTCGCATATAAAACCAGATCTTCAGAAGCTTAATGTAGACTTCTATGTAACCTCAGCACATAAAATGTGTGGGCCAACAGGTGTTGGAATGCTCTACGGAAAAGAGGAATGGCTCAAAAAACTACCTCCCTATCAAGGAGGAGGCGAGATGATTTCTGAAGTAACTTTCGAGAAAACTACATATGCAGACCTACCTCACAAATTTGAAGCCGGCACTCCAAATATTTGCGGAGGAATTGCTTTTGGAACTGCCATAGACTACCTAAACCAAATAGGTTTTGATGCAATTTCAGCACACGAACATGAGTTGTTAGCGTATGCTACCAAAAAACTTTTAGAAATAAACGGACTAAAAATTTATGGAACTGGAGCCGATAAAACTTCGGTTATTTCCTTTAATCTAGAAAATATCCATCCGTACGACATAGGAACTATTTTAGATAAAATGGGCATTGCCGTACGTACGGGACATCACTGCGCACAACCCATAATGAATTACTTTAACATACCAGGTACGGTCCGTGCTTCGTTTGCTTTTTACAACACAAAAGAAGAAGTAGACAAACTGGTTGCTGGTGTGAAGAAAGCACAGCAAATGTTGAGTTAACATTCCTTTAAAACCTTGTGGTATAGAATTATGCTATCTTGCACCTAACAAACAAAAAATAAAATTATGAGAATTATAATTAGCCTAGTCCTTACAGCACTACTGTTTACGGGCTGTGAAGAAACAAAAAAAGTTATAGACACCGCTGGAAGGGTTCAACTTTCGGGCACGTATAACGTTACTATGGCAGGCGCTCAAAAGGTAACCAAGTCTGAAAATAGCATCACTTTTAGAGCTTTGGACAATTCGGTTAGTGGCAATGCAGGTTGTAATGATTACTTCGGAAATTACACCTTAGACCTATATGCACTTAATTTTGGCCCTATAGGAGTAACCGAACAATATTGTGACGAAAACATTATGAAAGTGGAGAGAAACGTATTAAATGCATTGAGAGATACGGGATCCTATACACTAGAAAATGATGTACTTACACTTCTTTCTAAAAATGACCGAAGCGTTTTATTAAAAGCCAGTAAAGTAAAAACAACCAATTAGATTGAAAGACATACAGAGCATACAAGAAGATTTAATTGAAGAATTCGCCCTGTTTGACGACTGGATGGAGCGCTATGAGCATATGATTGCTTTGGGAAAATCGTTGCCTTTAATAGATCCATCACTTAAAACCGAAGACAAACTCATTAAAGGCTGCCAAAGTAAAGTTTGGCTACACAGCGAACTAAAGGATGAAAAAGTGGAATTTACGGCAGATAGTGATGCGATAATTACCAAAGGAATTGTTGCTATTTTAGTACGGGTTTTTTCAAATCAGAAACCTGAAGACATTATAAATGCAAACACTAGTTTTATTGATGAAATTGGTTTAAAAGAACATTTATCGCCCACACGTGCCAACGGACTAGTTTCTATGTTGAAACAAATGAAATTATACGCCGTGGCATATCAAGCACAACTGAATCAAATTTAAATATCCTATCAAGGGAAAGACATATGAGCACTACTGAAATAGACACCACCGAATTAGGAGAAAAGATTGTAAAAGTGATAAAAACTATTTACGATCCTGAGATTCCTGTAGATATTTATGAGCTAGGACTCATTTACGATGTTTTTGTAAACGAAGATTTAGAAGTAAAAATTTTAATGACGCTTACCACACCTAATTGCCCCGTAGCCGAAACACTTCCTTTAGAAGTTGAAAACAAAGTAAAAAGTCTGAAGCTGGTTAAAGATGCAGAAGTAGAGATAACTTTCGATCCCCCTTGGACTCAGGATTTAATGTCCGAAGAGGCGAAGTTGGAATTAGGAATGTTATAAAATACCGTTAGTAAAATTAAACCTCTCCAAGGTGTTCTTGGAGGCTCTATTTTAGTTTTTTTGTAGCTTTTGGGTTCAAAAAAGATAAATTTGAGACGCTCGCAACAAAATGTCCGAAGAGACGAAGTTTTAAATAGGGTCTTATAAACCCTTCTCTGTGTCCTCAGTATTTCATAACAAATTTAAAAACGAATAGCGCACCCTTGGAAAACGAAATTATAAATAGAGTTGCTAACAGCAAATTAATTACCTTCAATCTGGAAGAGTACTATCCTGAGGGGAAGCGCGTACTTTTTGATATTTCCGATTGGTTGCTGGAGGGAATTGTCCTTAAAGAATCAGACTTTAGAACTTCAGTTAAACAACACGATTGGTCACAGTACCAAGGTTCCTATATCGCATTACATTGCAGTACAGATGCGATAATACCTGGTTGGGCATTTTTGTTGGTATCACTTCAGCTAGCTCCATTTGCTAAAAAAACAGTTGTTGGTACGTTGGATACCTTAGAGAGTATTTTGTTTGCTGAAATTATTCCAACCTTAGATTTTTCAGCATTACAAGACAAGCCCGTAATCATTAAAGGGTGCGCTCATAAGCCCATTCCCCAGAACGCTTATCTACTACTCGCTGAAAAATTACAACCTATTGCCAAAAATATTATGTATGGAGAAGCGTGTTCTTCGGTACCACTCTACAAACGGAAGTAAAATAGCATCGTATGTAATTTTGTGACCATCCAAACCCATAAAATTTTTCCCGTTACATTTTTTAAACCATAGAAAGTTGATTTACATTTGTACCATCAAACTTTATAACTATGAAAAAAATTATTTTGCTAGTTGCTTTATTTGCATTGCCTTTTGTAACTACAGCTCAAAATGAAGAACCTGAGCCGCCAAAAGATGGTTGGACAAAATCTGGAAATGCCTCCTTACTATTTAACCAAGCTGCTTTTAACGCAGAGTGGACAGGTGGCGGAACCTCTAATTATGCTGCTAATGCCGGCCTTACATATGATGCCAACTACCGTAAAGGAAAGTTAACATGGGACAACCGTCTCATCGCCGAGTATGGTGTGACCAAAACTAAAGGTCAAGAGTTCACTCGTAAAACAAATGATCGTTTGGAACTAAACTCGATTGTAGGGCGCCAAATTAAAGAAACCAATTATTATTACTCTTGGTTTGCAAATTTCAAAACACAATTCAGCAATGGATATGAATTTGTTGAAGACGAGCTAACCGGAGAGGAAACACGAACCGTAACCACTAAATTTTTATCTCCAGGTTATTTTCAAACAGGTCCTGGTGTTTTTTGGAAGAAAAACGACAACTTAAAAGTAAACATATCTCCCGCTACGTTGCGATTAATTTTTGTGGACGACTCCTTTACCACGTTTCCAGATCCTATAGCAGCGGCAGCTTTTAATGAGGCTGGAGGGTACTTTGGTGTGGAAGCAAACGAAACAACCCGTTTTGAGTTTGGCGCATCCTTAAATGGCTATGCTAAATTTGACGTTATGGAGAACGTAACTGTAGAAAATATCTTGGCTTTGTATTCAAACTATCTTGAAGATCCACAAAATGTAGATGTAGATTACACTTTAAACTTACTATTAAAAGTAAACGAGTGGATTACTGCCAACTTTACCTTCCAGGCAATTTATGATGATAATGCCGTAAAAGGATTTCAAATTAGGGAGACTTTGGGTATTGGTGTAGGGTATAAATTTTAATTATCTCCTCGACTGCGCCCGGGGTACGATATAATCAATCTAGAAAACCGTTCACTTTGTGGACGGTTTTTTATTTTGTTGTAGCAACAATTTTGGGTGGGTGAAGGCCCAGCTTAGTGAAGCTTCGCACAAGTGAACCATTTTTACTACAAGCGTAGCATACTAGCCATTTCCTACTACCAACTACTCTTCATACTCCTCCGGATATAAAAAGTTGTTATAGGGAAAGCGAGTTACATGAATATCCCTCACAGTATCATACACCGTTTTTCTAAACTCTTCCATGTTTTCTTTATTCAAAGCGGAGATAAATATAGCATCGGTATTCTCGCGTTGCATCCAGGTTTGCTTCCATTCTTTTAAAGTGAAATGAGCTTTGGTTTTTTCGGTAACCAAGTCATCTTCTTCGATTACTTCAGGTTCGTACGCATCTATTTTATTAAAAACCATAAGTGTGGGCTTATCGGCGCTTTTAATTTCGTCCAGGATTTGGTTTACCGAGGCAATATGATCTTCAAAAGAGGCATGGCTTATATCTACCACGTGCAATAACAAATCTGCTTCGCGCACCTCATCCAGTGTACTTTTAAAACTTTCTACTAATTGGGTTGGGAGCTTTCTAATAAAACCAACGGTATCACTTAGCAGGAAAGGCAAATTACCAATTACCACTTTACGAACGGTAGTGTCTAGAGTTGCAAACAGTTTGTTTTCGGCAAAAACTTCGCTTTTGCTTATTACGTTCATCAAAGTACTTTTCCCAACATTTGTATATCCCACCAGTGCCACACGTACTAATGCGCCACGATTTCCTCGCTGCACTTCCATCTGTCGGTCTATCTTGGTAATTTTCTTTTTCAGCAAAGAGATTCTGTCACGTACAATACGACGGTCTGTTTCAATTTCGGTTTCACCAGGACCACGCATTCCAATTCCTCCACGCTGCCGCTCTAAGTGAGTCCACAGACCTGTTAATCTAGGGAGAAGGTACTGGTATTGCGCCAATTCAACCTGGGTTCTTGCATAGCTGGTTTGAGCGCGTTGGGCAAAGATGTCCAGAATAAGATAGGTTCTGTCTATTACTTTACACTTCAGTATTTTTTCGATATTTCTTTGCTGACCTGGGGAAAGTTCGTCGTCAAAAATAACAGTTCCTATGTCGTTTGCTTCCACATACTCGAGTACAGCTTCCAGTTTTCCAGAACCTAAAAACGTTTTGGGATCTGGCTTTTCCATCTTTTGCACAAAACGTTTTATCACTTCTCCACCTGCTGTATACGTTAAAAATTCAAGTTCATCGAGATACTCACGCGACTTTTCCTCATCCTGCTGTTGGGTGATAAGACCAATTAAAATGGCTTTTTCGTATTCTATTGTAGTTTGTTCTAACATAGTTTAGATTTTGAGATCCGACCGACGAAATACACTTTTTAATTTCTTTAAAACTCAAAGGTGATTGAGTGATTTAAAGGAATCTATTTAAATAAAAGAAAAAAGTTGTAATTTTTAAATCGTATCGAAGTTCAAATGTACAAAACCTTTTCAGCTAATATTTTGTAATTTACAATGCTTTAACACCTATTTATATGAGTACTTCGGAAGAACGATACTATTGCTTTGCCTTTTACAATCTTGAAAATTTGTTCGATACTGAAGATGACCCTAAAACCTTAGATGATAATTTCACCAAAAATTCGAGTATGAGGTGGAACGAAAAACGTTTCAGAAAAAAGATACGTAAGCTGGGAAGTATCATTCAGCAAATTGGGTATAACGACATTAATTTTCCTCCAGTATTAGTAGGGGTTGCTGAAGTTGAAAACAGATATGTGCTAGAACAATTGGTTGCATCAAAATTTCTTCAGCAAAAAAATTACGGTATCCTTCATTTTGACTCGCCAGACGAGCGAGGTATTGATACAGGATTATTGTATCGAAAAGATTACGTTACTGTAGTAGGGCAACAAGCACATCAAGTATTGATTGAAAACGAACATGGCGATCGCGACTATACCCGTGACATTTTGAGTGCACATCTTGAAATTGAAGGACATTCCTTTTACGTTTTAGTAAATCACTGGCCTTCTAGAAGAGCTGGGGAAGCACTAACGGCACCAAGAAGACTGGCTGCTGCAAAAAAGAATGTAGAATTAGTGGAAGCGCTAAAAGCTAAAAATCCACAAGCAAGAATTATCATTATGGGAGATTTTAATGACGACCCAAAGAGTGAAAGCATTCAGCATTTAGTAACTAACGGATTTTATAATCCTATGGAATTATTGCTCACGCACGAAACCGGAAGCACATCGTATCGTGGTGCTTGGAATTTATTTGACCAAATCCTGGTCTCTCACAATTTTATGAGGCAACATGAGAATCCATTTCAATTTGATGGTGCCACTGTTTTTAATATGAAATACCTAACTGAATATAAAGGCAGAAACAAAGGAAACCCCTTTAGAACGTACTTAGGAAAGAAATACACTGGAGGTTTTAGCGATCACTTTCCCATTTATGGAAAATTTTTGCTTAAAAGTTGAAGGATGAAATAGACATCAAAAAAATTAATTATGTAAAAACTATTATTTTAGTAACCAAACAAGACAATTCCAAGGCAATACAACTTCTTGAGAAAAATCCCGAGCTGAAAGTCTTCTTTTTAATCTTACAAGCCTAGGACTGGAGGTATCTAAACAGAGCCGCCATAGTTTCAGTAGTTTTACTGAAGTTAAAGCCTTCAACAAATAAGAAAATACTCTTTTAAAAATGGAAAAAATATTCATAATTACTTTTATAGCTATGCTGTTTTGGACAACAACAATCACTGCGCAACAAGATCCACAATACACGCAATATATGTACAACATGAATGTGGTGAATCCTGCGTATGCTGGTAGCAAAGAAAGTCTCTCCCTAACCGCTCTTTACCGGAAACAATGGTCTGGACTGGACGGAGCTCCAGAAACATTCACCTTTTCTGCTCACACCCCAATTAACGACAAAATTGGTTTAGGACTTTCTGTAATTAAGGACGAACTAGGGCCTGTAAGCGAGACAAACGTGTATGCAGACTTCTCATACACCCTTCAAGTAGGAGCCGACACAAAACTTGCGCTTGGGCTTAAAGCGGGAGCTACTTTTCACGATGTAGGGCTTACAGCGCTGGTGTTGCAAGACCCTGCAGATCCATTCTTTTCTGAAGACATTAGCAATACCTACCCTAATATAGGTGCCGGTGCTTTTTTATATGGGGAAAATTATTATCTAGGTGTATCGGTGCCAAACCTATTAAATTCGGTTCACTTAGATGAAAACGGTTTAAAGTATGGAAGTGAAACTAATCATTACTTCGCAACAGCTGGGTATGTATTTCAGGTGTCGGAACATGTAAAACTAAAGCCTTCTTTTTTGGTTAAATCTGCATTTAATGCGCCCTTGTCCTTCGACGGAAATTTAAACGCCTTGTTTTATGATAGGTTTGAAATTGGAGCTAGTTACAGATTAGACGATTCCTTTAGCGGATTGGTTGGCTTTCAGGTAACAGACTACATCCGGATTGGGTACGCCTATGACCGTGTGATTTCAGATATCCAAGCTGTGTCCAGTTCATCACACGAAGTTATACTCACCTTTGATGTATTCTTCAAAAAAAGAACCTTACGCTCTCCCAGATACTTCTAATAACCAACGATAATTTCATTCAGGATGAAAAAAATATACACACTCTTACTTCTTTTAGCGCTTAGCACAACCTTTGGTACTGCGCAAAATAAAGACACCAAAAAAGCAGACGATCTATATAAAGGGCTTCGGTATACCGATGCGGCAGAAGCCTATCAAAAACTACTAAAAAAAGGAAAAGGCGGATTGTATGTTTATGAACAATTAGGCAGTAGTTATTTTTATATTAACGACACTAGGAAGGCTGAAACCTATTACAAACGCGTTGTAAAGAGTAAAAAAGTAAATGCCGAAACTGTTTATAATTATGCGCAGTCTTTAAAGGCAAATGGAAAGTTTAGCGATTACAACATCGCCATGAAGCAATTTGCAGCAAGGGCTCCTAACGATTCCCGTTCCATAGAGTTTATGAAAAATCCCAATTATGTTCCTAAATTAATGGAAGAACAACCCAGGTTTTCTGCCACAAATATGAAAGATATCAATACCGAATATTCTGAATTTGGCGGCATAACAATGGGAAAAGATTTTTACTTTTCTTCTGCTAGAAATACAACCCGAAGAACCTACGGCTGGAATGAAGAACCTTACTTAGATATTTATAAAGCTGAACATGTGGGAGGCACCGTAAAAAATGCCGAAGTACTCAAAAACAAAGAAATAAACACAAAATACCACGAAGGAAACGTGGCTATAACCGCAGACGGCAAAAGAATGTACTTTGACCGAAACGATTATTACAAAGGCAAGTATGGTAAAAGTGAAGAGGGCGTAAACCAAATAAATCTATATTATGCAGATTGGGTAGCGGGAGAGTGGAAAGATGTACACTCTGTTAGCTTTAATAGTAACAATTATTCTACGGGTCACCCGGCTTTGAGTCCAGATAACAACACCTTATATTTTGTAAGCGATATGCCTGGCGGTAAGGGAGCGAGTGATATCTACAAAGTTTCTGTAAGCAAAGAAGGTACTCTGGGCACTCCTCAACGCCTTAGTGATAGTATTAATACCGAAGGAAAAGAAATGTTCCCTTTTATAGACTCTAACGGAGATTTATATTTCTCAAGCACTGGCCACATGGGATTAGGAGGTTTAGACGTTTTTTATGCCCCAGCTCAGGGAAATGAATTTGGAGAACCAAAAAACATGGGCTTAGGTATTAATAGCTCCGATGATGATTTTGCATTTATTTATAATCCAAACACTCAAGAAGGCTATCTGTCCTCAAACCGCGCAGGTGGTAAAGGAAGTGACGATATTTATACAACGAAACAATTAGAGCCGCTGTGTGAAGTTAAAATGATTGTACAAGTGGTACATGAATATACAAAAACACCTATCGCAGGAGCAAGAGTAGACATGTACGACAAATTTGGCAATAAACTAAGTACAAAAACTACTGGTGAAGATGGTAAAGTATCCCTCCTTGCTGAATGTGAAAAAGAACACGAGGTGCAAGCTGTCGCAACTAATTTTGAAAGTAATGCAATTGATGTAGAAATGGCCAGCAATGTTACGTTAAACAAAACCATCACCCTAAGACCTATTGAAGAACTTATAGTGGATGATAAAGTTGTTCTCAATCCAATATATTTTCCGTTGGACAAAAGTAACATCACGCCAAAAGCAGCCTTTGAGTTAGACAAGTTAGTAGCTTTAATGAAAAAATATCCTAATTTGATTATTAAGGCAGAAAGCCATACAGACAATCGTTCGTCAGAAGAATACAACATGGAACTTTCTCAAAAAAGAGCACAAAGTACTGTACAGTATATCATTTCCAAAGGAATAGATACTTCGAGAATATCTGGTATAGGCTTTGGAGAAAGTCGTCCTGTAGTAGCTTGTGGAACCAATTGTACCGAAGCGCAACATCAAAAAAACAGAAGATCGGAGTTTACCATCTTAAAAAGATAACATCCACACTACTCCATTACACTAGGAAAAGCCTATTGAAGTTTATGTTTTGCTTTTTTATGTCCAAAAGCTAGGTCTATGAATTCTAGTAAATTTTAAACTCTATGAATTCATATAGGTTTTAAAATGCATTTAGCTATACTTTTATAGTGACCTATTCTTTACAGGGGATTGAAAAGGTAGGTTACTTGGGTCTATAGTAATAGGACTCTAATTTTAAATATCACATCTAGCTGAATTTTCAGCTACGTAACCAAAAATGTGAAGCCAAAAGACCGCTTTGAGGAGAGCGGTCTTTATTTTTATTCTTAGTTTGAATTTATATTATTGAGAAAAAATCTTCTCACCGTTTGCCTCTTGTGCTTTAAATTTCTGAACCAATTCTAATGCATCTGGCACAACATCACTACATAATATAATTAAGGATCCTTTTTTAGCAGTATTAACCGCGTGCGTAATTGCCTCTTTTTCTGAAGGAATTACAGTAGTTTTAATGGTTGAATTTTTCATCTTAATACCGTCCTCCAGCATTTTAATGAGTTCTTCTTCCGTCTTTCCACGGAGGCGTTTGTCTTGTCTTATAATTATTTCATCTGCCATCTCTGCAGCGATACTTCCTATCATATTATTATCTTCCTCTCGTCTATCACCAATGCCGGCAATAATACACACTCTATGAGAAGCTTCCAGTTTATCTGAAAACTGCTTCAAAGCACGCATCCCTGCAGGATTATGAGCATAATCCAATAAAATGCTGAAATTTTCAAACTCAAAGAGATTTAACCGTCCTGGTGTTTGTGCCGCACTTGGAATAAATGTTTCCAACGCCACCTTCATATCTTCAATACGGATGCCCTGCACATTGGCTGCCAACACCGCTGCCAATACATTCTGAATCATAAAATCTGCCTTCCCTCCATAGGTTAACGGAATATCTATGGCTCGCATCACACGCATTTTCCACTCGCCTTTACATATGGTTACAAATCCATTTTCATAGATCGCTGTAATACCTCCTCTACGTTGTAAGGCTTTAATTCGCGTATTGTTCTCGTCCATGGAAAATAGCGCAAGGTTACAGTTTATGCTGCGTCGCATTTCGTATACCAGATCATCATCTGCGTTTAAAATAGCATAGCCATCTGGTAAAACAGTTTCTGGAATTACTCCTTTTACACGGGCTAATTGATCTATGGTATGAATTCCTTTTAATCCTAAATGGTCTGCCGTCACATTGGTTACTACAGCAACATTACAGTTTTTGAATCCAAGACCCGATCTAAGTAATCCGCCACGGGCACATTCTAACACAGCAAAATTAACGGTAGGGTCTTTCAGCACAAACTCGGCACTGGAGGGCCCTGTACAATCTCCCGTCATTAACAATCTATTTTGGATATACACCCCGTCACTGGTTGTGTATCCTACTCTGTAGCCTGTCATTTTTGCCATATGGGCAATTAAACGGCTGGTGGTAGTCTTACCATTAGTTCCCGTAATAGCTGTTATAGGAATACGTCCTGTATCGCCTTGTTTTGGAAATAATTTATCAATTACTGGTGCGGCCACATTTCTTGGCAACCCTGTTGTAGGCGCTAAATGCATCCTAAATCCTGGTCCTGCGTTTACTTCCAGAATAGCACCTCCCGTTTCAGAAAGCGGTTGCGAAATATCGGTGGTCATAATATCAATTCCGCAGATATCCAAATCAATAATTTTTGAAATACGCTCCGCCATGCTTACATTAGCTGGATGAATTATATCTGTAATATCTTCGGCAGTTCCTCCTGTACTTAAGTTTGCGGTATCTTTTAGCAACAAAATTTCACCTTCATCCAAAACAGTTTGTAATGTTTTACCAGCATCTTTAATGATGGTTTTGGTAAGCTCATTCACTGTAATTTGTGTCAATACTTTTTCGTGACCATAACCTCTTCGTGGATCTTTATTTACTTCAATAATTAAGTCTTCCACCGTATCTTTTCCGTTCCCAACAACGTGCGCGGGTGTTCTTTTTGCCCCCGCAACCAGCACATTATTAATCACTAGTAATCTATAATCTTCTCCAGTGATGTATTTTTCTACAATAACTCTTCGGCTCACTTCCTGGGCAGCGTGAAATGCTACGACGGCTTCTTCATAGTTTTCTATATCTACCGTAATACCTCTTCCATGATTACCGTCTATGGGTTTTATTACCAGCGGGTAGCCTACATAGTTACACGATGCTTCCAAACTACTTTCGCGGCTAATGATATCACCCCGTGGCACCTCAACTTCGGCTTGTTCCAGTAAATATTTGGTATCTTCTTTATCGCAAGCCAGCTCTACACCAATAGAAGATGTTTCTGAAGTAACTGTAGCCTGAATTCGTTTTTGATTGGCACCGTAGCCTAACTGGCATAATGAATATTTGTTTAATCGAATCCACGGAATTCCTCTACTTTCAGCTTCTTCAACAATACTTCCTGTACTTGGCCCTAGTCTTGAAGATTCTCTTAATTCCCGCATTTTCTGAATATCGTGCTCCAACTCATAGTCTTCAGCAGCAATTAAAGCTTCACAAATTTTTACGGAAGCTTCGGCCGCAAAACGCCCTACATTTTCTTCCATATAGCTAAACACCACATTGTAAACACCTACCTCCCCATAATCGCGGGTTCTCCCGAATCCAGTATCCATACCCGCTAAGGTTTGAATCTCCAACGCAATATGTTCAATAATATGCCCCATCCAGGTTCCTTCCTCTACCCGCTGAAAAAATCCTCCAGGCTCTCCCACACTACATCTATGCTCGTACATACTTGGAAACATCGTTTTTAAACGCTCTGTAAATCCTGGAATTTTATTGGATGGATACTCCTCCATTTTTTCAAGATCTAGAACCATTACAATTAATTTATGACGGCGCACAGACCAGTAATTCGGACCGCGCATGGCGTTTATTTCACGTATTTTCATATAGGGTTGGTTTACAATGATTTCAAAATGCTCGTAGAAGAACAATGGTTAAATATATCATTTTTACGGCATAATTGCGCTATTTTTGTACCGTATTAAGAAATTACTCCATGAACGCAAAAGGCACATTAATTCCAATAGGTGGAAATGAAGACAAAGGAATTGAAGAAAACGAAATCTACCATCTTGAGTTTATTGAAGAGGGTATTTTATCCCGGGTAGTAAAAGAAAGCGGCGGGAAAGAAGCTCTCATTCTCATTATCCCTACAGCCTCTAGTATTCCTAAGGAAGTGGGTGAAAATTATTTGCAAGCCTTCGAAAAATTGGGTTGTAAAAATCTTCACGTGCTGAACATTCGCGATCGCGATCAATCTGAAACGCCTGGGAATATTGCTTTAATGAAGAAAGCAGATTGTGTTATGTTCTCTGGTGGAAACCAGTCCAACATTACCAGAGCTATTGGCGGCACTACCCTTCATAAAATCATGATGGAACGTTACGAAAAAGAACGCTTTGTAATTGCCGGAACCAGTGCAGGAGCCATGTGTATGAGCAAGGAAATGATCTCTGGCGGAAGCAGCAAAGAATCATTTGTTAAAGGTGCCGTGAAGATGAAGGAAGGAATGGATTTTATCGCTGAATTAATTATAGACTCACATTTTATCCGTCGTGGAAGATTTGGCAGAATGGCTGAAGCAGTAGCTAGATATCCAGACCTTATAGGTGTAGGACTCGCCGAAGATACCGGAGTAATTATTAAAGACAATACATTTGAAGTAATTGGCTCTGGGATGGTAATTCTATTTAATGCAAGAAAAGCAAAGCACAACAACCATCATTTATTGGAAAATGGCACTCCAATGTCACTTACCAACTTAAAAACACATATTTTGGCTAATGGGGATCGCTTTAATATTAAAAAGAAAAAAGTGAATATTTCACCCTTTCAACTACCAGTTATAGAAGGCTAGCTTCGTTACTCTTTATAAATTGAAATTTTCGATTCACCTGTAGATGTTTTCAACCCCCGGTACATCCCTTCGGTATTAAATGGCATAGCGATATTTCCTTGTGCATCCACAGCAATTAAACCTCCGTCGCCCCCAAGTTTTAAAACTCTATGCATAATTACTTCTGAAGCAGCTTCAGAAAGTGACATTTCTTTATACTCCATCAAGCAAGAAACATCGTACGCAACCACACCGCGAATAAAAAACTCCCCACTCCCCGTACAACTTACTGCACAGGTTTTATTATTGGCATAATTTCCAGAGCCAATCATTGGGCTATCCCCAACGCGACCCCATTTCTTATTGGTCATCCCTCCTGTGGATGTTGCCGCAGCAACCGTTCCAAAAACATCACAAGCCACAGCACCCACAGTTCCGAATTTAGAGTCTTTTTTTGCCGAGTGATCTAATTGAAACGAATCACTTCCCTTTAACGCCTGCCATTGCTGGTAGCGTAATTCATCATAGAAATAGTCTGAAGATAAAATGTCGTGATGGTGCTCTTTTGCAAATTCCATGGCTCCTGTTCCGGCTAAAAATACGTGTTCGCTTTTCTCCATCACATCACGCGCTAAGCGTACCGGGTTTTTTATCCCCGTAATTAAAGAAACGGCTCCAGCTTTTAATTCTTTTCCTTCCATAATAGCCGCATCCATTTCGTGAGTGCCTTCTGCGGTGAAAACACTTCCTTTTCCTGCGTTAAACAAAGGCGAATCTTCTAATATTTTTACAGCAGCTTCCACGGCATCCAACGAAGTTCCTTTTTGTTCCAAAATTGAATATCCAGTATCTAACGCTACTTGCAGCGCATTTTTGTAAGCCGCTTCCTTTTCAGGAGTCATTTGTCCTTTTAACAAGGTTCCTGCGCCTCCGTGAATGGCTAGAGAGAAATTGTTTTGCATCAAAATTAAGTTTCCACAAAAATACGGATTGCTCCTTAGATGTTGGTTTCTTTTAGCTAGGATTCTGCCTAAAATTGTTTCGTTCTTATTATTTTTGAAGGAAAGACCTAAACACCATGCCAGACCAAAAAAAACGCCTTTTCCTAGTAGATGCCTACGCTCTTATTTTCCGTGGTTACTATGCTTTTATAAAAAACCCAAGAATCAATTCTAAAGGCCAAAACACAAGTGCCATTATGGGTTTTATGAACTCGTTAATTGATGTGGTAAAACGCGAACGCCCCGATCATCTCGCCGTATGTTTTGACAAAGGTGGAAGTGTAGACAGAAAAGAAATGTTCGAGGAGTATAAAGCCAATCGGGACGAAACCCCGGACGATATCCGTTCTGCCATCCCTATTATCTGCGACATTCTGGAAGCGATGAAAATTCCGATTATTGTAAAAGAAGGTTTTGAAGCCGATGACGTCATAGGAACCCTCGCAAAAAAAGCTGAAAAAGAAGGCTATACTACGTTTATGGTGACGCCCGATAAAGATTTTGCACAATTGGTTTCTGAAAATATTTTTATGTACCGTCCCAAATCTTTTGGTGGCGGTTATGAAACCTGGGGAATTCCTGAAGTACAAAAAAAGTTTGAGGTGGAACGCCCTGAACAAGTGATAGATTATTTGGGAATGATGGGCGATGCCAGTGATAATATTCCTGGTCTTCCTGGCGTGGGAGATAAAACAGCCAAAAAATTTCTTGCTGAATTTGGTTCTATGGAAGGCTTACTTGCAAATACGGACAAGCTAAAAGGGAAAATGAAGGAAAAGGTTGAGGCAAGTGGTGACCTTGGATTGCTTTCCAAAAAGCTCGCTACCATAATGCTAGACGTCCCCGTAGAGTTTCACGAAGAAAATTTTGAAATGTGCCCGCCAGACACCCAAAAGGTGATGGATATTTTTGACGAGCTAGAATTCAGAAGACTGAAAGATAATTTCCTCAAAGCATTCTCCATTGAAGGAATGGCGTCTATAGGCACAGAACGGCAACCAAAAGACGCAAGTTCTCTCCCACAAGGGAATAAGAAAAAAACTTCTCTCCCTTCGGGGGAGACTAAGAGGGGGACTGCAGGACAAGGCCAATTCTCTCTCTTTGGTGGTGATAGCGAACCTTCAGCAACTGCTGCAGATTTTAGTAGCAGGAGAACCATTAAAGACACCGAACATTTTTACCAAACGGTACAGCCCGGAATGGGCACCAAGCTGTTTCTTCAGAACCTAATGAAGCAAACTTCGGTGTGTTTTGATACCGAAACCACAGGGCTGGATCCTTTAACGGCCGAGTTGGTTGGGATTGCGTTTTCCTGGGAAATTGGCAAAGGATTTTACCTGCCGTTTCCAGAAAACAGAGAAGAAGCTCAGGAAATCATCGAGGTACTACGTCCATTTTTTGAGGGAGAAGGAATTGAAAAAATTGGTCAGAATTTAAAATACGATATTAAAGTTCTTCATAAATATAAGGTTTCAGTAAAAGGAAAGTTGTTCGATACCATGTTAGCACATTACCTTATTAATCCAGATATGCGCCATAACATGGATATTTTAGCTGAAACGTACCTTAACTACACGCCCGTTTCCATTGTTGAATTGATTGGGAAAAAAGGGAAGAATCAAAAATCGATGCGGGATGTTTCGGTGGAAGCGCAAACCGAATACGCGGTGGAAGATGCCGATATTACCCTTCAACTAAAAGAGCATTTTGAAAAAGAATTGGGCGAGGCAAATACCAAAAAATTGTTTGAAGAGATTGAATTACCGCTACTTCAGGTCTTAGCAGCCATGGAATTAGAAGGCATTAATCTGGATGAAGAATTCTTAAAAGGTTTGTCTACCGATTTGGATTCAGACATTATAAACTTAGAAAAAGCCATCTATGAAGAAGCCGACGAAGAATTCAACATTGCTTCACCAAAGCAATTGGGTGAGATTCTCTTCGGAAAACTAAAACTCATTGACAAACCAAAAAAGACAAAAACAGGACAGTATTCTACGGCAGAAGATGTGCTAAGCTACCTTGCAAAAGATCATAAAATAATTGCCGACGTCCTTGAATATCGCGGCCTTGCAAAATTGAAAAGTACCTATGTAGATGCGTTGCCGGAACAGGTAGAGCCTTCTACACAAAGAGTACATACAGATTATATGCAAACTGTTGCCGCTACAGGAAGATTGAGCAGTAACAACCCTAATTTGCAGAACATTCCCATACGCACCGAGCGTGGAAGACAAGTGCGTAAAGCTTTTATTCCAAGAAATGAAGAATATGTGCTGCTTGCTGCAGATTATTCGCAGATTGAATTGCGCATTATTGCTTCTTTGAGCCAGGAAGACACTATGATGGATGCTTTTAAAAACGGAGAAGATATTCATGCATCTACGGCTGCAAAAGTGTTTAATGTTCCGCTGGAAGAAGTGACTCGCGAACAGCGTAGCAATGCCAAAACAGTAAATTTTGGAATTATTTACGGGGTTTCTGCATTTGGACTGAGCAATCAAACCGATTTGTCCCGAACCGAATCCAAAGAGTTGATTGATGCGTATTACAAAACCTACCCAAAGCTTCGGAATTACATGAGTGAATTGGTAGATTTTGCACGTGAAAACGGCTACGTAGAAACGGTGATGGGGCGTCGCAGATATTTAACAGGCATAAACGGTAGTAACCAAGTAGTTCGTGGCGCTGCCGAACGGAATGCTGTAAATGCCCCAATACAAGGAAGTGCTGCCGATATTATTAAAATTGCAATGATTAATATCCATCGCAAACTTTCAGAAGGAAATTACAAAACAAAAATGCTCTTGCAAGTTCATGATGAATTGGTGTTTGACGTCTATAGACCCGAACTGGAGGAAATGAAAACTCTCATTAAAACTGAAATGGAAAATGCTTATACCATGGACGTTCCTTTAGATGTTGAAGTTGGGGTTGGGAATGATTGGTTAGAAGCGCATTGATTTTAAACAGGAGGAAATTTTAAGGTAGTTATCTTTCCATTGAAACTTGTACACTTTATTATAAAAAAATAGTATTTTTCATCGCAAAAGAAATAAAATGAAAAAACAATACGCCTTTACATTCCTATTTTTTATAGCCTTTTTTACAACAACATCCATCTTCGCACAATGTGAAGATGTTACAGTAGCAAATCTAACAAACCCGGGACCTTTTGACGTAGCGACACTTACTGAAGCAGATGGTATAAGGAATGGCCCGGATTATGCAGGCGCTACCGTATATTACCCAACAAATGCTACGCCTCCTTATGCGAGTATTGCTATTGTTCCTGGTTTTATTTCAGAGCCATCCAGCGTGGAAGAATGGGGACCTTTTTATGCTTCACACGGAATTGTAACCATTATTATTGGAACTAACTCACCTTTCGACTTTCCTGAGGCAAGAGCAGAAGCATTATTGGACGCATTGGAAACTTTGCGGGTAGAAAACACGAGAGCGACCTCTCCTTTAGAAGGCGGTTTGGATACAGATAAGTTCGCTGTAAGCGGCTGGTCTATGGGTGGTGGTGGCGCGCAACGTGCAGCAGTGCTGGACAACTCTATTAAAGGTGTTGTTGCGCTATGTCCTTATTTAAATAATCCCTCCCTAAATCACTCAAGTCCCGTTTTAATTTTTAGCGGTGAAAACGATCCTACGGCACCTCCGGCACAGCACGCAAATCCACATTATAATGCTACCCCAAATACAACTGATAAATTACTTTTTGAAATTGAAAATGGAAACCATTCTGTCGCCAATACTCCAAACGGAGCTAATGGTCTTGTAGGACAAATAGCGCTATCTTGGCTTAGGCTACACGTTGAAGAAAATGAATGTTATTGTCCTTTGCTTACAGATACTTTACTGGATAATCCTTCGGAAGCTTCGGACATACAAACAAATATTGAATGTGCTCCCATACTTGCAGTTCAGGAAAACAACTTAGACATACATCTCTATCCTAATCCTACTCAAAATGTAGTTAACATTTCTAGTAATATTCCCGTTTCATACAAAGTTTTTTCACCTTTGGGACAACTCTTGATGGAAGGTGAGCTTCTGGAGAATACAAAACAAATAGATTTGTCAGGACTTACAAGTAGTATGTATTATGTAATGGTAAATGACACTACTCTTAAAATTCTTAAAGAATAATCACATACTACACTACGAAGAAACGATAGAAATAGGTATCTTAATGCTATGAAAAAAACATTACAGTTAGCCAATAGTATTGCATTTCTCGTTACCATTTATTTCAACTATGCATCAAGCACTGGTATCTTTAACGATACTACGCAGGCCAATATGAGTGCGAAGTACCAAACACTCTTCACACCTGCGGGCTATGCCTTTTCCATCTGGGGCTTTATTTATTTGTTGCTCTTCAGCTTTGTGATCTATCAATCCAGAAGTCTGTTTGTAAAAGTCCGGGATGATGGGTTTGTACTTAAAACAGGATGGTGGTTTGTGCTAAGTTGTATGGCCAATAGCCTTTGGTGTTATCTTTTTGTTTCAGATTATATTTTGGCATCTGTTGTTGTTATTTTCTTTCTACTATTCTGTTTACTGAAAATTGTACTCCATAATAGAATGGAATTAGACGACAAACCCATTTCGGTTATTGTATTTTTATGGTGGCCTTTCGTTATTTATAGTGGCTGGTTAACGGTAGCTTGTATAGCAAATGTTTCCACCTTTCTAGTTAAAATAGACTGGGATGGCTTTGGACTTTCGCCAGAAACCTGGACGGTGTTTATGATTGGGGTTGCAACTTCAGTTAATCTTATAGTTACCTGGTCAAGAAATATGCGGGAGTTTGCCTTGGTAGGTGCCTGGGCATTAATCGCTATTGCAGTTGCCAATTGGGAAACGGTAGACGTTGTTCAAATTTCGGCATTGGTTGCTGCTGGTATTTTAGTAGTGAGCAGCAGTGTCCATTCTTTTAAAAATCATGACACCAACCCGGCAAAGAAATGTATGGAATATTTCAAAAAAAACTAACTTAGTTGAGTGCAAAACCAAAAACACTTTTTCAATTTAGACAACCCTATTACGTATCTCAACGGTGCCTATATGTCGCCACAATTAAAATCGGTTGAAGCGATTGGATTAGATTGTCTTCAGAAAAAAAGTAAACCGTATCTTATTTCTGAAGCCGATTTTTTTGCAGATAAAATCACGCTAAAAAAGCGATTTGCACACTTAATTGAGGCTCCAGATTACGAAACTATAGCGATTATTCCTTCTGTTTCCTACGGAATTGCCATTGCCGTAAATAACATTCCGTTTGAAAAAGGCGACGAAATCATTGTTTTGGAAGAACAATTTCCCAGCAATTATTACGCATGGAAAGCGTTGGAAGCTGAAAAAGGCATCCTAATCCGAACGATTTCAGCACCTGAAATAAAACTAGGACGCGGCGCAGCTTGGAACGAGAAAATTCTGGAAGCTATCAACTCAAAAACAAAATGTATTGCCATACCACATTGTCATTGGGCAGACGGAACGCTTTTCAACTTAAAAGCACTAAGAGAACGCAGTACCGCTGTGGGTGCTTATTTGGTAATTGACGGTACCCAAAGTGTGGGCGCGCTTCCGTTTTCGATAGCTAACATACAACCAGACGCCCTCATTTGTGGCGGCTATAAATGGTTAATGGGGCCTTACGGTTTGGGAGTAGCCTATTATGGGGAGCGTTTCCACCACGGCAAACCCCTTGAAAATAACTGGATGAACCACGTTGGCTCCGAGGATTTTTCAAACCTGGTACATTACAACCACGCTTTAAAACCCAAAGCAACCAGATATGATGTAGGTGAAAGCAGCAATTTTATCCTTACCCCTATGCTTTCGGAAGCTATTAGGCAATTAAATGAATGGAAGCCTGAGCATATACAGCACTATTGCAAAAGCATTACTGAAAATTCGGTTGCGACACTGAAAGAAGCTGGGTATTTTATTGAAGAGGATGGCTTCCGAACCCATCATCTTTTTGGGATTTATCCTGAAAATACCTCAGAGATTGCCACACTAAAAGAGGTGTTGCTAAAAGAAAAAATCTATGTTTCCTATCGCGGAAAATCAATTCGAATTTCTCCCAATGTATATAATACTGAAGAAGATGTAAAAAAATTGACGAATTGTTTCTAAAATTCGCCAGTCGTCGTTTAAAATTGGTACACCATTACAGCCTTCCTTCCTGGGAAACTGAAACCGGAAAGTTTCTAAAAATTGCTGCTGCGCAGTGTATCAATTTTTGGAAACAACCACCCCGGTCACGTGGGAAAATAAATTTAATAATTATCCGTAACTCGCACCTCTAAACTCGTACTTCCCTATACCATTCCCTAGAAAGAGCGAAACGCAAAGTTTCAGGGAAAATGAAAAGAAAAAGTTTCATTTTTCCTGAAACAACCACCCCAGTCACGCGGGGAAATAAATTAAATAATTCATTCGTCGCTCGCACCTCTAAACTCGTACTTCCCTACACCATTCCCTTAGGAAGTGAAACCGGAAAGTTTCCAAAAATTGCTGCTGCGCAGTGTATCAATTTTTGGAAACAACCACCCCGGTCACGCGGAGAAATAAATTGATTGAATACTTATTCGTAACTCCCACCTCTAAACTCCTACTTCCCTATACCATTCCCTTAATATCATTCCCCCACGTGGGATAGGCAAAAATCATTGCTTTTAAGTTTTCTGTAGTAAGCTTTCCACACATAGCGAGTACAAATAAATTAATCATTTCTCCTGCCCCACCACCAATAATATGAGCTCCCAGGATAAGATTTCGTTTTTTATCAACTATGGTTTTATAGGCATAGACCTCTTCGGCCATACGTTTGGCATTAAACCAGTGCGGTACACTTTTATATTCTACAACTATGTCGTAGCTCTTATCTTTCGCTTGTTGCTCTGTCAAACCTATAGAGGCTAACTGCGGAAGGGTAAATACTACGGAAGGTACTGGCGGAAAGTCCATTATTTCAGAATTCCCATTACGTATGTTTATAGAAACAATGCGCGATTCCTGCGAAGAAACCGGTGTTAACGGCAGCGAACCACTTGCCGAAACATCTCCACAAGCATACACGCTTTTATTAGTGGTATTTTGAAGGTATTCGTTTACTGAAATCCCGTTTTTCTCGAAGGAAACATTTCCTTTTTCTAAATCTAATTCGTCAATTGATGGAACTCTTCCTGCAGTATTAAAAACAGCTTTTGCTTTTATAGATTCCGTTTTTCCATTTTTTTTATACTGCACACGGTAATTAGTTTGTAATTTTTCAACTTCAGAAGCTTCGGCATTAAAAATAAAATTGATTCCCAAATCTTCCGAAGCTTTTGTAAGATACTTCACAATATCGGCTTCAAAAGGAGCTAAAGGTCTTTCACCAAATTCAATAATGGTTACTTTACTTCCGCAACGCGCTGCAATGTGGGCAAACTCCATCCCAATATAGCCTGCGCCAATAAAAATAATCTCTTCAGGCAATTCGGCTTGATGTAAAAAATCTTCGCTCCTTAATAAATGCTCTCTACCTGGAATCTTCAATTCCATGGGCTTATTACCTGTTGCAATCACAATTGTACCAGCTGTGACAGTTTTTCCTTCTACGGAAAGGGTGTTTTCATCTAAAAACTTAGGCGATTGGTGATACATATCAATCCCTGTACTTTTTAAGTCTTTTTCAGTCGCAGCGGGAATGGCGCTCACAAATTGATCTTTAAATTTTTGCAGGTCTTGCCAGTTAACTTCGGGGGCATCTGTAATTCCCTTTCCTTTCAGGTTGGTTGCTAATTCTATCACTTCAGTAATGCCCACCAATACTTTTTTGGGATCACAACCCCGGTTGGGACAAGTACCACCATATTCCCGATTGTCTGCAATTGCGACCTTCATTCCTGCTTTCGCACAGTCTTTAGCCACGCCTTTCCCAGCGGTTCCTGTTCCTATTACAAATACGTCGTAGTGTTTAATTCCCATATTTATTTCCTGCGAAGGCAGGGATTTTTTTAATTAATAGTAGTCAATTTATTGAAACCCATCTACCTTTGTTCTGCTTTTGGCATCAAAGGAAATAGCATTATGCTCTAGATTTTTAATAAGTAGAAAAAAGAAAATAGCATACACCATTAAATTTCCTACGCCTCCCCAATCTTCCTGCATCGACATCCCGAAAAGCAATACTGTTATTAAGAGGGCGCTGGCAATAGTGGCAAATTTCGTTTTCCAACCTAACACCAATAAAATTCCTAGCAGTAGTTCTATAAAAGGTAACACGTGGGCAAAAGGTGAAACAAAAACTTGTGGTAAGTAGGTTTCTGAAAATTCCTTGGTCAAACCTTCTGCAAATTTGGATAGTTTCGGAATTCGTACAAGTCCGTGCAGCAACAAATTGATTCCAATGGTAATTCGGGCTACAAAAAATGCCCATTGATGGTTGTTCAACTTTTTCATGCCTTAAAAATAAAGCTAAGCACGCACCTCTTGTGTTATGAAAATGATAAAGTTGAATTTTGAGTTTTATTTACCATTGCCACAGATTATCTTTGCTGCTCCATGAGCAAAACTCTCGTCCGTTCACTATTTAATAAGTCTTCCGCACTTGGAAAACTTAAAGGCACTATTGCCAATTCTGAAAATAAAATAGTTGTTTCTGGTCTTGTTGGAAGCGCAACTTCGCTCGTACTTGCGAATGCTTTTAAAGCTTCGGAACTTCCTTTTCTCTTTATTCTGAATGATAAGGAAGAAGCCGCATACCATCTAAACGACTTGGAAAATTTGCTGGGCGAAGACACTGTACTATTCTATCCGGGTAGTTACCGAAGACCTTACCAGATTGATGAGACCGACAACGCCAATGTATTATTGCGCAGCGAAGTTCTAAATCGGATTAATTCCCGAAAAAAACCAGCGCTTATTGTTACCTACCCTGAAGCCCTTTTCGAAAAAGTGGTGACTAAAAAGGAACTGGAAAAAAACACATTGAAGCTTTCATTAAACGATACGGTATCCATCGATTTTGTAAATGAAGTTCTGTTTGAATATAAATTTAAGAGAACCGATTTTGTGACCGAACCAGGTGAATTTTCGGTCCGTGGAGGGATTTTGGATGTGTTTAGTTTCAGCAATGATGAACCGTACCGTATTGAATTTTTTGGTGATGACGTAGATAGCATTCGAACGTTCGATGTAGAAACACAACTCTCCTTAGTACAGCTGAAAAAGATTTCGATTATCCCGAACGTCGATGCTTCGACTACGCTCAGCAACCGTACTAGTTTTTTAGAATATATAGCAAGCAAAACAGTGATTTTCCTTAAAAATGAAGAATTACTGAGTGGCGCCATTGATAAACTTTTCAGCAAAGCAACTGAAGCCTATAACACACAACAAGGCGAGGTGAAAATGAGCGAGCCTAAAACCTTGTTCTGTACTTCAGAATTATTAAACGAGCAATTAAGCTCCTTCACAACAATTACATTAGGGAATGCCCTTCGACAGGCTCAGGGTGACAAGTCCAGTTCAAATTCACAAACGCTCCCCTCCCTCGGAGGGGCTGGGGGAGGACAGATAACTTTTAACACCGCTCCGCAACCCTCCTTTAACAAGCAATTTAATTTGCTTATTGAAAATTTAAATCAGAATACAGACGACGGCTATACCAACTATATTTTTTGCAGTAGTGAATCCCAAGCCAAGCGTTTCCACGATATTTTTGATGATGCGCAAGGTCACGTTCAGCAATACGAAACGATTGTTTTTCCATTATTTCAAGGTTTTATAGACCACGAGAATAGAAACGTTTGCTATACCGATCACCAGATTTTTGAGCGGTATCATAAATTCAATTTAAAGAATGGCTACGCCAAGAAGCAAGCTATCACACTAAAAGAACTCACCAATCTTGAAGTGGGTGATTACGTAACACATATTGACCACGGAATTGGTCGTTTTGGCGGGCTTCAAAAAATAGATGTGGAAGGGAAACAACAGGAGGCTATTAAATTAATTTATGGCGAGCGTGATATTTTATACCTCAGCATCCATTCGCTGCATAAAATTTCAAAATACAACGGAAAGGACGGCACCACACCAAAAATCTATAAACTTGGAAGCGCCGCCTGGAAAAAACTGAAGCAAAAGACCAAAACGCGTGTTAAGCAAATTGCCTTCAATCTAATTGAATTATACGCAAAAAGACGCTTACAAAAAGGCTTTCAGTACGATCCAGATAGTTACCTGCAACACGAACTAGAATCCAGCTTTATCTACGAAGATACTCCAGACCAAGGCACAGCCACGGCCGATGTAAAAGCCGATATGGAAAGTGAACGTCCCATGGATCGTTTGGTGTGTGGCGATGTAGGGTTCGGGAAAACGGAAGTTGCCGTGAGAGCTGCTTTTAAAGCTGTGGATAATGGAAAGCAAGTCGCTATTTTAGTACCCACAACCATTCTTGCTTTTCAGCATTATAGAACGTTTAGTGAGCGATTGGCCAATATGCCCGTAAAAGTTGATTATTTAAACAGGTTCAGAACTGCAAAGGAACGAAAAGTTGTTCTGGAAGGCCTTAAAGACGGACGATTGGATATAGTGATTGGTACGCACCAATTGGTGAGCAAATCGGTTGAGTTTAAAGACCTGGGTTTACTTATTATAGACGAAGAACAAAAATTTGGTGTTTCAGTAAAGGACAAACTGAAGACCATAAAAGAAAATGTAGATACGCTTACACTAACGGCGACGCCTATTCCGCGTACGTTGCAATTCAGTTTGATGGCGGCGCGTGATTTAAGTGTAATTACCACACCGCCACCTAATAGATATCCGGTGGAAACACACGTGATTCGCTTTGGGGAAGAGACGATTAGAGACGCGGTGCGCTATGAGATTTCTCGTGGCGGACAAGTATTCTTCGTACACAACCGTATTGAAAATATTAAGGAAGTCGCTGGATTAATTCAGCGACTGGTACCAGACGCCAAGATTGGAATTGGTCACGGGCAGATGGAAGGAAAAAAACTAGAAGATCTCATGCTTCGGTTTATGAATAATGATTTTGATGTTTTAGTGAGCACCACCATTATTGAAAGCGGCTTGGACGTACCCAATGCCAACACCATTTTTATTAACAATGCTAACAATTTTGGACTAAGCGACCTGCATCAAATGCGGGGGCGTGTGGGACGAAGCAATAAAAAAGCGTTCTGTTATTTTATCACCCCACCCTATTCGGCAATGACCGATGATGCCCGAAAACGAATCACTGCCTTAGAACAATTTAGTGAATTAGGAAGCGGTCTTAATATTGCGATGAAGGATTTGGAGATTCGCGGTGCGGGCGATTTATTAGGCGGTGAACAAAGCGGATTTATTAACGAAATTGGTTTTGAAACCTATCAAAAGATTTTAGCCGAAGCCATTGAGGAATTAAAAGAAAAAGAATTTAAAGACCTCTATTCTGAAACCGATGCCAACTTCAAAAATAGAAAATTTGTAAAAGAGGTTGTCATAGACACAGACTTTGAATTGCTTTTCCCAGACGATTACGTCAATAATATTACTGAAAGATTAAACCTATACACCAAATTAAACGAGTTAAAAGCCGAAGAAGACCTTCAGAAATTTGAAAAGGAGCTGCTCGATCGTTTTGGCGAATTGCCAGAAGAAGTGGAAGATTTATTGAACAGCGTCCGTATTAAATGGATAGCGATAGATATGGGTCTTGAGCGAGTAATGATGAAGAAAGGTAAATTTATTGGGTACTTCATTAGCGACCAACAAAGTGACTTTTACCAGAGTACTGCCTTCAGCAAAATACTTCAGTTTGTGCAAACACATTCGCAAACCGTAAAAATAAAAGAAAAACAGACCAGAAGTGGATTACGTTTGTTGTTAACTATTGAAAAAGTGACTTCGGTACGACGCGTTTTGGATGTTTTGCAACGATTTCAGTCCTAAACAAAAATCGGCTTAACTGTTGCCATTACTGAAATGACGGGTGAATGTCGGGTGAATTTCAACTCAAATACTAGTACTACTATTTAAACCATCGTACTCTTGTGGAAACAAATAAAAACATATTTACGATGAAACAACCAGCACTCGGGCAACGCATCTTAGCCCTCCGACAAGAAAAAGGATTAACCCAAGAAGAATTGGTGGCTCAATGCAACATAAGCGTGCGAACTATTCAACGTATTGAAGCAGGTGAAGTGGTGCCAAGAAGTTATACGGTACGGACGATACTTTCGGCATTGGGAGAAGATTTTGAAAATTTTACCGAAACCCGAGTTGAAAGCGGACTGAAAAAAGCTTTCTTCCTAAAAATTGACGATACTAAACAAGCCAATTTCCTAACCAAACATTTAAAAATCGCGTGGATTGCGGGGATTGTTTATTTTGTTCTAGGCTTTGCCGAAATTCCGGCAGATGCGTATCATTTATTTGTATATGAACCAGGATCATTTTACCCGAATTACATATATATCCCATTAAAACTTACAATCCTTGCCTCCATTATTTTATTCTTACGCGGCTTTATTTTAAGCGGAAACATATTGAATAATTACCTCTTAAAAATTGTGGTTTTTATCATGCTTGTTTTTAATATTGTCTACTACGCTCTAGATATAGCCGCGCTATATTACAAACCACTGAACGATGCACCTATACTAATTTTAGAGTCAATTTCTTTTGGTATTGTGGGTGTTTTAATGGGAATTGCAATGCTTCGATTTCAAAAGGCATTGGGAAACATAGCAATTGTAACTGGTATTTTTGAAATAGTTACCTACGCTTTCTTTTCGTCAATAGTTTTTGCTCTGGGAGGATTTTTACTTCTTAATGTCACTATCATTTTAGAAATCATTATACTCTATAAAGTAGCACAATTGGTGAAGGAGAAAATGAACGAATAGAGATTCCTGCCTTCGCAGGAATTTTAACCTCCGCGAAGGCGGAGGTTAAAAATGATAAAAAGCATTCTCAAAATGCTCTATGCGCTCTTCTTTACTGTTTTTGAGGACGGCAATAATATCAAAACGGGCTTCTTGTGGGAGCTCGTTTTCTATTAAATATTCGTTAGCTGCTTTCACCAATAACTTAATTTTTGCAGGGGTTACAAAGCTTTGAGGATCGCCAAAAAAAGCACTGTTTCGGGTTTTTACTTCTACAAACACGATGGTCTCTTCCTCCTTTTGCGCAATAATATCCAACTCGGCTTTCTGAAAGGTCCAATTACGTTCCAAAATAGTATAGCCCTCCCGCAATAGGAATTGTGTCGCGAGCACTTCGCCTAGTGCACCAAGTTCGTTGTGGTCTGCCATGGTTGATATACGATTGTAGCTTTACGATTTCAGATTGTTGAATTGTAAAGTTACCTTTTTTGCTGAAACTGAAAGTTCAACATCACTTCCTAGTAGTAGCGCCCTATTATCCTTTATATGTCCCGCAGGAACATGGAAACAGACTGGATACTCATATTCCTTAACCGCATCCCAGATAATTTCTTCAGCAGTTTTACCGAAAGGAATGGCATTGTCGTTCATTTGAGACATGCCACCAATGATTAGCCCTTTTAATTCTGAAAAAAGTCCGTTGCGTTTTAGGTTTTGAATCATTCGATCTATGTGGTATAGATATTCATCCAGATCTTCCAGAAAGAGGATTTTCCCTTTTGTTTCTATTGCTGAAGGACTTCCTAATAATGACGACAAAACCGAAAGATTCCCACCAACCAATTCGCCTTCTGCGGTTCCAATCCGATTTAAATTTCCTTCGGAAGTATATTCAATTTTGTAACTTTTTCCGAAGAGTACATCATAAATAGTCTTTCGTGTCGCTTCGGTTTTTTGTTCGATTTCTAATCCCATCTGGGCGTGTAGGCTTGCCACTCCCAAATTATAAAGTGTATTATGCAAAACCGTTACATCACTGTACCCAATAACCCATTTAGGATTTTTTTTAAAGGCTGAAAAATCCAATCCATCTATCATCCGTACCGTTCCATAACCCCCACGAGCGCACCAAATAGCTTTTACTTTTGGGTTGTCTAGCATTTCCTGAAAATCTTGGGTACGCAAGGCATCATTCCCTGCAAATTGATTGTCCACAGCGCCAATACTTTTCCCTAACAGGGGTTGTAGTTGCCATTCTTTCAGTAGCGAAAGAAATGGCTGTAATTCAGTTTCGGTTATTTTTCTGGCGGTGGCGAGAATGCCTACGGTGTCGCCTGGTTTTAGGTTTGGGGGAAGAATCATATGTATATTTTCTAAGCATAAAGATATAAAAACTGCACCCTTTTAGCATCCCTTACGTTTATCTCCGTGGATCTCTGCGTAATAATTGTACACAGAGTCTCGCCGAGATACAGGGAGACATTGTTATTATCCTACAATACAATCCGTTTTAAAACTCCGTATCTTTAGCCTACCGAAGTCGTATTATGAAAAAATTAATTTCCAAGAAAAAACCTGCGTATCCAATATCTGAACAACTTTCAGCATACTTGACCAAATACGCACGGAACATAAAAATTCCTATTTATTATGACGATTTGTTGCGTTTTCAGGGTTCGGTTTCTGTGTTTGACGCCCGGGGTACTGACACGCTTTGGATACAAGTATATTATTCTGAATTTGAAACCCAGGAGATTGAAGAAAGTTTAAAACGCATGTACTCCATCCTACATTCCGATGGATCCGATGCCTTGTTACCCTATTTGAATATTGACAGCATCGATTTTTGCACCTTCGGAAATTCAAAGCCTTTTCGAATCAAGGTTCGAAATATTTTAAATGACAACTACATTTTCCTTTATATAAAAAAAGCAGATGCTTCACGAATTTATGGTTTGGAATTAGAGCATTTACTATCCCCAAATCATATTAACTTTTTGGTGCACGGAAATACACTGATTGAAGAACACATTTCGGGCATCCCGGGAGACGATTTTATTGAACATCACTTAGAGTTATGTTCAGACCAGGACAAGCGGGAAATTGCAAAAGAATTTGTGAAATTTAACGAACGCTGTTTTGTACGATTGCTAGGCGATATGCGCTCCTACAATTACGTGATGGTGCTTACTAACGATTTTGACAGAATCCAATACCGAATCCGCGCTATAGATTTTGACCAGCAATCGTATGAAGGCAACCAAAAAGTGTACAAACCACAGTTTTTGAAAGAAAACAACATATTGGTACAATTAACGTCCCAAGTATTAAAAGATGCCTCCATTGAACAGTACAAGCGCGAGGAACGTTCTCTGTTGGCGAAACGAGCCACCAGTGAAAAAAAACGCTTAAATGAATTATTAGTCTGTATGAAAAACGACACCCTTTCCCCTCTAGAAAAAATGAAACAACTGCGGAAAGGATTGTTAGAATTAACAGGCGATATTAACTTTAAAAAAGCGAAGAATATGGGTGAAATTTTGGATAGTGCTTTAGATTTTATTGTTCGAAACTATGAAACTGAGAATCCTTTTTTATAAGTCACATTTTAATAGCAATTATAAATTCTTTTGTAAAATTTACTATGCACGCATAACAAATTTTGTACCTTTAAGCAATCTTAATTCAGTATCATGAAAATTAAAAAAGTCCTTGTTGCCAATCGTGGCGAAATCGCCATCCGTGTATTTCGCGCGTGTACCGAAATTAATCTACAAACTGTTGCTATCTATACCTTCGAAGATCGCTACTCGCAACACCGCTACAAGGCAGATGAGGCCTACCAGATTGGCGCAAACGACCAACCGCTAAAGCCGTACCTGGATAGCGATGCCATTATTGCCTTAGCTAAATCTAAAAATGTAGATGCCATCCATCCTGGCTATGGTTTTCTATCTGAAAATTCCGACTTTGCTCGTAAGTGTGCTGAAAACGGAATTATTTTTATTGGTCCAGATCCTGAAGTAATGGATGCTTTAGGTGATAAAATTACTGCTAAGAAAATTGCAAAAAAATGCAACGTTCCTATTATTCAAAGCAACACCAAGAAACTTACCAGTTTAAAAGTAGCGCTTTCCGAAGCGGAGAAAATTAGCTATCCCGTCATGCTGAAAGCAGCCTCAGGCGGCGGTGGCCGTGGGATGCGTATAATTCGCTCTGCAGAAGATTTGGAAAACAATTTCACTTCGGCAAAAAGTGAATCCCTGAATGCATTTGGGGACGATACTATGTTTTTGGAAAAATATGTAGAAGAACCTAAGCACCTGGAAGTTCAGCTAGTAGCCGATAATCACGGGAATATCCGTCATTTATACGAACGGGATTGTTCAGTACAACGCCGTCATCAAAAAGTGGTAGAAATGGCACCTTCTTTTAATGTTTCAGACAACGTAAAGGAGCAGTTGTACACCTACGCTGTCAAGATTGCTGAAGAAGTGAGTTACAACAATGTAGGTACCGTAGAATTTTTAGTAGATAAAGACGATCACGTTTATTTTATCGAGGTAAATCCGCGTATTCAAGTGGAGCATACCGTGACTGAAATGGTCACAGGAATTGACCTTATAAAAACACAAATATTTGTCGCTGGTGGCTACAAACTAGATGACGAACAGATTAAAATTTACGATCAAGATTCTTTACGCACCTATGGGTTTGCGATACAATGCAGACTAACGACCGAAGATCCCGCCAATAATTTTACACCAGATTACGGTACCATCACTACCTATCGAAGCGCCTCGGGAATGGGGATTCGATTGGATGCCGGGAGTATTTACCAGTCGTATAGTGTGAGTCCGTTTTTCGATTCTATGCTGGTAAAAGTTTCGGCACACGGACGCACGCTGGATGGTGCTGTTCGAAAAATGACGCGCGCTTTAAAAGAATTTAGGATTCGTGGTGTGAAGACTAACATTCATTTTCTTCAGAATGTAATTCAGCATGACACCTTTAAAGAGGGAAAAGCCTCGGTGAACTTTATTGGGAATACACCCGCGCTTTTTGATATTAAAATGCCGCAGGATCGAACCACTAAAATTACTAATTATCTAGGCGAAGTAATCGTAAACGGAAATCCAGATGTGAAGTTTGTAGACGAAAATAAAAAATTCCGCACGCCCATTGTTCCAGCATTCGATCCAAACGCCGCTTTTCCGAAGGGAACAAAAGACCTTCTAACAGAACTTGGCCCCGACGGGTTTTCAAAATGGTTGAAAGCCGAAAAGAAAATTCATTTTACCGATACCACCATGCGCGACGCCCATCAATCGTTGCTGGCAACCCGAATGCGTAGTTACGACTTGACGAATGTAGCCGAAAGTTTTGCGAAAAATCATCCCAACACCTTCAGTATTGAAATGTGGGGAGGCGCTACTTTTGATGTATGTCTTCGGTTTTTAAACGAAAGTCCCTGGACGCGCCTTCGTGAACTGCGAAAATTAATGCCGAACATCTTATTCCAGATGCTATTACGCGGAAGTAATGGCGTGGGTTACAAAGCATATCCAGACAATTTAATTGAAAAATTTATTGAAACATCCTGGGAAAACGGGATAGATATTTTCAGAATATTCGACTCGTTGAACTGGGTGAAAGCCATGGCGCCAAGCATTAACTACGTGCGCAACAAAACAGGCGGACTGGCTGAAGCTGCCATAAGCTACACAGGAGATATTTTAGATCCTAATGAAACAAAATACACCTTAAAATACTATACGCAATTAGCCAAAGACCTTGAAAATGCGGGCGCACACATCATCGCTATAAAAGATATGGCCGGATTGCTGAAACCGTATGCAGCTACCGAATTGATTGGCGCCTTAAAAGACACGGTGAACATTCCATTGCATTTACACACCCACGATACTTCTTCCATACAATCTGCCACCTATTTAAAAGCAATTGAAGCAGGTGTGGATGTGGTAGATGTTGCTTTGGGCGGACTTTCGGGACTTACCTCGCAGCCTAATTTTAACTCTGTGGTTGAAATGATGAAAGGTCAAGAACGCGCCAACGATTTTGATATGCCGAAGCTGAATCAGTTTTCCAATTATTGGGAAGACGTTCGGGAATATTACTATCCGTTTGAATCGGATCTAAAAGCGGGTACTGCGGAAGTGTATCAGCATGAAATTCCTGGTGGGCAGTATTCAAATTTACGTCCGCAGGCTGAAGCTTTAGGATTAGGCGACCGTTTCAGCGAAGTGAAAAAAATGTATGAGCAGGTAAATGCGCTCTTCGGAAACCTAGTAAAAGTAACACCTAGTAGTAAAGTAGTAGGTGATATGGCGATTTTTATGGTTACCAATAACTTGACGCCAGAAGATGTGATGAAACGCGGTGAAACCATTTCGTTTCCAGAATCTGTTATTAATTTTTTCAAAGGAGATCTGGGACAACCATTGGGTGGCTTTCCGAAGCAACTTCAGAAAATTATTTTAAAAGGCAGCAAACCCTATACCGACAGACCAAATGCGCATTTAACGCCTATAGATTTTGAGGAAGAGTTTAAGGTCTTTAAAAAGAAATTTCAGAAAGGCTTCAGCAGACCTATTGAGTTTGAAGATTTTTTAAGTTATAGTCTGTACCCGCGTGTTTTTGAAGCAGCGCACGAGAAATATAAGCTATTTGGAAGTACGGCGATTTTATCGACCAAAAATTTCTTCTACCCTATGAAACTTCGGGAGGAGACCATGATTGAACTGGAGCCTGGGAAGACGATTGCTGTGAAGTTACTTTCGGTAGGAATCCCAAATGATGATGGCTTTAGGATTGTGTTCTTCTCCGTAAATGGTGAAAACCGTTTCGTAGAAATTAAGGACACTTCTATTGACGTAAAAAAAGTACAAAACGTAAAAGCTGACGCTGAAGATACTAACCAATATGGCGCTCCCCTGCAAGGGATGCTTTATAAAATACTGGTAAAAAAGGGACAAGAGGTAAAAGCCAACGATCCTTTATTTGTTTTGGAAGCTATGAAAATGGAGAGTACTGTGCTGGCATTGAGCAGTGGTAAAGTAAAGTCTGTATCGTTACAGGAAGGAACTTTAGTGATGCAAGATGACCTAATTATTACCCTGGCTTAATTTCAATCAAAAATAAGTGTCCACACCTTGTTTTTCAAATAAATAGTACTACATTTGCACCCCTCAAAAAGCGGAAAAATTCCGTTTGGACGGGTGAAAACAATGAATTATTAACTATTTACACAAAGAACGAAATGGACACATTGAGTTACAAAACAGTATCTGCCAATAAGGCAACCGTTACTAAAGAGTGGTTGTTGGTGGATGCGGACGGCCAAACATTGGGTCGTCTTGCAAGCGAAGTTGCTAAATTACTTCGCGGAAAACACAAACCAAGTTTTACTCCACACGTAGATTGTGGCGACAACGTAATTGTTACGAATGCTGCCAAAATCCAGTTATCAGGGAACAAATGGGAATCTAAAGAGTACATACGTCACACGGGGTATCCTGGTGGACAGCGTTCTTTAACTGCTAGAGAATTATTCGGGAAAGACCCTGCTAGACTTATAGAAAAATCTGTAAAAGGAATGCTACCTAAAAATAAATTAGGCGCTGCAATTTTCAGAAATCTAAAAGTTTACTCAGACGACAATCACGGACAAGAAGCACAAAAACCCAGAGTAATTAACCTTAACGACAACAAGTAATGGAGACAATTCACAAAATTGGTAGAAGAAAGACCGCTGTTGCACGTGTATACCTTTCCGAAGGAAAAGGGGACATCACTATCAACAAGCGCGAATTAAACAAGTATTTTACTACTGCAACCTTACAATACAAAGTAAAGCAGCCATTACAAATAACAGGTAACGAAGAGACTTTCGATATTACTGTTAATGTATTTGGTGGTGGTATTACTGGTCAGGCAGAAGCCATTCGCTTGGCAATTTCACGTGCTATGTGTACGTTGAATGATGAGAACAGAGGCCTATTGAAGCCCGAAGGATTACTTACAAGAGACCCACGTATGGTTGAACGTAAGAAATTCGGACAGAAAAAAGCCCGTAAGAAATTCCAGTTCTCTAAGCGTTAATTTTTATCTTATTAAACTGTCGTGCCGCACCTGTTGCGGCACCGCAATAAATGCGGTGCGACAGTTTAATGGAAAGTTCATACAAATACAATTATTAATAAGCTGTTGGTCCCGCTCTTTGCCGGGTGGGACAACTAGTTTAGCATCTAAATCAAATAATTCAGAAAAACTGAAGGACAGATTGCTATCTAACTTACAGAACGTAAACTAAAAACAAAATGGCAGACAACAAGCAAGTTAAGGAACTCCTTGACGCAGGTGTACACTTTGGACACCTTACCAGAAAATGGAACCCAAACATGGCCCCGTATATCTATATGGAGCGTAACGGTATCCACATTATTAATCTTTATAAGACTACTGCAAAACTAGCAGAGGCTAACGAAGCTTTGGCTAAGATTGCAGCTAGCGGTCGTAAAATTCTTTTTGTAGCTACTAAGAAGCAAGCAAAAGACATCGTTGCAGAAAAAGTAAAAAATGTAAACATGCCTTACATCACAGAAAGATGGCCAGGTGGTATGTTAACCAACTTTATAACGATTAGAAAAGCCGTTAAGAAAATGGCTTCTATTGATAGAATGAAGCAAGATGGAACTTTCATGACCCTTTCTAAGAAAGAGCGTTTGGCAGTAGACCGTTTAAGAGCGAAGCTAGAAAAGAACTTAGGTTCTATTAGCGAAATGAGCCGCCTTCCAGGTGCCTTATTTATTGTAGATACTACACGTGAGCACATCGCAGTAAAAGAAGCTAAAAAATTGAACATTCCAATCTTTGCTATGGTAGATACCAATAGCGATCCTCGCGAGATTGATTATGCTATCCCATCAAACGATGATGCATCTAAGTCTATCGAGAAGATTATCACTAGCGTGACCGATGCTGTAGCAGCTGGACTTGCTGAGCGTAAATCTGGAAAAGACGAAGATGATCAGGAAGCTCCAAAAAAGAAAAAAGAAGCAAAAACTGACAAGGCAGATAAGCCTAAAAAGAAAAGAGTTGCTGTAGAAGCAACTTCAGTTTCAGGAGCCCCTACTGTGAGCACAAGCGATGCCAAAGCAAAGAAAGACGCTACCGAATCTGCTGTACTTGAGTCTAAGTCTGAGACCATGGAAAAAGCTGGTTTAACAAAAGAAGAAGAGTAGATTTCAGTATACAGTAGCAGTCTGCAGTTGTAGCACTACGGTTTAATGGAATCATTTCATAAAATTAAAAAGTCGTCAGGTTCATTTCTATAATTGAAATTTGCGACGACTTTTTTTAGTAACTAATAATAAATAATGCGAGTGCGAAGCATTCGCAATAAAAAATAAAAAACGATGGTAAAAGTAACCGCCGCAGAAGTAAACGAATTAAGAAAAAAGACCGGAGCTGGTATGATGGACTGTAAAAAGGCATTGGTTGAGGCAGAAGGTAATATGGAAGAAGCAATAAGCATCCTTAGAAAAAAAGGACAAAAAATTGCTGAAAAAAGAGCAGACCGTGACTCTAGTGAAGGGGCTGTTGTTTCAAAAATAAACGATGCGAATACAAGAGGTGTTGTCGTTTCAGTAAACTGTGAGACAGATTTCGTATCAAAAAACGATTCTTATAAAGAATTGGCACAAAAAGTTGCCGATATCGCCATCAACGTAAATTCTAAAGAAGAATTATTGGCTTCAGATTTTGGCGGCATGACCGTTGCAGAGAAATTGATTGAGCAAACCGGTGTGATTGGTGAGAAAATTGAAATCGGTGGTTTTGAAATCCTGGAAGCGCCTTTCGTAGGAACGTATATCCACGGTAACAAAATTGGAGCCTTAACCGGACTTTCAAAAGCTATCGACAATGCTGAAGAAGTTGCTAAGAATGTTTCTATGCAAGTAGCTTCTATGGGAGCTACAACCTTATCTTACAAAGATTTTGATGCTGCTTTTGTAGCTTCGGAAACGGAAGCAAGAATTGCTGTTATTGAAAAAGATAATATTGAATTAGGACGTTTGGGGAAAACCCTTAAAAATGTTCCTCAATTTATTTCCAGAGCACAATTGACTGAAGAGGCTATGGCCGCAGCAGAAACGGAAGCAAAAGAGCAATTGAAAGCGGAAGGGAAACCAGAACAGATCTGGGATAAAATCCTTCCTGGTAAAATGGAACGTTACATTAGTGACAATACTTCTTTAGACCAAGAGCAGTGTCTTTTAGACCAAAACTACATTATGGACGATAAGAAATCTGTTGCAGACTACGTAGCAGACCAAGGTGTTGAAGTAGTTGGATTTAAGAGAGTTACTTTAGCCTAATTAAGTTTTCAGTAGCCAGTTGCAGTTTGCAGTTTGCAGTTTGCAGTTTGCAGTGGCTTAAATATATAAATCCGTTTTCAGATTTTCTGGGAACGGATTTTTTTATGTCCAATTCCAAAAGTGTGAATAGTAGTAGCAATATAAGGTATTGGTTGTTTTCCGCTTGAAAAATTAACAACCCTTTCAACTATATCTTCAGAAAATGGTATCGAGACACCAACTTTATATTTACTGTGTACTGCAACTGCATACTGAAAACTTTTTTCACTATTTTTGCGCAACAAAATCTCACTATGCACTATAACAGAATCCTCCTTAAATTAAGTGGTGAAGCCTTAATGGGTAACCGTCAATACGGTATAGATCCAGAACGTCTTAAAGAATATGCAGAAGAAATAAAAGAAATTACAGCCTTGGGCGTTCAGGTAGCTATCGTAATTGGTGGCGGAAATATTTTTCGGGGCGTTGCTGGTGCGAGTCGCGGCATGGATCGCGTACAGGGAGACCATATGGGAATGCTTGCAACCGTGATAAATGGTCTGGCACTGCAAAGTGCATTGGAAGATGAAGATATCCCAACCCGTTTACAAAGTGCTATAAAGATTAATGAAGTAGCCGAACCTTTTATTCGCCGCAAAGCCATTCGTCATCTAGAAAAAGGCCGCGTGGTAATTTTTGGAGGCGGAACAGGAAACCCCTACTTTACTACAGATAGTGCTGCGGTACTTCGCGCCATTGAAATACAAGCAGACGTTATTTTGAAAGGAACCCGCGTAGACGGAATTTACACCAGCGATCCTGAAAAAGATACTACCGCAACAAAATTCGATTTTATTACGTTTGAGGATGTACTCAAGAAAGGGCTGAAAGTAATGGATACCACAGCCTTTACCTTAAGCCAGGAAAACGAATTGCCAATTATTGTTTTTGATATGAATACCAAAGGCAATTTAATGAAAGTAGTTAGTGGTGAAACAATAGGAACCAAGGTGAATCTTTAATAGAAGAAAGAGGAAGGACCGTTATACTGAAAGAAGAAAGACTAGAGATAGTCTATCATTTTTTTATGTTTCTTTTATAAAAATCACTATTTTTGGATTGGTCTGGTTTTTGAATTATGACCTTTTAAGAGTTCAACAAAAAAAGTTACCCACCTTCGTGGGCAGTAAACATGGAAGACGAAATTAAATTTATTATAGACGAAACAAAAGAGGCGATGGACAAAGCCTTGAAACATTTAGAAAAACAATTGGTGAATATTCGTGCCGGAAAAGCCTCGCCATCTATGGTAGGTAGTGTCATGGTAAATTACTATGGCAACCAGACACCTTTGGGTCAGGTAGCAAATGTGAGCACCCCAGATGGGATGACAATTTCTATCCAGCCTTGGGAAAAAGCGATGATTTCTGAAATTGAACGAGGTATTCATCTTGCCAACATAGGCTTTAATCCTATGAGTAATGGTGAAAGTGTAATTATTAATGTCCCGCCTTTAACTGAAGAAAGGCGTGCAGAATTAGCAAAACAAGCGAAAGCTGAAGCTGAAGAAGCAAAAGTTGGTGTACGTAATGATCGTAAAAATGCTAATAACGAAATTAAAAAATTAGATATTTCAGACGATATGAAAGCTAATTTGGAGATAGATGTTCAAAAAATGACCGACTCCCATATTGAGAAAATAGATACTATTTTCGCTAAGAAAGAAAAGGAAATCATGACGGTGTAACTGCCCATATACGTTAAACAAAACACAAACAAGCGGCCTTTAAGCCGCTTTCTTTTTACTTTCGCTTTTTCTAATTTCTTCTTACGTATGCGCGGTTTCCTACTGCTATTTTTAGTATTATTCTCCTTGGCAATTTTTGCGCAAGAGCCCACTATACAAACCGAAAAAGACACTACTTCAACAAAAGCAGAAGAAAAATCCAATCCGTTTAATACAGGTTTTTATCCCGTTGGTTTTTTTGATATTGACTTACGCTATATTATAAAATTTAATAACTACGAAGGGCTACGATTAGGTGTTGGTGGTGTAACTAATGATAGGTTTTCTGACCGTTTCAAAATTGGCGGGTACTTTGCTCGTGGATTTAAAGATCGTGATATTAAATTTAGTGCTGGGGGAAGTATTCGTCTGGACAAAAAATATAAAACCTGGTTTAATCTGTACTATAAAGATGATATCCAGGAAATTGGAAAATTTGATTTTTTGACCGATAGCCGGGTGTATTCGGTTTTTGAACCTCGCCTGGTAAACGTAACTCAATTTTATAAAGAACGCACCTGGCAAGCCAATGTGCAAGCCGAATTTTATGAAAAGATATTAGCCGAAGTACGCGTCTCCAGAAGCCGTATTGAGCAAATAGAAAGTTATCAGTTTTTTAATGACGGTGTTTTTTACAACAATTATGAGTTGGCTGAAGTTACCGCCTCCTTCCGTATAAGTCCAAAAACTAACTTTATCACTACTGACGATGGTCGTGTGGAATATTTTGACGGTTTCCCAAAGATTAGCGCACAAATAACCCAAGGCATAAAAGGCATTACTAAAAGTGATTTTACCTACACTAAATTTGGCCTAAAATTGGATTACTACATAAAAAGAACCGACCTCTCTTCCACCAACTTTTTACTGGAAGGAGATTACGCTATTGGCGATGTCCCATTAACACATTTGTACCACGCCTACCCTAACAGTCCTACAAAAGATGAAATTTTACAACGTTTCTCCGTAGCCGGCCGCCGTAGTTTTGAGACCATGTATTTTGGCGAGTTTTTCTCGGATCAATTAGTAACGCTTCAAGTAAGACACAGTTTAAGACGCTTTTATATTGCAGAACGTTTTAAGCCAGAGCTAGTTATCGTTACCCGTCACGCCTTGGGGGATTTTAAAAATCCCGAAAACCACTTTGGACTTCCATTTAACACGCTGGACCAAGTATATAACGAATCTGGTTTTGAACTTAATAAATTGATTTTTGGTTTTGGACTAAGCGCAGCTTATCGTTATGGTTTCTATAACCTTCCAGATTTTGAGGATAACGTAAGTATAAAGTTTACGTTTTATGCGAAGTTTTAATCTGAAAAAACTTCCCCTCCCCAACCTTTGTGATAACCCACACCTATTCACTACATTTGTTCCTATTGAAAACGCAACTACTTGAACAAACTTTTTAGCATTGGTTTTTGGAGCGCCGTGGCTCGGTTTATCCTTAGAAACAGAACGTTACTTCTCATAGTAATTGCCGCCATCACTATTTTTATGATAACGCAGTGGCAGTATATGCGTTTTACCTACACCGAAGCCAACCTACTCCCAGACGACCACGTAGTAAATGTAGAGTACAATAAGTTTCTGGATAAGTTTGGTGAAGAAGGCAACCTCATTATTATGGGCGTAAAAGATTCTACGCTCTTTACCCCAAAGAATTTTAAAGCCTGGACAGCGCTTTCAAGTAAGCTGAAAACTTACGAAGCAGTAGATCTCACCCTTTCCGTAGGCGATTTAAAAAAGCTGAAGAAAGTACAGGATTCTACAAGTTTTGCACTCGTACCGTTTATACAAGACAGCATTCTTTCCGAAGAAGCTTTAAAAGATTACAAATACGAGCTTTTTAATAAACTTCCGTTTTATAAAGGTTTGGTGTATAGTCCCAATAAACAAGGCGTTCGCACAGCAATCTATCTTAAAAAAGACATTATAAACACGGCACTACGTCGCGATTTTATTGTTGAAGATCTCATTCCCGCCATCGAAAATTTTGAGGAGGAAACGGGAATTAATGTGCACACCTCAGGAATGCCGTATATACGTACCCTCAATTCTCAAAACATTATTGATGAAATTGGAAAATTTATCGGTGCTGCATTGCTCGTCACTTCGCTCATATTCTTTTTCTTTTTTAGAAGTTTTAGAGCCACCTTTATCTCTATGATCACTGTGATTGTTGGAGTAATTTGGGCTTTTGGGATTCTAGGCTTGCTGAAATATGAAATCACCGTACTTACGGCTTTAATCCCACCACTTATTATTGTAATTGGTATTCCGAACTGTATTTTCCTTATTAATAAATACCAACAGGAAATACAACTTCATGGGAATCAGGCAAAATCGTTACAACGGGTAATTGCCAAAGTGGGGAACGCTACCTTAATGACGAATGTGACCACAGCATCAGGTTTTGCTACCTTTATCTTGACCAATAGCAAGTTGTTGAGCGAGTTTGGAATTGTAGCTTCCATAAATATTATCTGCATTTTCTTACTCAGCTTGTTCATAATTCCAATTGTGTACAGTTATATGAGCGTGCCAAAAACCAAGCACCTTAAGCACTTAAACAAGCGATGGATTGGCGCTTTTGTGGATTGGACAGAGCGTATGGTTCGCGAGCATCGTATTGCCATTTTTATCGCTTCTATTCTCTTGCTCTGCGGAAGTATTATCGGGATGTTTCAAATTAAAATTTCAGGAAGTATAATTGAAGACATGCCAAAAGGCGAGGCATTTTTCGAAGACATTAAATTCTTCGAAAAAGAATACGAAGGCATTATGCCACTAGAAATTTTGGTAGATACCAAACGTAAAAAAGGAGTGATGAAACTTGCCACCTTAAAAAGAATGGACGAGCTACAGGAATACCTAGAAGAAATTCCCGAATTTTCCAAACCACTATCGGTAGTAGATTTGGTGAAATATAGCAAACAAGCCTATTACAACGGCAATCCAGAATATTATCAATTGCCCAATAGCCAAGAACGAACTTTTATACTGTCCTACGCAAAAAACAGTGCCAAAAGCACCAATTTACTGTCTAGTTATGTAGATACTACAGGCCAATACGCCCGTATCACCGTCTTTATGAAAGACACCGAAACCGAACGCTACGACAGGCTGGAAGAAGACATAAAAACAAAAATAGAGAAGCTTTTCCCCAGCGACCGTTACGAGGTTACAATGACAGGGAAAGCATTGGTCTTTCAAAAAGGCACCAAGTATTTAGTGAACAACCTTGTAATTTCTTTGTCACTAGCCATCCTACTCATTGCGCTTTTTATGGCGTGGATGTTCCGAAGTTTTAAAATGATTCTGGTTTCCTTATTGCCTAACTTATTGCCACTAATCATCACAGCTGGATTGATGGGCTTTTTGGGCGTTCCTATAAAACCGTCCACTATTTTGGTGTTTAGCATCGCGTTTGGTATTTCGGTGGACGATACCATTCACTTTTTGGCTAAGTACAGACAAGAACTCATTGCAAATAATTGGAAAATTAAGAAATCGGTCTATGCGGCACTTCGGGAAACTGGCGTGAGTATGTTTTATACTTCTATTGTGCTGTTTTTTGGGTTTTCGGTATTTACCATTTCAAGTTTTGGAGGAACGGTAGCCTTAGGAGCTTTGGTTTCAGTAACGCTCGTATTTGCCATGTTGGCGAATTTATTGTTGTTGCCAGCGTTATTACTTTCGTTGGAAAAAGAAATTGCCAACAAGAAAACCTTCAAAAAACCAGCCCTACAAATTTTAGAAGCCGAAGAAATACCAGAGGAAGATACGTAACAACCTACAAATTTTAAAATCGAAATCGTAGGAACCAGAAGTTACTTTTCAATAAAAAATCTACTTACCACATCCCAATGAAAATTCTGAATTCTGAATTCCGAATTCCGAATTTATACATTTATATTTGCCCTTCAATAATAGCAAGACTATGAAAGCAACAGACATTGCACACCTCCTACAACAAGAACCTTCTTTAACCGAAGTAACCGCCCGCGGTTGGGTACGTGCTTTTAGAAGCAATCGGTTTATTGCCCTAAACGACGGTTCTACCCTACACAACATACAGTGTGTTGTAGATTTTGAAAATTTTGACGAAGAGGTGCTCAATACGATTACCGTTGGTGCCGCTATTGAAGTAAAAGGAACTTTAGTTGAAAGTCTGGGACAAGGACAAAAAGTTGAAATTCAAGTTTCAGCAGTTGATGTTTTAGGAAAAGCAGATCCTGAAGAGGTGAAGCTGACCATCCTTTCTCCTAAGCGTCATAGCTTAGAAAAATTACGTGAGCAAGCACATCTACGCGTACGCACCAACACCTTTGGCGCCATTATGCGCGTACGGTCTAAGTTGTCTTTTGCCATTCACGAGTATTTTCAGAAAAACGGATTTTATAATATGCACACCCCAATCATCACAGGAAGTGATGCCGAAGGTGCCGGGGAAATGTTTAAAGTAACCAACTTCGATCTTAAAAACGCACCATTAAATGAAGACGGAAGCGTAAATTATAAAGAAGATTTTTTTGAGAAAGAAACCAATCTTACGGTGAGCGGGCAGTTAGAAGCCGAAACGTTTGCCATGGGATTAGGAAAGGTATACACCTTTGGCCCAACATTTAGAGCCGAAAATAGCAATACGAGTCGTCACTTAGCCGAATTCTGGATGATAGAGCCGGAAGTAGCCTTTAACGACCTGGCAGACAACATGGATCTTGCCGAAGATTTTATAAAATACGTGGTAACCTACGCCCTGGACAATTGCGCCGACGATCTGGAATTTCTGGAAAACCGTTTATTAGAAGAGGAAAAAAGCAAACCACAAGCCGAAAGAAGCGAAATGACGTTGCGTGACAAGCTGAAATTTGTAATAGAAAATAATTTTAAGCGGGTAAGTTATACCGAAGCGATTGATATCTTAAAACGCAGTAAACCGAATCAGAAGAAAAAATTTAAATATTTAATTGAGGAGTGGGGAGCCGATCTACAAAGTGAGCACGAACGTTTCTTAGTGGAGAAACATTTTAAATGCCCCGTAATTTTGTTCGATTATCCTGCAAAAATCAAAGCATTCTACATGCGTTTAAACGACGATGGAAAGACCGTACGCGCTATGGACGTATTGTTTCCAGGTATTGGAGAGATTGTTGGTGGGAGTCAGCGTGAAGAGCGCTATGATGTCCTAAAAGAGAAAATGGCTGCTATGGATATTAGCGAAGAAGAATTGCACTGGTACTTAGACTTAAGAAAATTTGGGACCTGTGTGCATAGTGGGTTCGGACTTGGTTTTGAGCGTTTGGTATTATTTGTTACGGGTATGGGGAATATTAGAGATGTTATTCCTTATCCAAGAACTCCTGGAAATGCTTCTTTTTAATCCCCTACCCTCTCGCTACGTGCACGGAACAGGCTCTAAAAGAGGAGCAGCTTACAGAATTATAGTGCCTATGTATAGATTTTCGCTTTCTTTAAGGCTGGGATGAACGAAAATTCAGCTATATTTTTCAAAATGAAAAATATAATATCACAACCTTATATTAAAAACCCTTCGGTATCGCTTGATGTGAAGGGTTTTTTCTATTTTTATAGTTCAGTTACAGACTATGCTTAAACAACAATTAAATTTTAAACTTTCTCAGAAACTATCGCCTCAGCAAATACAGTTGATGAAGTTGATACAATTGCCTACGCAGGCTTTTGAGCAACGTATTTCGCAAGAGATGAATGAGAACCCAGCATTGGAAGGTGGCAAAGAAGATGAAGACAAGTTGGACGATGAATTTAATAACGAAGATGAGTACGAAAATGATAACGATGTAATTGAAACCGATATTAATGTAGACGATTATTTAAGCGACGACGAAACGCCAAGTTATAAGCTTTCTGCTAACAATTACAGCGCAGACGACGAGGACAAACAAACGCCATACGCTTCAGGAACTTCCTTTAATCAATTTTTGTTGACTCAATTAAACACGTTTCGGTTTGACGAGGAAGAGGCAGAAATTGCCAAATTCTTGGTGGGAAGTGTTGATGAAAGCGGGTATATACGCAGGGAAATAGCCGATATCCTAGATGATTTGGCATTTACACAAAACGTGTATACTACCGTAGAAAAGATTGAAAAAATACTAGAAATTGTACAAGACTTAGATCCAGCCGGTGTTGGCGCTCGCGATTTGCAGGAATGCTTGTTACTTCAGTTATACCGAAGAAATCCTTCAAATTCAGTTTCTTTAGCGATTGAAATTATAGATGATGCTTTCGACCATTTTATAAAAAAGCATTACAGTAAGCTTATTCAGAAATTTAATATTACAGAAGACGAACTCCGGGAAGCTATCCACGAAATAGAAAGCCTAAACCCAAAACCTGGCGGCGCTTACTCCGGAAATACCCGAATGGTAGAGCACGTAGTTCCAGATTTTGCTATTAGAATTGTAGATGGTGAACTCGACCTTACTCTAAATGGAAGAAACGCGCCAGAGCTACACGTATCCCGCGAGTATTCTAATATGTTGAAAGGGTATAAAGCTTCTAAAGAAAAATCGAGATCACAAAAAGACGCGGTGATGTTTATTAAGCAGAAACTGGACGCGGCCAAATGGTTTATAGATGCTATAAAACAGCGTCAACAAACATTATTTGTCACGATGAATTCTATTATGCATCATCAAGAAGAATATTTCTTGACAGGAGATGAGCGTAATTTAAAACCAATGATCTTAAAAGACATAGCAGACAAGATCCATATGGATGTTTCAACTGTTTCTCGTGTTGCGAATAGTAAATATGTAGATACGCCTTACGGAACCAAACTCATTAAGGAATTTTTTAGTGAGTCTATGAAAAATGACCAGGGCGAAGATGTTTCAACCAGAGAAATTAAGAAAATCTTAGAAATTACTATTGGTGAAGAAAGTAAGAAAAAACCATTAACAGACGATAAGTTAGCCAAGATTTTAAAAGAAAAAGGATATCCTATTGCCCGTAGAACGGTTGCAAAATATAGAGAACAATTGGACATTCCAGTAGCCAGACTCCGAAAAGAACTTTAATGAACTACTTTTTACGCATTGGCGCATACGTATTACACCCATTGCTTATGCCATTTTTGGGTGCATTACTATACTTTGTAGTTACACCCAGATATATTGAGCCTGGTTTACTACAATCCAGACTCATAGCGGTTGCTATTATAACCATTTGTATTCCCGTTGTCACCTTTTTCCTCTTACGAAATTTAGGCACCATTAGCTCCATTCATCTCGAAGAAGTAAAAGAGAGAAAGGTACCTCTAGCGATTCAATGTGTGCTGTTAGTACTAATTATAAAACTTGTTTTTGATCCTATAGACAGTCCGGAAATGTATTATTTTTTTGTGGGGATACTTTTTTCTGGAATGAGTGCTTTAATTTTGGCGTTTCTTAAGTTTAAGGTAAGTCTTCACCAAATGGGCATTGCAGGTGTCACTATGTTTTTAATTGTGTTAAGCGTACATTTTAAAATAAACATGCTCGTTTGGCTGTGTATTTTCTTTATAGGAAATGGCTGGGTAGCATCTTCTAGATTGCATACAAAATCACACACCTATCCTGAACTCATAGGCGGGTTCTTTATAGGTTTAATGCCACAATTACTTTTGGTTACTTTCTGGTTATAATATATAGAAGAGTATTCCCAGTTTAATAGTTCTAAATTCTACGGGTTCCTGCGTGTTGGTGGTGACAGCACCGTCAAAGAAAGGATTTATACTATAGTACGCATAAAAATTTACCTTATTATAGCCAAAACTTAATGTAGCTGCCAAACGGGTTTGATTAAATTCTGGAATATCGGTTTGTGTTACTTCATTTCCGTCTTGCTTAAACCTCGCTTTGTACCAATACGCATAGCCCACTCTAAAACCGGCATACACTCTCCAAAAGCCATACTTAGTAGGTGTAGAACTTCTCCAGCGCAGCTCTATGGGCGCTTCAATTACAGCGGTACTAAATCTATTAAAGTTAAACACATAGTCATCGTTGGTAAGGATAGTAAAAATAGTTTCGTCTTCTGGAGTTTCTCCCACAAACAACGTATTCCCGTAAGCATCAAAGCTTAGTCCTGCACCCACAGCTACGGCTATATTACGGCGTTTATTTATGGGCATATCACGAAGAAATCCAAAATGAATTCCACCAGAAAGTCCTCGAAGATTTACCGCTGAAGGAACACTGGAAAGAAGGTTATAGGTTACTCCTAAATAAAATTGATCTTCTCTGTACTTGAGATCGCCTATAGTATCTTTCTCTTTTTTGAGTTGTAGCTTGGCCCCTAATGTTTCTTTATTCTCATTGGAAATACTGTCATTATCCTGTGCCAGGGCAAATGGCCCTAGTATACATACTATTAAAAATAATACAAGTTGTTTGATTCCAAGCATAGCCCTAAAGATAGTTTTATTTCAAAATATAACATAGGACTCATCTTGACTTTTTCTTTTTACTTAAAAAAGTATAGCCCTTAAAAAATAGGGAGTGGATTAATTACACCCTAATTTTGCGTTTTCCAATTAGGATATAAAACTATAATTCTAAATTTCAAGCAATATAACTGGATAGAGCCAAAAAAAAACGCCTTGAAGTATTTCAAGGCGTTTTTAAAAGTATGTTTGGAAAATTATTTATTATCCAACTCGGTTCCTGGAGCTGTTATATAAATAATCTTTACCATATTTAAATCTCTCAATTCTTCTTTAATATCGGTAACCAAACCAGTATTGGTTTCTTTATCTACCTTTAAAGCAACTACCACTCTATCCTGTAATTCAGGACGTAGTTTTTCACGGGCTTCTGTTAAGGCAAATTGAAGGCTAGAAACATCGGTAAATTTATCACCAATTTGAATCTTTCCTTCAGTACCAAACTTAGTTTGATATTGTTTACTAGGCTCCCCGGCATAAATGAATACGGAACGATCTTTCTTAAGTTTTTCAACTTCGTTTGCTTTTGGCAACACGTTCTTAATCATTAATTCATTGTTACGAAGTACCGTTACAACCATAAAGAAGAATAACAGCATAAATACAATATCTGGTAATGATGCTGTATTTACGGCTGGTATTTCGCCGCCTTTTTTCTTTTTAAATTTTGACATATTCTTCTAAGTTTTATTCGCCTCGTTTCTTAGGTTCGGCTTCAGAAAGTTTCAATGGGAACAAGTTCTGGACTTGCTCAAGCTTATCTTGGGCTGTCTCTATATTTCCTTGATATTTACCTTCATTAATAGAATTTTTAACATCTGTATACACAAAGTTAGGTCCAAAAAGACGTACAGATTCTCTATTACGAAGTTCATTATAAGCACCTACCAATTCGTTTTGAACGGCGATATACATCCTGTATGAAGTTAATCGATCGTTCTGAACAGATATAACTGCTTTGTCTGGATTATCTGAAGAACTTGGATCTCTTTTACCTTTACAGTGGTTACAGTATTCTGCACTTCCTGAGGGTGCTCCCCCATTGTCCAAAAATTCTATAGCTGCTTTCTTAAGGTCTTTTAGCTCCATGAGCTCTTCTTCAACCAATAACTGATCATTTTGGTTCACACTCACTATAAAGATATTCTTCTGCTTAAGTGGTGGTGGCGGCACATTTTCGTCTTGCTTAGGTGGTAACTGACGTGCAATTCCTTTATCCTTTTCGATGGTAGTTGTTACCAAGAAAAAGATAAGTAATAGGAATGCAATGTCTGCCATAGACCCAGCATTAACTTCTGGTGTTGCTCTTCTTGCCATTATTTATTTGTTATTTTTTTGAATCCGCTAAATACCATTAATCCAACAGCAACTACTGCCAAAATATAAAAGGTATAAAGCCCAGTTCCTACCCACTTCGAGCCAGATTCTGAAGTCATACCTCCATCATCTGGAAGTTGCATTGGGGTGCTATCTGCCAACACATAAGATACGATAATAACAGCAGCAAATACTCCTACCGAAATCAATGTTTTCTTTATGTCGCCTTCAAAAACTCCTTTTAGGACGAACACTAGTACCATCACTACTGTTACAGCAAAGACAAGGTACCCAACGTACATTAACCAATCCTGTGCAGACTCGTTTCCAGACAATAGCATTGCCATACAAACAACTCCTAGAAGTCCCAGAACGATTCCTATGATTTTAAAAATTTTATGTAAAGCCATAATTATATGGTGTGTTTTAAATTATTTTCTGTTTTTGTAGTCAACTAACATATCTATTAAAGTAATAGATGCATCTTCCATACTGTTTACAATACGGTCAATTTTTGCAATGATATAGTTGTAAAAAATCTGAAGTATAATAGCTACAATCAAACCAAATACGGTTGTTAAAAGTGCTACTTTAATACCTCCTGCTACCAGTGAAGGGTTCATATCACCCGCTGCTGCAATTTTATCAAACGCTAAGATCATCCCAATTACCGTACCCATGAAACCAAGCATTGGTGCCAAAGCGATAAATAACGAAATCCAAGATACGTTTTTCTCTAGTTGTCCCATTTGTACACCTCCGTAAGCAACAACTGCTTTCTCTGCAGCATCGATACTCTCGTCTGCACGATCAAGTCCTTGATAGTAAATAGAAGCAACAGGTCCTTTTGTATTTCTACAAACCTCTTTTGCAGCTTCAATACCACCACTATTAAGGGCATCTTCTACGTCTTGAGCAAGTTTTTGTGTATTGGTTGTAGAAAGGTTAAGGTAAATAATTCTTTCGATAGCAATTGCTAATCCTAGAATCAAACAAAGAAGTACAATCCCCATAAATTCTGGACCACCTTCTACAAAACGTTCTTTTAATTTTTGATGCCATCCACGGTCATCTGTGTCTCCCGCTGTGTCATCTTCTTGAACGAAGGTTACTGTAGCTGCCTGAGTTAATTGTTGCACGCTGGTTGGTGTAGTATTAGCTACAGTTGCGTTTGCATTTAACGATCCCGCAAAAACTAGTGCGGCAATTGCCATAATTGAAAATAATTTTTTCATTGCTATCGACTTAAAGTTTGTTTTTAGTTAAAGGTTTAAAGATATAAAATTATTATGGTATTCTGCAACATTAAATTTGCCTCTCGCTAATAAACACTTGTATTTCAGCGGATATAAATTTACGATTTCAGAATATGTGTTGTTTTTTTGCCTCAATTACTCTTAAATATATGCCTAAAAGCGAAAACGGACTTGAAAAGTACTGCTTTTATAGGTTCCCGCCAAAAAAATTGTATTCCATTATAGAGATAAAATGACACAAACTTGAAAAAAAACGGATGAAACAATACTTTTATTGAAAGGAACTACGCTTCACTAATACTTAGTAGTCCTTTAAAATTTACGGAAAGGCGGGTTTTGTTTTATTTCAAGAAGAATGCTTCTTACAGCATTAACTTGCGTTGATCCCAATTTGGAAATCTTGAACAATCATAGAAACCAACAAGCCCGAAAAGGGGCTTGGGTTTTTTATTTCAAGAATAAAACTTCGAGCTTAGGGGATTGGTTGGATTAACTGGTGTTGATCCCAATTTGGAAATCTTGAACAATCATAGAAACCAACAAGCCCGAAAAGGGGCTTGGGTTTTTTATTTCAAGAATAAAACTTCGAGCTTGCTCGGCTTTATTCTTGAAATAAAAAACCAGCAACTCACGTTGCTGGTTTCCTTTTGCAGAGAGGAAGGGATTCGAACCCTCGATACGTTGCCGTATACACGCTTTCCAAGCGTGCGCCTTAAGCCACTCGGCCACCTCTCTTTACCTATTCAAAGTTCAATGTTAAAGATTTAAAACCAAACTTTGGAACCCTAAATTCTTTTCAGGGTGCAAATAACGGTATTTTTAAAATTTCAGAATGAAAATAACACACAAATTTACGATAGTTCTCCTCGCAAAGAAGTTTCAAACAGTGTTTTAAAACTACTTGTGGATATTTCACGTCCCAGCAAGTACATTAATTTGGTTAATGCAGCTTCGGTAGTACAATCTTTCCCTGAAATTACTCCCATTTTTTTTAATGCTGTGCTGGTTTCATATATTCCCATGGCTACACTCCCGCCAGAGCACTGGGTAACGTTTACAACCGGAATCCCTTTTTTTATCACCTCTTTTAATGCTGTTGTAAACCATGGCTCTGTTGTCGTATTTCCACTACCATAGGTTTCCAGGATGAGTCCTTTTAAATTTTTATACCCTAATATGTGTTCAATGGTAGACTGGTCTATCCCTGGGAACATTTTCAATAAAACTATTCCGTTTGACATAGTTGTATGGGCTATAAACTTTTTTCGTCTGTTGGGGACATAAAGCGCACTGGTATTTACCTGAAGATGAACGCCGCTTTCTACCAGGGCTGGATAATTTAAAGAAGCAAAAGCCTCAAAATGTTCTGCATTAATTTTTGTGGTTCGGTTTGCTCTGTATAGTTTGTATTCAAAATAAAGGCAGACTTCCGTAATCTTTGAACGCCCTTTTTCCTGTAACGCAGCAATCTGTATGCTGGTAATTAGGTTTTCCTTTGCATCGGTTCTCAAGTCACCAATTGGCAATTGAGATCCTGTAAAAATTACTGGCTTGCTTAAATTTTCCAGCATAAAACTTAATGCAGACGCAGTGTAGGACATGGTATCACTACCATGTAATACTACAAAACCATCAAAATCAGTGTAATTTTCTTCAATGAGCAAAACAATTTGCGCCCAATAGGCTGGGTTCATATTAGAACTATCTATGGGAGTCTCAAAACTGGTAGTGTCTATCTCACAATCCAGCAATTTTAATTCTGGAATGTGTTGCAGTAACTCACCGAAATTGAAATTACGTAACGCGCCAGTTTCAAAATCTTTAATCATACCAATGGTTCCGCCAGTATATATAAGTAGTATTTTAGGTACTTCGGTCATACAGTTTCAATTGTCATTTAAATTCCAAAAACTTCTTTGGAATTTTGGGTTGTAACGTTTGCTACATCTTCTTCTGAAAGATTATAAATTTGTGCTACTTTCTTACACACTAAAGCTAGGTAACTGCTCTCATTACGCTTTCCGCGGAAGGGTGCGGGCGAAAGATACGGCGAATCGGTCTCTAGCACAATGTGTTTTAAATCAATTTGATTTAAAAACGTATCAATTTTTCCGTTTTTGAAGGTGGCTACCCCACCAATTCCCAACTTCATATTGAAGCCTATCGCCTTATGGGCTTGTTCCAAAGTACCTGTGAAGCAATGAAAAATACCAAAGAGATTTGCATCTTTCTCCGTTTCTAAAACTTCAAAAATTTCGTCAAAGGCATCACGACAATGAATCACGATGGGAAGTTGATATTTTTTTGCCAGCTGAATTTGTTCTCTAAAAGCAATTTGCTGGATTTCCAACGTGCTTTTATCCCAATATAAATCGATTCCAATTTCACCTACGGCATAAAAATTTCGTTTTTTAAATTGCTCTTTTATATGTGTTAATTCGGCTCTGTAATTTTCTTTAACCGAAGTAGGATGCAATCCCATCATTAGGAAAACTTCTTCTGGAAAGTCTTTCTCTAATTGATACATAGCCTGAGTAGTGCCTGAGTCTATTGCGGGAATAAAAAACCGGGTCACGCCTGCATCCTTTGCGCGTTGCATCATTTCTTTTTGGTCTTCATTAAAAGCGTCACTATAGAGATGTGTATGAGTATCTGTCAACATAGTTGCAAAACTACATATTGAATTGGTTTAAATTTTTTCTTTTATCTAAAAATTTAAAGCCGTTTGTAACAGGGTAAACTATTTTCCACCTCAATTTTATAATTTTTAGCTTCCGTAGCTATTGCTATTTTTCAAAAAAACTATTGTATAAAATCAAAAAAACATACATTTTAGGTTCCAAATAAAAAGTGTAAACCACTTACTTTGTTCCCTATCTTTACAAAAAAACAGTTGACTACGTTACGTATATTTTTAGAAGATACCGGATTTTACAGAATTCCTCTTACAAAACTTGCTACAGGACATTATAAGTTTACCGCAAAAATAAATAATTGTAAAGGTAGCTTTATCCTAGATACTGGGGCTTCTACCAGTTGTATTGGTATAGATAGGATTGAACAGTTTTCTTTGCTCAATGAAGACAGCGAAATAAAAGCAGCGGGTGCCGGAGCCATCAATATGGAAACCCAAATAGCGCGCAATAATATGTTTTCTGTGAAAAAGCTTAGTTTAACTGAAACCGATTTTATACTTTTTGACCTTTCACATGTAAATGAAGCACTAGCCCAAGCCAGTGAAAAAGCCATTGATGGAATTATTGGAGCCGATCTACTTAAAAGGTATAGAGCTGTAATAGATTATGGCCGCAATTGTTTTTACTTAAAGATAAACCGCTAAAAATCATAGGGTTTTCAGTATCTTTGAGCACCAAATTTGTATTTCGGTTTGAAAAAATTGTACTTACTACTATTCACTTTTCTCTTTTCTCTTGGTTGCTTTAGTCAGGATGTCTCGTACTATATAAAAGCGTCGGACACCACTAGCAATGCAGTAATGCGCTTGATAGCCTTAGATTCGGTAGTCTCTAAAACCCGAAAGACAAATCCGGATCTTTTTATTGAATTTAGCCAGAAATACATCACGCTCGCCAAAGAACTGGACAGCATAAGTGCTGCGGCAAAAAAAGCAATGAATCTGCAAGATCTTCTTACCAATTATAAAAATGATCCAAAGAGAGCGCTAACTATTATAAATAGTGTCCTGGCTGAAAAGTATAAATTAAAAGACAGCTTTTATCTAGGAGGTCTTTATTTGAAAAGAGGGGGTGCTCATTTTGGTCTTGACCTTAAAGAAGCTATTAAAGACTACACGCTTGCTATTGAAAATTTTGGACAAAATGATTCTATTTATGTAGCAGACGCTTACTTATTTAGAGGGCAGGCATACTCCAGTATGGGAAAGTTTGTTCCAGCTGGTGAAAACTTTGATATTGCCTATAAGATTTTTGAAGCCTTAAAGGATTACGAATACATGGCCCACGCGCAACAAGGCACAATTACCATGTTTAGTATGAATGGTTTTTTCGACAAGGCAAAAGCCGAAAGAGAGAAACTTATTGCCAAAATGGAAGATTTAGGGCTTAAAGAATACGTGGCAACAGAGCAGTACAACCAAGCACTTGATTATAAGAGAGTAAATAATAGCAAAGAACAATACCGCAGCCTTTTAAAAGCAGTTTCAAATATCTCATTAGAATCGAAAGGAAGCACGCTGCACATTGGGGTTTTATCGAGTCTCGCTGCTTATTATAGTACACATGAACACTATGAAAAAGCCGCTGAAACATTAAAGGAAATTGAAACTTATAAAGAAAAGATAGAAAATGATAGTTATGCAAAACTAATGTATAGTGATGCAAAAGCCACCTATTTGGATAAGACCGGGCGACATATTTTAGCTTTAAATTTTGCAAATAAAAAACTGGAAACTGCTATAAAAATAGGCTACAATGAAGAAATAATGGACGCGCATCTTTTACTTTCTGAGATCTATGAAAACCTGAACGACTATAAAGCTAGCCTTGCAAATAAGAAGTTGTACCTGACTAAAAAAGACTCCTTGTTTAATGCATCCTCTGCAAATTCGCTGGCCTATTACCAGACCTTGTACGAAACAGAAAAAAAGGAACACGAGCTTATCTCAAAAAACACCAATATTCAATTGTTGGAAAAAGATAATGATGCCTTTAGAAAGTTTATTATTTTATGTGGTATAGCGATCGTGCTTACGTTCGTTTTAATTCAATTATATCGTAATCAATTACATTTAAAAAAGAAGAAAACGTTGCAGGAAGAATTTAGTCAGGAACTTTTGGCGTCACAAGAAAATGAACGCAGACGTATTTCAAAAGATTTACACGACGGACTTGGACAGCAATTATTAGTGCTAAAAAATAAACTCATCACATCTGGTAATACCGAGGCCAAAAAAATGGTAGATGCCACGATTGAAGAAGTACGTACCATTTCCAGGGATTTGCATCCGTTTCAGCTACAGGAATTAGGGATTACAAAAGCCATAGAACATACCATTACACAAATAGATGAGAATACGTCTTTGTTTATATCGTATGAAATAGAAAATATTGACAATTTGTTTACACCAGATCAAGAGGTAAATATTTACAGGATTGTTCAGGAAAGTTTGAGTAATACATTAAAACACGCCAATGCCGAAGCCAGTAAAGTTTCGGTTAAAAAAATGGCAGATCAAGTTATCATTTCAATACGTGACAATGGCCAAGGGTTTGAATTTTCAGAAAAACTGAAAAACATAAAATCTTTAGGATTAAAAACGCTCATGGAGCGTACAAAATTTTTAAAAGGACACATGAAAGTGCAATCCAAGAAGCAAGATGGCACTTTCATAGAATTTCAATTTCCTTATTAATGGAGACAACTACTATCATAACAGCAGACGATCATCCGCTTTTACTTAAAGGGTTAAACGATTTTTTATTGGAGCGTGGATATAATATTATTGGTAGTGGTAAAAATGGTCGTGAAGCCTACAACCTTATCGTTAATAAAAATCCAAATATTGCTATTTTAGATATCCAAATGCCTTTTATGTCTGGAATAGAAATAGCGCAAAAGTGTAAAACCGATTGCTCGGAAACAAAGATTATACTCATTACCCTACATAAAGAACGTGAAATTTATGAGCAAGCCAAAGAGTTGAATATATTTGGGTATATCTTAAAAGAATTTGCCCTGGAAGAAATTGAAACGTGTCTAGACAATGTAATAAACGGGGAGCATTATTTTAGCCCCAACATTGCCACAAACTTAAATAAGAAGAATCCAGATACTAGTATCCTCTCTGTATTAACACCTTCTGAAAAGAAAATCTTAAAGCTTATTGCCAAGGATAAAACCAATAAAGAAATAGCATCCCTTTTGTTTATTTCCTATCGTACTGTAGAAAAACACAGAAGTAATATTATTCACAAACTTGATCTCGAACAAAAAACGAATAGTTTACTAATTTGGGCAAAACAAAACCAAGCAAACCTAAACTAATCAACAGCTTAAAAAAAAATACGTATAAATACGTATTGTACCCCGCACAGATTTTTCCCAATTTTACCCTATGGAAAATATAACACAAGTACCCGTGGAAAAAAAGAAATTGACCTTGAGACAAAAAATCACAATGGTGTTTTTAACCACGTGTGTAGTTTTTGTTATTCTACTAAATATTGTAAATCTTATTTTAGCAATATAAAATTCAACTTTTCAACTAACTACTGAATTTAAAAACCCAGCCTTTTGGCTGGGTTTTTTGTAACGTATCGTCAAATGAAACTTCCTTATTTATAATTCTAACGCTTTTTTCACATCATTATCCATTAACAGCTCCGTTGGGCTTTCTAAAGCTTCTTTTACAGCGACTAAGAAACCAACCGATTCCTTGCCGTCTATAATCCTATGATCGTATGATAGCGCAACGTACATAATTGGAGCAATGGTTACACCGCCGTCTTTAGCAATGGGTCGCTCTACAATATTGTGCATTCCCAAAATACCCGATTGTGGCGGGTTAATGATAGGGGTGCTTAACATACTTCCAAAAACGCCTCCGTTTGAAATAGTGAATGTTCCGCCCGTCATTTCATCCACAGTTATTTTTCCATCACGTGCTCGCAATGCCAGTCTTTTTACTTCGCTTTCTACACCTCTAAAGCTTAAATTTTCAGCATTTCTTATTACGGGCACCATCAATCCTTTTGGTCCCGATACAGCAATGGAAATATCCTTATAGTCGAACGTCAACATTTCTTTACCATCTATCATACTGTTCACAGACGGGTACATTTCTAAAGCTCTTACTACCGCTAGTGTAAAGAAAGACATAAAGCCAAGGCTTACTCCGTGCTTCTCTTTAAAAGTTTCTTTGTATTCTTTTCTTAGATCGAAAATTGCCGTCATATCCACCTCATTAAAGGTCGTTAGCATGGCCGTTGTGTTTTTGGCTTCTACCAAACGCTCTGCCACTTTACGTCGCAGCATAGAAAGTTTTGTGCGAGAAGAACCTCTATCCCCTGTCCCTGGAGTACCCATGGATGGGGTGGCGTTTTCTGCATCACTTTTGGTAATTCTACCGTCACGACCTGAACCTTTTACGTCTTTGGCATCCATGTCTTTCTCTGCAAGAATTTTCTTAGCAGAAGGCGAAGGTGTGCCCGTAGCATATGTTTTACTCTCCTTGGCAGAAGCATCCTGCTGTTGCGTTTCTTTTACGGGTGCAGCTTTTTCCCCTGTATCCTTATTCTCAGCATCTGCTTTGTCTAGGTCCGGGCCCGCATTACCCTCCCCTTTTTCATCACCTGGCTTATCGTAGGTTTCAGTAGATTCATCTCCACCGCCTGGTTTTTCAGCTTCGGTATCGATTAAACAAATTACTTCTCCTACGCCTACTGCATCACCTTCTTCAGCTTTAAAAGTAATGATTCCGCTGGCTTCTGCCGGAAGTTCCAGGGTAGCTTTGTCGCTATCTACTTCGGCAATTGCCTGATCTTTTTCAACCCAAGAGCCATCTTCTACAAGCCATTGTGCTATTTCAACTTCGGTGATGGACTCTCCCGGTGAAGGAACTTTCATTTCTAATGCCATACTAAATTATTTATTTCATTCCCTCGAAGGAGGGAATCTATTATCTATTACTATTCTTAATTGGTATTATAACTTATAACACTTTTAAAATTCTATACTTTAATGTAGGTTTCGACTGCGCTCAACCAGACATTTTTAAACACTTAAAGATGCTAATAAAAAGTGGAAAAACACTACTTCATATCCTTATCAAATACACTTTCAATCACTTTTAAATGTCGCGCTTTGCTTCTTACGCTACTTCCAGCTGCTGGAGCGGCGTACATTTTTCGACTACACACACGCCACTTTCTTGTTTCTTCAAAATGAAGCAATAAGTGTGAATACGCTCCCATATTGCGTGGCTCTTCTTGTGCCCACACTATATCGTCTGCATTTTTATATTTTTTTAATAGTGCTTTTATCTCTTTAACGGGTATTGGAAATACTTGCTCTACACGTACCAAAGCTACATCATCTCGCTTGTCTTCTTCTTTCTTTTCTAGTAAATCGTAATAGAATTTTCCGGTTAAGAATACCAAACTTTTCACCTTTGCCACTTTTGCATCCGGGTCGTCCAGCACCATTTGGAAACTGCCATTGGCCAGTTCTTCTTTTGTTGATAGCACCTTGGGGTGACGCAACAAACTCTTAGGCGTAAACACTATTAAAGGTTTACGATAGTTTACTTTTAATTGTCTGCGTAATAAATGGAACATTTGTGCTGGTGTGGTTACATCTACCACAAACATGTTATCCTTTGCGCACAATTGCAAATAGCGCTCCATTCTTGCTGAAGAGTGCTCTGCTCCTTGTCCTTCATATCCGTGGGGCAATAATAGTACCAACCCGTTTTGAAGTTTCCATTTATCTTCGGCAGCAGAAATATATTGATCTATCATTATTTGAGCTCCATTGCTGAAATCTCCAAACTGTGCTTCCCAGATCGTAAGTGTAATTGGGCTTGCCATGGCATATCCATAATCAAATCCAACCACTCCATATTCCGACAGTAATGAATTGTATATAAAGAAATTTGCCTGCTCTCCTTTTAACTGGTTCAACAATACAATTTCTTCTTCGCTTTCTTCTACTTTTACTACGGCGTGACGGTGGCTAAATGTTCCACGCTCCACATCCTGCCCGCTCATACGTACATCGTGTCCTTCTTTTAATAATGAACCGTATGCCAGCAATTCCCCCATAGCCCAATCCAGTTGATTGTCCTCAAAATACATGGTCTTTCTCGCTTCAATCAATTTTGAAATTTTACGCAAAAACTTCTTGTCTTTTGGTAATTGGGTAATCACTTCAGCAATTTCGGTGAGCTTGTCAAGATCGAAACTAGTATCTGCCGTTTCCATCATTTTATCTTCTTCGGCCTGTTCGTATCCTTCCCACTCATCTTGCATAAAAGGAGTGATCCTTGTTTTTTCTTCCTTTCGGGAATCTTCCAAGTTCTCCTCTAATTTGTCTTTGTATTCTTGCTCTAACGTTTCAGTGTGTCCTTTTTCAATAACACTTTCTTTGAAGAGCTTTTCAGCATAAATATCACGCGGATTGCTATGTTTGCTAATTGCCTTATATAATTTAGGCTGGGTAAAACGAGGTTCGTCTCCTTCGTTATGACCATACTTTCGGTATCCCAGTAAGTCTATAAATACATCACGAGCAAATTTCATGCGGAAATGCAACGCAAATTCCATAGCGTGAACCACTGCTTCAACATCGTCTGCATTTACATGCAATACTGGTGATAACGTTACTTTTGCTACATCGGTACAATAGGTTGAGGAACGACCGTCCAGATAATTCGTAGTAAAACCTACTTGGTTGTTCACCACAATATGTATAGTACCTCCCGTTTTGTAGCCATCCAGTTGTGCCATTTGCACTATCTCGTATACTAATCCTTGCCCTGCAATAGCAGCGTCTCCATGTACAATAATGGGCAATACAGCTTTTGGGTTATCCCTATGGTGGTCATCTTGTTTTGCTCGGGCAATACCCTGCACTACGGCTCCAACGGTTTCTAGGTGTGACGGATTGGGAGCAATATTTAAGTTTATTTCGTGACCGGAATCTGTAGTTCGCATAGAAGTCCAACCCAGGTGATATTTTACATCACCATCAAAAATATCTTCGGCATAGTCTTTACCGTCAAATTCGCTAAAAATATCTTTCGCACTTTTTCCGAAAATATTAGTTAACGTACTCAAACGGCCACGGTGAGCCATTCCCAGTACAAATTCTTTTACGCCATTTGCTGCGGCGTTTTCAATAAGTGAATCCAGTGCTGGGATCAAACTTTCCCCACCCTCAAGCGAAAAACGTTTTTGACCTACATATTTTGTGTGTAAGAAATTTTCGAACGAAACAGCTTCGTTTAATTTCTTTAAGATTTGTTTCTTTTTTTCTGCTGAAAATTTAGGCTGATTGTCATTTATATTCAGCTTGTTTTGTATCCACTCTATCTCTTCTGGCTTACGAATAAACATATATTCAATCCCAATACTCTCGCAGTAAATACTATTTAAGTGTTTTAGAATGTCTTCCAGAGAACTTGTCCCCATACCTATAACTTCTCCCGCTTTAAAAGTGGTTTGTAAGTCGGCTTTTGAAAGGCCAAAATTTTCAATATCAAGTGATGGCTCGTATTTTCTACGTTCACGAACCGGATTTGTTTTGGTAAATAAATGCCCACGGGTTCGGTACCCATCAATAAGTTTAATTACCTGAAATTCTTTTAAAACTTCCTCGGTTACTACAGCGCCGTTTGGAGTTTCAATGCCGAGTCCTTCTAGCGAACCACTTTCTATTCCAAAGTCGAAACCCTGGAAAAAAGCGCGCCAGCTAGCCTCAACGCTATCTGGAAATTGTAAATATTTATCGTAGAGATCTGCGATTTGTGCAGGATGAACTGCATTTAAGAAGGAATATTTATCCATAGTTGGATGATTCAGCGTATTGTTTAGATAAAACGGTACAAAAATACAACAATTACGCAAAACACCATATTACGTTTTTGTATATTTATAGATACAATTACTAAATTTTTCCCAATGAAAATCTTCTGCTCCCGCTCATTAAAATTTCTGTTAATACCAATTCTCCTAACCGTATTGCCAAAAATAGCTTCAGCACAAGAAACAACCAATCCTTTTTGGGAGAAGGTTCAGTTTGGTGGCGGATTGGGAATAAGTTTTGGTAATGGAGGTTTTAGTGGCACGATTGCTCCTAGCGCCATTTATAATTTTAACGACTATTTTGCAATGGGGCCTTCGCTTATTTTTAGCTACCAAAGTTTTGATTTTTATAAAACCACTTTATATGGTGGCAGTTGGATTGTGTTGGCAAACCCAATTCCCCAGATTCAACTCTCTGCCGAAATTGAACAATTGCGAGTGAACAGAACCATTAAAGATATAGATATTAATCTTGAAAATAATTTTTGGAATACCGCCCTTTTCGTAGGAGCAGGGTATCGTGCAGGATTTGTAACTATTGGATTACGTTATAATGTGTTGTATAACGATCGTGACAGGGTGTATGCTACGGCCTGGAATCCTTTTGTGAGAGTTTACTTTTAGCCCCCTCCCAACCTCCCCGAAGGGGAATTTCTTAAAAAGCTCCTCTCCTTCGGGGAGGTTGGGAGGGGACTACACCGTCCTTTCCATCAACCAATTTCCAAATGCTCGTAATTTTTCTTTCTTCTCTTCGGAAAGTTTCAGGGTTTCTAAAATGGTATTTGCTTTTTTAGTGTAGGCTTCAATTTCGGCAATGGTAGCTTTGGCGGCTCCTGACGATTGAAATATTTCTTTTACCGTTTCAATTTTTTCTGAGGTGTCCTTAGGGTTTATGTTGAATAAATGTTCTAAGGTTTCAGCTTCGGCTTTTTTACTGTTTTTAAGGGCTGTTAAGTATAAAAAGGTCTTTTTATTGGCAATAATATCGCCTCCAACCTGTTTTCCAAAAGTTTCTGGATTTCCGAAGGCATCCAGGTAATCATCTTGTAGTTGAAATGCAATCCCTAAATTCCTTCCAAAATCATACGCACCCTGGCAACAACGTTCTGAAGCTTCGGCAACAATAGCACCCATTTTCATCGCTGCACCAATAAGTACGGCAGTTTTATAGTCTATCATTTTAATATACTCGGGAATCGTTACATCGTCCCGCGTTTCAAAATCAACATCGTATTGCTGGCCTTCGCATACTTCCAAAGCCGTTTTACTGAACAACTTAGCTAATTCCTGAAACTGCGCTGGTTCATAGGCTTCAAATAATTGATATGCCAAAATAAGCATGGCGTCACCACTTAAAATCCCCGTATTAATGTCCCACTTTTCATGTACAGTTTCTTTTCCACGACGTATGGGAGCTTTGTCCATAATATCGTCATGAATAAGTGAAAAATTATGAAACAACTCCACTGCCAAAGCAGCATTCATAGCTTTTGTGTAATTATCTCCGAAGAAATCTGCTGTTAAAAGCGTGAGTACAGGGCGTAATCTTTTCCCACCTAAGGTAAGAATGTACTTTACTGGTTCGTACAATTGTATGGGCTCCTTTACGGTAACCGCACTATCGAGGTGGGACGCGAGCGCTTGGCTATATTTTGTGAGCAATTCCATAGATAAATTTTGAAGCAAAAATAGTACTTGCCCGCAACATTGTCGCCAAAAGAAACCGAAAATTGGATACCCAACATAATTCTTAATGAAATGTTAAATAATTATAAAACTTTGGAAACTATAAATGTTTTTAAAGTTTCCTGTAGTATTTTTGCACCCAGCATATGAAAGATAAAATAATACATAAAGCAACCGACCTTTTTATCACTTTAGGATTTAAGAGTGTGACCATGGATGATATTGCGAATGAGATGGGAATCTCTAAAAAAACCATTTATACTCATTTTAGTAACAAGACGGCGTTGGTAAAGGAAGTTACCCTATCTCTCTTTGAAACTATTTCCTGCGGGATAGATACTATTAGGGCACAAGAAAAAAATCCTATCGAAGAATTATATGAAATTAAAAAATATATGATGCTTCAGTTAAAGAATGAAAAGTCTTCGCCTCAATACCAACTTCAAAAATACTATCCGGAGATTTACGATACTTTAAAAGGAAAGCACTTTGAAAAAATGCACGCCTGCACGCTTATAAACTTACAACGAGGAATTTCGCAAGGACTCTATCGAAAAACATTGGCTATAGAATTTGTAGCCCGCATGTATTTTATTGGCGTAAATGGCATAAAAGACGGAGCCCTTTTTCCACTGGAGAAATTTCCGAAAGCAGCTCTTTTTGAAGAATATCTAGAATACCACCTTCGAGGTATTGTAACAAAAGAAGGACTACAAACTCTTAATAAATTTATAAAAAACACTGTACACAATGCGTAACGTATTAGTAATCATAGCATTCTTAGGCATCGTTGGGATTGCTTCTGCACAAAATAGCAAAAGCTACAATTTCACGATGGAAGAAGCTGTAATTTTTGCCATAGATAGTAATTATACTGCTCTAAATGCTCGTCGCGACATAGCAAAAGCTATTAAGCAAAAATGGGAAACCACCGCCACAGGATTACCACAAATTAGCGGAAACATCACCTACCAAAACAATTTAAAGCAACAGGTAACACTTATTCCTGCAGAATTTAGCGGTGGTGCGCCTGGTACTTTTGTTCCTGTAGTTTTTGGAACCAAGCAAAATGCAAGTGCGGTTGCTACCTTAAATCAGTTAATATTTGATGGTAGTTATCTCGTAGGGCTACAAGCCGCCAAAGCCTTTTTAGATTTTTCTGAAAATGCTGCTGAAAAAACCAATCTGGAAGTGAGAAAAGGAGTGATTAATGCCTACGGAAGTGTCTTACTTTCCGAAGAACTCATCGCTATTTTCGAAAAGAACAAAGAAGCACTCGAAAAAAACGTTTACGAGACCCGAAAGATTTTTGAAAACGGACTCACAGAAGAAGAAAGCGTAGAACAATTGGAGATCACACTACTAGATGTTGAAACACAACTAAGCAATGCGCGACGCAGCAGTACTATTGCAAAGCAGATGTTTAATGTAGCCCTTGGAATTCCTGTAGAAAGCACTGTTTTTTTTGAGGATACTTTAGACACCTTGGCCGAGCAAGGAACTAACCTTCAACTCCTGGATGAAAGCTTAAACATTCAAAAAAATGCCGATTATAAAATTGCGTATAATCTTACAGAACAACGTAGCTTAGAGATGAAGTTGGAGAAAAGTAAAGCGTTGCCAAGTATATCAGCATTTATTAATTATGGAACGTCTGCCTTTAGGGATGAATTTGATTTTTTCGAAGCTGGCCAACCTTGGTTTCAATCTTCTCTGTTGGGTGTGAGTATGAACGTTCCCATTTTTAGTAGTGGGATGCGGAGTGCAAAAACACAACGTGCCAGAATTGCTTTAGATCAAGCCGAAACCGAACTGGAAGAAACCATTCAGAATGTAACTTTACAACTTAACACTGCAAAAAGTAATTATCAATTTGCTATTGAAAAATTTGAAAATGCTAAAAAGAACAAAGCCTTGGCAGAGCGAATCGAAACTAAGAATCAAGTTAAGTTTACTGAAGGCTTGAGTACTAGTTTCGACTTACGCCAGGCACAAACACAGCTATATACCGCACAACAACAATACTTCCAGAGTATGTTGGACGTCATAAATGGAAAGGCCGAAATAGAAACTGTATTAAACACTCCAGAGCTACGTATAGAGTCTGAAGAAATAAAAGGGAAGTATTAAAAATCAATCAAAAAAGCATGAAATTATTAAAATATATCCAACCCATGAAATATTCAATCCTACTTTTAACCCTCTCTATCTTCCTTACCTCTTGCGGTGGCGGTGGAGAAAAAACAGTTGACGGTGTTATAGAAAGCGGCGACTTAGTGGCCCTTCAGAAAAAAAAGGACGAGCTCACTACACAGCAACAGGAAATTCACGATCAGTTAAAGCAATTGGACGAGAAAATTGACGAATTAAACCCTGAAAAAAACATACCATTAATTACCGCTTTTACAGCAAAAGACACCGTTTTTAATCACTACGTTGAATTGCAGGGTAGTGTTGAGACCAAGCAAAACCTGGTAATCACTCCAGAAATGGGTGGAATCCTGAAACGTGTGTATGTAAAAGAAGGAGACAAAGTAAGCAAAGGACAGTTGTTGGCGAGTGTAGACGACGGCGGTATGGGACAACAATTGGCACAAATGCAGGTGCAAGCAGATCTGGCAAAAACTACATTTGAACGTCAAAAACGATTGTGGGATCAAAAAATTGGAAGCGAGATACAGTACTTACAAGCAAAATCTAATTTTGAAGGACAGCAAAATGCTATTAATTCTATGAAGCAACAATTAGGGAAAGCGAGCATTAGAGCTCCATTTTCAGGAACTATTGACGACGTAATTACAGAGCAGGGAAGTGTTGTTGCACCAGGACAAACGCCTATTATGAGGCTTGTAAATTTAAGCGATATGTATATCCAGACCGATGTTCCAGAAACCTATATAACCAATGTAAAAACAGGGAAAGATGTAGAAGTTATGTTTCCAGTGTTAAACAAAACAATGGATGCAAAAATTAGACAAACAGGAGATTTTATAAACCCTGAAAACCGAACGTTTAAAGTTGAAATTGCAGTTCCCAATACCGATAAAACCATCAAACCTAACCTCACCGCTAGATTAAAAATTAATGACTACACCAACGAGAAAGCAATTTTAATTCCGCAGAGCATTATTTCCGAAAATGCAGATGGCGAACAATACATTTATATTCTTGAAAATAGCGAGGGACAAAAAGCGGTAGCAAAACGTGTGATTATTAAAACTGGAATAAGCCAGGGCGATGTAATTGAAGTATTAAGCGGGCTAAATGATGGCGACCAGATTATAGAAGAAGGCGCAAGAAGCGTAAAAGATGGGCAAACCGTAAAGATAATTTCGTATTAAACTATCGATTTTACTCTAGTATTTTAAAGGTTTCTTGAAAACCGCTTGAATTGAAATAATAAACAATAATAATAGATTTCCGCCGGAGTTTATGCTGAGCATAGTCGAAGTACGGAAATGACAATAGGTAATAAACATGGCAAAGAAAAAGAAAAATACCGAAAAAGAGTTTAAACTCTCATCGTGGGCCATTAATAACAAGACCACCATCTATGTGATGATGGCTATGATACTTTATTTAGGTATCTCGGCATATTTTAGTATGCCTAGGGAGAGTTTCCCAGAAATTAAAGAAACCAAGATTTACATCAGTTCTCTCTTCCCTGGAAACACTGCCGAAGATATTGAAAAACTCATTACCGATCCGTTGGAAGACAAGTTGAAAACGGTGAGTAACGTAGTGGAAATTACTTCCACATCACAAGAAGATTATGCCATGATTGTAGTGGAGTTTGATGAAGGTATTTCTGTAGAGCTTGCCAAACAAAAGGTGAAGGACGAAGTAGATTCGGAAACTTCGGGCGAAGACTGGCCTACTTTTAATGGCGCCAAGGTAGAACCCAACATTTTTGAATTAACTCTTTCTGAAGAGATGCCTATTCTAAATATCAACATTTCAGGGAATTATCCTGTTTTAAAACTGAAAGAATACGCAGAATACCTTCAGGACGAAATTGAGGATCTTCCGCAAATTAAAAAAGCGGACATTCGTGGCGCTCAAGACAAAGAAGTTGAAGTTGCCGTAGACATTTATAAAATGATGGCAAGCAACATAAGCTTTCAAGACATTAGCAGCGCCATTTCCAACGGAAACATGACCATGTCTGCCGGCAACTTTATTGCTAGCGGACAACGGAGAACCATTAGGATTTTAGGTGAAATTGACGACCCGCTGGAATTGAACAACTTTGTGGTAAAGTCTGAAAATGGAAATACCGTATATCTTCAGGATGTAGCAGACATAAACTTTACTGAAAAAGACAGAACAACCTACGCTCGTGAGTATGGTGATAGGGTAGTGATGCTGGATGTTAAGAAACGTGCTGGAAAAAACATGGTAGCAGCCGCCGAAGAAGTGCAAGTAATTGTAGATGAAGCTATTAAAAATGTATTTCCTTCCAACTTAAACGTCTCGATTACCAACGACCAATCTTCCAAAACTATTGGGCAAGTGGACGATTTGGTAAATAATATTATTTTCGGGATTATTCTCGTAGTAACGGTGTTGATGTTCTTTCTTGGTTTTAAAAATGCACTTTTCGTAGGATTTGCGATACCTATGTCCATGTTTATGTCACTTATGATTCTAGGCCAATTGGGATATACTATGAACACCATGATTCTTTTTGGGCTTATTATGGGACTGGGAATGCTTGTAGACAATGGTATTGTAGTTGTGGAAAATGTCTATCGCCTTATGGATGAGGAAGGTATGAGCCGAATTGAAGCTGCCAAGAAAGGTATTGGAGAAATTGCATTGCCTATTATTATTTCTACATTAACGACGGTTGCAGCCTTTATTCCCCTTGGATTATGGCCAGGACTCATGGGACAATTTATGATCTATTTTCCTATAACGCTTTCGGTCGTATTAGGATCTTCATTATTTGTTGCCATATTTTTTAACTCGGTCTTGGTATCGCAGTTTATGAAGATTGAAGATAAAAATATGCCTAAGAAACAATTGCTTAAAATTTCAGGAATTGTAGGAGGTTTTGGACTTATTATCTTAATTCTAGGTGGTGAATACCGCGCTTTTGGCACACTTTTACTCTTTACAGCTATTATGCTTTGGGTATATCGTTTAGTTTTAAGAGGTATGGCAAACCGTTTTCAGAAAAAATCGTTAGTAAAATTAGAAAACTGGTATGAAAAAAAATTGACGGGTTCTTTTAAAAGAAAAAGACCTTATTGGATTGTTGGAGGAACCTTTGTCTTGCTCCTAGCGGCATTTGTAGCTTTCGGAGCTTCTGTAGCCTCACAACGTACCAAGATTGAATTTTTTCCAGACAATAAACCCAACCAGATAATTGTGTATATAGAATATCCACAAGGCACCGATATTGAAAAAACCAACGCCATTACCAAAGAGATTGAAACCGTTGTTTACAAGACCCTTAATAGCGAAGCATACGTAGATGGCGATTACAATTTCTTGGTTGAAAGTACCGTAAGTCAAGTAGGTGAAGGTGCTGGAAACCCACAAACCGATAGTGGTTCTGCCGCAGAAATGCCACACAAAGGAAAAATTACGGCTTCTATGCGTGAGTATAAATACCGTCGTGGTGCCGATAGTGAGGAATTACGACAAAAAGTACAGGAAGCATTAGTGGGAATTTATCCCGGGGTATTAATTTCGGTTGAAAAAGATGCTAATGGACCACCAGCGGGTGCTCCTATTAACATTGAATTAGAAGGGGAAGATTATAATGAATTGATTGCCGCAGCCGAAAATATGCGCGAGTACATTAATTCTAAGAACATTGCTGCAATCGACGAGCTGAAGATTGACGTAAATAAAGACAAACCTGCTATGCAAGTTGTGGTAGATCGTGAAAAAGCGGGCGAACTAGGCATAAGCACCGGACAAGTAGGCCAGCAGCTTAGGAATGCTATTTTTGGAACAAAAGCGGGTGTTTATAAAGAGGACGGGGAAGATTATGATATCTATGTGCGCTTTAATGAAGAAAACCGTTACAATGCAAGTGCCTTGTTTAATCAAACCATGACCTTTAGAACCAACACAGGAAAGTTGCTTAATGTACCCGTTTCTGCAGTAGCTTCTAAGCGAAACAATTCTGGATTTAGCGCTATTAAACATCGCGACACAAAACGTGTGGTGACAGTGTATTCTGCCTTGGCTCCCGGGTATACCGATGCTGGAGCCGTAGTAAGCCAGATTCAAAATGAAATGCGCAATTTTGAAGACATTCCAGAAAATATTAAGATTGACTTTACGGGGCAGATAGAAGAACAAAACAAGCAAATGCAATTTTTAATGGGCGCATTCTTTAGTGGTCTTGGACTTATTTTCCTGATTTTGATTTTTCAGTTTAACTCTATCTCCAAGCCAACCATTATTATGATTGCAATCTTTTTAAGTTTTATTGGAGTGTTTGGCGGTATTGTTATTTCTGGGTCTCCTTTTGTGATTATGATGACGATGATGGGAATAATTGCCCTGGCAGGAATTGTAGTGAATAATGGTGTGGTATTACTGGATTATGCCCAGCTCCTCATAGACCGAAAGAAAAATGAGCTGGATTTAGATGGAGATGAATTCTTAAAGAAAGATGATTTATTAGCCAGCATTATTAAAGCAGGAAAAGCACGTTTACGGCCAGTATTGTTAACGGCTATTACCACCATTTTAGGATTAATCCCGTTGGCGATAGGATTGAATATTGACTTCTTCTCTCTATTCAGTGAGTTTGACCCAAAAATATATATGGGAGGTGACAATGTAATTTTCTGGGGACCTTTAGCCTGGACCGTAATCTACGGATTATTAATTGCAACCTTCTTAACCCTGATTGTAGTTCCTGTTTTATTTTACATTGCTACAAGAATGAAAATGTGGTTACACAACAAAAGGAATCCACAGCAAGAGGTGGTTTCAGAATATCAAGAAGACATCAATACAGAAGCTGCAGAATGATACTTTTTACTGAATAGATACCTGTGAAAGTACTTTAAAACTATTTCTGGCTTTATTCTATTGGTAAGTTCAAAAGTAGGTAGTAGCAGTTGGCAGTATGGAAGCTACTTAAGTTAAAAACGCAGTACACTTCTGAAACTTGATAAACAACTTGAAAATTTCAACAAAGCAAAAAGCCCTTTCAGTAAAACTGAAAGGGCTTTTATATAGAAACTAATTACTAGAATTAGTTTCCTTCAGTTAGTGGAACTGGAAATTGTGTAAAGACATCGTCTTCTGGTCTTGCCAATGGTAATTGGTCTAATCTACCATAACGTCTCATATCAATCCATCTATGCCCTTCAGCATATAATGAATATCGTCTTTGATTTAGCATTTCATCAGTTAAAGATGCAGTATCTGTACCTCCTGTATAAGGATCTAATCCAGCTGCATCTCTAATAATATTTAAGGCATTTACTGCTTCACCTGGATTGCTTGAAATATTTGCTTCTGCATATAACAAGATAAGCTCTTCATTTCTAATAATAGCTATAGGAGCTTCTTGAGATGGGTAAATAAACACATCAAAATTTCCGGTTAAACCATCAAGGGTGATCTCGTCATCTCTTTCAGAAACTTTGCTCAACCTTGTATCATTTGCCTCTGCATCTGTCAAGAAACTTGGCTCCATAATTCTAGCCCCTGCAGTAGTTGCATTCATAGGGAAGAACATTGGGTTTGGAAGATCTTGAGCTGCTAAAGAAAAGGTATGGTATATACCTGTATTAAGTGCGGCTCCGTCCAAACTCAAGAAAGAACCTGCCAAGAAAGAACGAGCAGCGGCCATATCGCCTTGGTATGCAGCCACACGAGCAGCTAATGCTTGGTTAGCTGATAAAAAACTGCTTGGTGTATCAAAGCCAGTAAAACCAGAAGTTACTGGGAATGGAAATGCTGCTCCTCCATTACCTAAATTGTTAGCTCCAGATTCTAAAATAGCTCTAATGTTTGCAAGTGCTTGAGTATTGGCTACAATTGGACCTAAGTTATCTGCATCAGCAACGTCGGTTCTAATCCCATTTTCATAAGTTAGATTTAAATTAAGCAATAACTCGTGAGCGATAAAAGTTTGTAAGAAACCTTTTGTGGCATTTACTTCAGCATCTGAAAATTGAGCTGAAACATCCTGTCCCTCTAAAAACCCAAGAATTAAATTTGCATTTTTAACTGTTCTATAACGAGATGCCCATGGATTGGTAATATAAAACGTATTATTATCCAAAATTGCATTTTCTCCACCTAAAAGGTCGCTGGTAAAACGAGGATCCGAACTGGAGAATCTCCAGTATTCTCTCCCAATTACACCACAATCATCGTAATAAGTGCCTAATGTTGCTCTAGAACTGTAAAATATACCCCCAATGAGATCTTGGAGATCACCACGGGTTAAGTTCTCACCAAACGCATCCACTTCCGGATTGTTTAAGTCTGAAAATTCTTCCACATCACACGAGAACAACGTTCCCACTACAGCTGTAAAGAATAAAATTTTATATATCTGTTTTTTCATGATCTATTTTTTTTAAAAGTTAACACCTAAGTGAAATAAGTATCTTTTTGAAGATGGGAAGGGGGTTACTTCAACACCTGTAAAGATTGTTCCACCACCAAAATTTGAAACTTCAGGATCATAACTGTTATAATCAAAGAAGTTAAGTACATTGGTACCAGATAATCCTATTCTAACCGAGTCTATACTTCCGCTAAGGACACCTCCAAGCATTTTCTTGTCTAGCGTATAATACAATCCAATTTCGCGTAAACGTACGTAAGAAGCATCATCTATAAATACTTCGGCAGAAGAACCCAACTGACTAACTCTATAATCTCCATTACCCAATTGTCCTGCAGGATCTAAATCTATTGTATCATAATCATGGCTTGTTCCGTTAAGATCTGTTAGCAAGGCAGTAAGATTGATGTTATCTCCCCCTTTTTTCCATTGCCATAAGAAAGACAAATCAAGATTCTTATACTTTAAGCTGTTGTTAAGTCCCATTTGGAAATCTGGTTCCGCATCTCCAAATACTTGGAAACCGTTTGGTCCAGGGTTTGGTCCAATACCTACAATTTGAGTCGCACTAGAACCTTCTTCAATTCTAAAGGTACCTAAAGTAGCACCAAATCCACCAACGTTAAATGGCTCAACATCCAAACGTGTGATTTCTGAACGGTTTCTAAACCAGTTTACACCTAAATCCCATTGAAAATTATCATTAGAAATAGGAGTTGCATTTAATGAAAGTTCAATACCCTTATTCTGTAATTCACCTGCATTCACAAACTCCGTTGTAAATCCTGTAGAAGGAGGTAAAGCAGACTGTAAAATTAAATCGTCTACTGTCTTAATATAATAGGTAGCTGTAAACGTTAGTCTATCATTAAAAAATCCTAAATCTGTACCAAATTCTAATTCTTTCTGTCTTTCAGAATTGATCGCTTTATCACCTCGTACTCCTCTCAATGAAATCCCTAACAATCCGTCAGTAGAAAATGAAGTATACGATGTGAACAAGGCACCAAATGGAGGGAAATTACCCGCTTCACCGTAAGCAGCTCTTAATTTTAATTGATTCCAGAATCCATCTTCATTCCAGAAACCAAATTCATTAATATTCACCGCTAAAGATGCTTTAGGGTAGTAGTTATAGGTGTTTGGATCTCCATTGTTTGAAGACTTATCTCCTCTAATACCTACCGTTGCAATAAACTTATCTTGAAAATTAACCTCTTCCTGTGCGAAGAAACCAGCATCTTCTTGTTTTATTCTTGTTTGTACAACTCCTGTATTAGTAGCCTGATCCACATTTGTTTCAGATGCAACTAAACCAGTAGCAGTTACCAATTTTGAATCTCTGTTAAAACTCTCGTTAGTTAATCCAGCTTGTGTTCTAAAATTAATATCACTGTCGGTAAAATAATTATGTACCAAGAAAGCAGAAAGGTTGTAGTTCTTATTCTGTGTGTCTCCTTGTACTGAAACACCATTTAAACCACCATTATCTGGTCTTTGGAATTGTAATCCTTTAGGGAATATAGCTCTGGATTGTTGTCCATACACATCTAAACCTCCACGAAGTACTAACTCTAGGTTAGACTTTTCTGCTTTGTAAAGATCAATATTCATAGTACCACCCATAATAAACCTATTTACGCGCTCGTTGTTTGTAACTAAGTCACGAGTTTGAAGCGGGTTAGATGAGTTATTGGGATGGTCTGGATAAATTCCGTTTCCATTTGCCAGAAGATTATCCCAAGGTCTCGTAGCAGTTAATGCTACCCCTATAGTAGTACCAGAGTTATCATTGTTAAAGAAACCACGATCTGAAGATGAATAAATATAGTTAGAACTCAAATTGAATTTTAACCAATCCTTAGCCTTGTGATCCAGGTTTAAACGAAGTGACGTTTTTTCATATCCAGTATTTCTTACAATACCTTCCTCATTATTATGGCTTACACCAGCAAAGTATCTGGTCTTGGCATCTCCACCGCTCATATTAAAGTTGGTTAAACGAATAAACCCCTTTTCTCCAAAAATTTCATCTTCATAATCTACCAGGGTACCATTGTTCTTAGCATTTACAAAAGCATCTGCCGCATCACTTCCAAAAGTATCAAATACGCGTTGTCTTGTATAATCACGAACACCTAAAAGGTTAATAGCTTCTGTAAAACCTACCGATTGAGAAAACTTATATTTAGTTTCACCGGCTTTACCTCTTTTGGTTGTAATAATAATTACACCTGCCGCTGCACGCGATCCATAAATAGCTGCTGCAGAGGCACCCTTTAAGATTTCGATGTTCGCGATATCTTCTGGGTTAATGTCTGCAATACGGTTGGTAGGGTTGTCTTGGTTAGAAGCACTACCTCCAGCTGCTGCAGCCGAAACCGCATTTAAACCTGCTGAAAGTGATGAGTTATCCAAATACACTCCATCAATAATATAAAGCGGTTGGATATTTCCTTGAAGCGATGTTGCACCACGAAGCTTCACAGATAATCCTCCCCCTGGTGCTCCAGAGTTAGAATTTACTACAGCTCCGGCAAACTTCCCGTATAGTGCACCGTCCAAGGTTGGAGGTGGTGTTTTACCTACTAAGTCTTCGGCAGATAGAGAAGCGACTGCGTTGGCAGAATTACTTCGTTCAATGGAGGTTGCCAAACCTGTAATTACTACTTCATCCAAGGCCTGAGCAGATTCGCTCATGGTAATATTTACAGTTTCAGAAATGCTTACTTGTTGCTCCACGGTAGTAAATCCTAGAGAAGAGAATACCAATGTTGCTGGCAAATTGGGCACATCGATAGCGTACATACCATCAATACTTGTGGTAGTACCCACGCTTGTACCTTTTACAATTACATTCGCAAAGGGAACAGTTTCTCCACTTCCATCTGTTACCTTACCTGTAATTGTGTTTTGCGCAAACACAAAGCACGGTAACAAGAATAAAAACAGCAGGAGCCTCCCGCGATTAAAGTTGTTTTGTTTCATAGTTTATGATTTAAGTTAATGTATGTCGAAATTACTGCTAAATATTTAAAAATACCAACGTATTCCTAAAAATTTCATAAGGATTTATGCTTTATACCTAACAATCTTTTAAAATATCTGAAAACCACAATGATATATTCTTTCTTATACGCCTATCCTATTTTATCTTCTTAAATTTGCACCCAATTTTATTTAGAAAATTTCAACCCAACGTTTCAACATGTACAGAACCCACACCAATGGCCAACTTCGTGCCGCAGATATAAATAAAAAAGTAACCCTTGCAGGTTGGGTACAAAAAACCCGTGATAAAGGATTTATGGTTTGGGTAGACCTTCGCGATAGATATGGCATTACTCAGCTTATTTTTGACGAAGAGCGAACTCCAACAGAAATGATGGAAACCGCTTCACAACTAGGGCGAGAGTTTGTGATACAAGTAACAGGTACGGTAATTGAACGTGAAAGCAAGAATTCAAATATGCCCACTGGAGATATTGAGATCTTAGTTTCTGAAATTTCTATTCTGAATAAATCTCTTACACCTCCCTTCACTATTGAAGATGAAACCGATGGCGGCGAAGATCTGCGTATGAAATATCGCTACCTAGATATACGTCGTAAGCCTGTTCGTAATAACTTGGTATTTCGTCATAAAGTGACCATGGCCGTACGTAACTATTTATCCGAAAAAGAATTTATCGAAGTAGAAACTCCCTACCTTATAAAGTCTACTCCCGAAGGCGCCCGCGATTTTGTAGTGCCCAGCCGCATGAACGAAGGACAATTTTATGCCCTTCCACAATCACCACAAACCTTTAAGCAGTTATTAATGGTAGGCGGAATGGACAAATACTTCCAAATTGTAAAATGCTTTAGAGACGAAGACCTGCGAGCCGATAGACAACCAGAATTCACACAAATAGACTGTGAAATGGCATTTATTGATCAGGAAGACATCCTAAATACTTTTGAAGGTCTCACCCGTCACCTGTTGAAAGAAATAAACGGCGTGGAATTAGGCGACTTCCCAAGAATGCAATACGATGACGCCATGCGTATCTACGGAAACGACAAACCAGATATCCGTTTTGGGATGGAGTTTGGCGAACTAAATGAAGTGGCGCAACATAAAGATTTTGGCGTTTTCAATAATGCTGAATTAGTAGTAGGCATCGCTGTTCCGGGTGGGAACAGTTACACTCGTAAAGAAATTGACACCCTTATCGATTGGGTAAAACGCCCACAAGTAGGAGCGTTAGGAATGGTCTATAGCCGCTGCAATGACGACGGAAGCTACAAATCTTCAGTAGATAAGTTTTACAATCAAGAAGACTTGGCAAAATGGGCCGAGGTTACCGGAGCCCAAAAAGGCGATCTTATTTGTATACTTTCTGGAGATACTACTAAGGTGCGCGCACAACTTTCAGCATTACGAATGGAACTGGCAGAAAGACTAGGTCTTAGAAAAGCAAATGAATTTGCACCGCTTTGGGTGGTAGATTTTCCTTTGTTGGAATTAGACGAAGAAACTGGGCACTATCACGCCATGCACCATCCATTTACCTCTCCAAAGCCAGGGCAGCTGGAATTATTGGATACAAACCCAGGCGAGGTAAAAGCAAATGCATACGACTTAGTCCTAAACGGAAACGAAATAGGCGGAGGTTCTATACGTATTCACGATAAGAAGACGCAAGCTATTATGCTGAAACACCTCGGTTTTTCGGAAGAAGAGGCGAAAGCACAGTTCGGTTTCTTAATGGACGCGTTTGAATATGGCGCACCGCCACATGGGGGTATTGCCTTTGGATTGGATAGACTGGTTGCCATTTTGGGCGGGCAAGAAACCATCCGAGACTTCATCGCCTTCCCAAAAAACAACAGCGGTCGCGATGTAATGATAGATGCACCAGCACCTTTAGATGCTACGCAATTGGAGGAGTTACATTTAAAATTAGACCTTTAATAAATTTGTCACAAAGAACCTAGTCGAAGAAACTCCTAAAATTAAATCCTGAATGAGAATAATACTCATCATCATATTCCTATTAATTGTTGCTTCGATAGCCTTCGGATTTTATATAAAGACCGACGATCTTAAAACGGGCGAATTTTGTATTGGAATTGGGATTTCTGGTTTATTCTTTGTTTGGATGCCACTTTTCATTTACCACCGTTGGAAAAATAAAAGCGTTAAAGACTATATGCTTACCAAGGAAAATCTTGATAAAATGCGACAAGAAGGGAAGGACAAAAAACTATAATCTGCTTAAAACTAACCGATTCTACACTCCCTTTTATTACTAAAAAATACTGAAACTCTATTCGAATTTTTACAAAAAGTTACAATTTGGTAACCTACGAAGTCAGAAAAAATGTAACTTTGTTACTTATTAACTATATTTTTTATTACAATGGAAGGAACAGTAAAATTTTTTAACGAATCGAAAGGTTACGGATTCATCACGAACGATGACACCGGAAAAGACATTTTCGTACACGTAACCGGACTTAATGGCGAAGCTCTTAACGAAGGTGACAAAGTAGAATATGTTGAAGAAGAAGGAAGAAAAGGAATGACGGCGGGACAAGTTCGCGTACTTCACGACTAAGATATATATTCGTAAAATCAACCGCAAAATCCTCCAAAGCTATACGTTTTGGAGGATTTTTTTTGTCCTTGGCCTTGGTTTATCCTGAGCCTGTCGAAGGGCTCGGACACCAAATTAATTTGCAATCTAGGATTTCTCTGGTTGCCGAGCGTAGGCGAGGCATTAATTCAAATTCCGTTTTTCAATAAAAAATCGCTTCAATAATTCTGAAGCTTCTTCAGCAAGAATACCACCTTCCAATTTTGATTTTGGATGTAGCTTAGTTCCCATCTCAATACAACCTCGCTGTTCGTCTCTTGCCCCATAGACAATTCTTGAAATCTGGCTCCAGAACAAAGCCCCAGCACACATTTGGCAGGGTTCAATAGTTACATATAACGTGCAATCTAGTAAATACTTTCCTCCCAAATAATTGGCCGCAGCTGTAATGGCTTGCATTTCGGCATGGGCGGTTACATCTGTCAAAGTTTCGGTTAGGTTGTGTGCTCTTGCTATAATTTGATTTTTTACAACTATTACGGCGCCAATAGGAATTTCTCCTTGTTCATAGGCCGCTTCGGCTTCTTGTAAAGCCTTTTTCATAAAATAGGTATCGTCGAAAGGTTGTATCATTCTCTGTTCTCTGTTCTCTGTTCTCTGTTCTCTGTTCTCTGTTCTCTGTTCAAAACTACAAAATTAAGGTTACTGAGTGATTTTATGACTATAGGAATAAAATAGTATCGAAGTGGTATCTTTGTTCTAATGTCAGCAAACCTGTTATATAGCATTACCTCTCCTGCAGATCTGCGGAAACTTCCTGAAGACCAACTTCCGCAACTCACTCAGGAACTCCGTGATTTTATTATTAATGCTGTAGCTACCAAAGAAGGACATTTAGGCGCAAGCTTGGGTGTTGCCGAATTAACCGTCGCAATTCATTATGTTTTTGACACACCAAGAGATTTATTGGTTTGGGATGTAGGCCACCAAGCTTATGGGCATAAAATACTAACGGGTCGCAGGGAAAACTTCTACACCAACAGACGTTTAGATGGTTTAAGTGGTTTCCCAAAAAGAACCGAAAGCGAGTACGATACTTTTGGCGTTGGGCACAGTAGCACTGCCATTTCGGCGGCATTGGGAATGGCACTAGCGAACCAATTAAAAGGCAACAACAGTATTCAACATATTGCGGTGGTGGGCGATGCTTCTATTGCCAGCGGAATGGCCTTTGAAGCACTTAACCACGCCGGCGTTACCAAAACAAATTTATTAGTTATTCTGAATGACAACGCCATTGGTATTGACCCCAGTGTAGGCGCCTTAAAAAATTATCTTACCCAAGTAAATCTGGATGGTGCGCCAGAAACTGACAACATTTTTGAAGCGTTGAATTTCAACTATTCAGGACCGATTGATGGTCATAATTTCTCCATTTTACTAACTGAATTAAATAGACTAAAACACGTTGAAGGCCCCAAACTCTTACACGTTATCACCAAAAAAGGAAAAGGATTACGCCAAGCCGAAGAAGACCAGGTGAAATACCACGCACCAGGAAAATTTGACGCCAAAACTGGAGATTTGTTCCCAAAATCAACTGAAATTTTACCTCCCAAATTTCAAGATGTATTTGGAAAGACCTTGGTGGAACTGGCTTCAACAAACCAAAAAATAGTAGGCATCACGCCTGCCATGCCCACAGGAAGTTCCCTGAAATTTATGATGGACGCTTTCCCAGATCGTGCTTTTGACGTTGGGATAGCAGAACAGCACGCTGTTACTCTTGCAGCTGGGTTGGCAACCCAGGGAATGATTGTTTTTTGTACTATTTATTCTACTTTTTTACAACGTGCCTACGACCAACTTATTCACGATGTGTGCCTGCAAAAACTTCCCGTTATTTTTTGTTTAGATCGGGCAGGAATTGTAGGGGAAGATGGCGCCACGCATCACGGTATTTTCGATTTAGCCTATTTGCGATGCATTCCAAACCTCATCCTATTTGCACCACGAAACGAACTAGAACTTCGAAATATTTTATACACAGCACAGCTTGGGTTAGCAATTCCCATCGCCATCCGTTATCCACGAGGTCGTGGGAGTATACTGGATTGGCAACAACCGTTTGAAAGGATTAAAATAGGGAAAGCACTTCAGCTAAAAGAAGGGGGTGCCATTGCCATCTTGAGTATTGGAACCATAGCGAACCATGCTACAGAAGCGATTTGGGAAGTTGAAAAATCTTCAACCGAAAAAATAGCACATTATGACCTTCGGTTTTTAAAACCTTTGGATACTAACTTGCTTAAACAAATCTTCAGCAGGCATACACATATCATTACAGTGGAGGACGGCGTAAAAAAAGGCGGATTAGGAAGTGCGATCCTTGAATTTGCTTCGGAATATAACTTTCAGAATACCATTAAAATTCTAGGAGTTCCAGATGAATTTCCAGAACACGGTACTGTAGAAGAACTGCAAAATTTGGCTGGGATTTCAGCTAATAAGATTCAGGAGGCTATTGAACGTTTTCTATAGTTTTTAAAAGATTTTATATCTAGTAAGCTAGTGCTCATACCCACTCCGACCTAAATATTTTCTATCGAAAATATTTAGCCCTCCTCTCCCCGCTTATGGCGAGGATCCAAACAATTACTTTAGTTAAAACTTCTTAAAAAGCTCCTTCCCCCAGCGGTTACTTATTTTTAATGAAACTTTCCATTTATTTTCCGCGATCTGGGGAAGGTGAATTTCGGAACTTGGTTTCATTGAAACTTACATTGTTTAATTACGAAATTCGGAAGGGGCTATAAGTTTCCATTAATCTTCTGAAACAACTGTAATGCCTGCCCATCTGTCAACATAGAGATGTGATTGCAACACAGCATTAAATAATTGTATGTGCTTGATGGGATTTCGGTTTCCTCAAAACTTTTTAGAATTAGTTTATCGTAGTGACGCAGGTTGTCGTTAGCTTCATTTTCAAAAGCTGTGGTGTAAGCGTCCAATAAGGTAGAAAGAATTTGATAGCCCGCGAGTTCCTTTTCTATAACTTCGGGGCTTTCATATACTTTAGAGATACTTTCTTTTATAATATCGGTTATCTGTGCCTGGTAGCGACTTTTATCTAACAAAGCTTCATGGAAATCGCCTTTTAAAATAGCATCTTCGTTGGCAATAAAAATCTCAACAGCTTCGGAAATTAGGGTATTTATGGCTAACGACCGTAAATAAGCCAGCCTGTCTTTGGCTTGAGAAAGCGTAGCATATTTTTCTTTATTGATAGAATTTTTCACCAATTGCAGTAAATATTCCAGAGCGGTTTCTTCGGGAATCCAACCCAGATTGATACCGTCTTCAAAATCTATGATGGTGTAGCAAATATCGTCTGCTGCTTCTACCAAATACGATAGCGGGTGCCGATCATAACTCATGTCTTCTTCAGTACCACGTTTGGGAAGTCCTAAATTTTCAGCTACTTCTATAAAAAAAGACACATCGTTTTGGAAGACACCATATTTTTTATCGGCAATGTGTTGGGTGGGTTTCTTTGGAAGGCTTTCCTTAGGATATTTCATAAAAGCGCCCAAGGCTGCAAAAGTAAGTCGCAATCCGCCATTAACGCCATTTTTGCTTTCAGTCAAAATTTTGAATCCGTTGGCATTTCCTTCAAAATCTACTAAGTCTTGGTATTGTTTTGGTGTAAGTTGCGATTTGAAACGATGTCCTTTTCCGCTTAAAAAATAGGCGCCAATCGCTTTTTCGCCACTATGTCCAAACGGAGGGTTTCCAATGTCGTGTGCCAAAGCTGCAGCTGCGACAATAGCTCCAAAATCTGTAGATTGAAATCCGTGTACTTTAAATAAATGTGGATGTTTTTCTAAAATAGCCTTTCCCACTTGTCTTCCTAGCGAGCGTCCAACCACGCTTACTTCCAGACTATGGGTTAAGCGCGTGTGTACAAACGATGTTTTGGAAAGTGGAATAACCTGGGTTTTATCCTGCAAACTTCTAAATGCTGAAGAAAAAATTACCCGGTCGTAATCTACCTCAAAGCCCGTTCGGGATTCGTTTTCTTCTACACGTAGTCTTTTTTTGGTGTCGCCATGCTTTTGTAGCGAGAGCAAATCTTCCCATTGCATCATAGTAAACCGTTTTTGGTACTGGCAAGATACCAATTTCTATAAAGTTGCCGTAGTAAAAACCATCACCTTTTCTTAAAAGTACTTAACGCAAAATTGGAGTAGCGTGTCGTAGTTTCGACCTAAACAAAAATCAATAGCAGCATAACATTAAGGTAACGCAAACCTTACTTAATGCTAAAACAACCATAACATTGAGGTAACTGCCGCTCCCGTAAATGTGAGTTTATTTGCAAAAGAAAATTAACTCTAAATACTTAATTTAAAAAAAATGAAAAAATTCTTTATTTCTAAAATGGCTCTTATAGCACTATCGTTATTCGTTGTTGGATGTAGCAGTGATGATAATGATCCTATTGAAATTGATGATGATCCAATGCAGGTAGATTCTGTTATTACTGGACAAATTACAGAAGACAAAACCTTAACAAGTGATGTTGTATGGACTCTGGATGGTCGTGTAACTGTTGTTGACGGCGCTACCCTTACTATTGAATCTGGAACAATTATTAAGGCCTTACCAGGTCAGGAGGCAAATGCTTCTGTATTAATTATTGCGCGTGGCGGTAAAATTCAAGCCAACGGAACGTCTAGTGCTCCTATTATCTTCACCTCTAGTACAGACAATATTGAACTTGGACAAGCAGCTGGAACAAACCTTTCTCAAAATGACAGAGGTCTTTGGGGTGGCGTTATTATTTTAGGTCGTGCTAGAGCATCTTTATCTGGAGATGCATTGGAAAACCAGATTGAAGGTATTCCTGCTAGTGATACTAATGGATTATACGGAGGAACTAATGATGCTGATGATTCTGGAGCAATGAATTACGTATCTATCCGTCACGGAGGAACACTAATTGGTGAAGGGAATGAAATTAACGGCCTTACACTAGGTGGTGTTGGTTCTGGAACAACAATTTCAAATATTGAAGTAGTTGCAAACGTAGATGATGGTATCGAGTGGTTTGGAGGTTCTGTAAACAGTTCTAACTTGCTGGTTTGGTCACAAGGTGATGATGGCTTAGATATAGACGAAGCCTACTCAGGAACTATTTCAAACTCTTTAGTGATTGCCGGAGAGATTTCTGACCACGCTCTAGAAATTGATGGTCCTGCCGGTTCATTACAAGGGAGCTTTACTATTGATGGATTAACACTTATTGGAAATACCGTTACAGAAAATGGTGAATATGCAGATTTTAGAGACGGTGCCTTAGGGACTGTTAGAAATGTATATGCAACAGGATTCAAATCTTCTTCTGATGTAGAATTGGACAACAACGAAGTGTCTCAAAACTTTTTAGACGGAAAAATAGTTTTTCAAAACTGGGTTTTAAACGGTGCTGATAACACAGTATTTGTTGAAAAAGTGGCTTGTATTTCTAATTGTGATGATGGCGATGACACCAATGATATAAATGAAGAGATACTTATTTTAAATCCTACATTCACTGAAAGAGCCGCTAGCTGGACAACTACCGGAACAACAGGTGGTGCTAATACAAGCGTTTTCTCTTGGACTTTTGCAAGTGCAAAGGGAGCTTTTTAAATAGGCACCACACTAAACTTTGATAGTATTACCAGATTTCAATTAGCCAACTTGCTCGTCTTGTAAAAACAAGACGAGCTTGTTTATAGAATAAACAAATATGAAAAATTTCTTATTTTTAGTAAGCAGCCTTTTATTTTCTCAAATAATTTTTAGTCAGACTGGTGTTTCAGGAACTATAAATGACGGCGAATTTAATGACGTGCTTCCTTTTGCAAATATTGTTGTTAAAGACACTCAAAAAGGTACCACCTCAGACTTTGAAGGGGAATACAACCTAACGCTAGAACCGGGCTCGTATACCTTAGTTTTTTCGTTTGTTGGGTATCAAACTAAAGAAATTACCAACGTGGTGATTTCAGAAGGCGAAATTACGAACACCAATGTGACTTTAAACGCCAGTGCAGGTCAATTGGACGAGGTTGTAATTACAACCACAGCACGCCAGAATACAGTAGCTTCGGTTCTTAGTTTCCAGAAGAACTCAGTAAACTTATTGGATGGTCTTTCTTTAGAGAGTATTAAAAAAACAGGCGCTAGCGATATTGCCAGTGCGGTTAAAAACGTACCTGGAGTATCCATACAAGGAGGAAAATTTGTGTATGTAAGGGGTCTTGGTGATCGATACACCAAATCTATTTTGAACGGTGTGGATGTACCTGGTTTAGATCCAGATAGAAATACCTTGCAACTTGATATTTTTCCCACGCAAATTCTTGAAAATGTAATTGTAATCAAGGCTGCTACAGCAGATAAACCAGCAGATTTTACGGGTGGTGTAATTGATATTGTTACGAAAGACATCCCTACACGAGAAGAATACAGTGTTTCCATTGGCGCTACTTATAATTCTGACTTTCACTTTAAAGACAGTTATTTGGTTTCAGAAAAAAGCAGTACAGATTTTTTAGGTTTTGATAATGGATTAAGGGACAATCCACTTGCCTCCAACCAGGTGGTACCATTACCACAGCAAAATGGGGAGGTTGTTTCGGTAATTACCCAAAGATTTGAACAACGATTAGCCGCACAGCGTGAGACTAGTTTTTTGGATTTCAATTTCTCAGCAACAGCTGGAAACCAATATGAAATTGGTGATAAAAAACTGGGTTATTTAGCTTCAGTATCCTATCGTAATGAAACATCTTATTACGATGAATATATAGATGGACAGATTTATAGAAAAGATGAGGCTGATAAATCTAACTTTGAATTATTGGCAGACCGAACCCAAAATGGTGAGCTAGGAAGCAACAATGTATTAATTAGTGCACTGGCAGGTTTAACTTTAAAATCTGAAAAATCTAAATATAGATTCAATGTACTACACGTACAAAATGGAGAATCTCAAGCTTCTATCTTTAGACAAAGTAACTTTATAATAAGTAGTAACAATGTAATTAAGGATAATTTAATATACACTCAAAGATCTATTACAAATGGTCTTCTAAGCGGAAAACATACATTAGGAAATGAAAATGACTGGGGCGTGGAGTGGAATTTATCTCCTTCATTAGCTCGAATTGAAGATAAAGATTTTAGAGTAACCCCTTTTAGAGTCACTACAAATTCTGAAACTGGAGAGCAAACATTTACCATTGAACCTAGTGAGTCTGGCGTGCCTTCTAGGTTTTTTAGAGACTTAGAAGAGATAAGTCTTGCAGGAAAACTGGATGTTGAAAAAAACCACTCTCTATTTAGTTATGACGCGAAAACAAAATTTGGAGGAGGTTATACTTTTAAAAATCGAACTTTTGAAGTTTTAAAGTTTTCTATACCGCTATTAAATTTCCCTTCAGCATCTATAAATGGTGACCCTGACCAGATACTAGCTGATGAAAATATTTATGATTCCGCAACTAATAGTGGGTTTTATATACGACAAGATTCAAACGATTCAGATTCATTCGATTCTGACATTTCTGTAGCTTCAGGGTATGTTTCAGAAGAATTTAAGGTTACCGATTGGCTTAACTCTATCGTTGGCGTACGATTTGAGCAATTCAATTTAACGTATACAGGGGAAAGACAAGATGGTTCTTCGTTGAACAATGCTGAAATCCTAAATAAGTCGGACTTCTTTCCATCTGTTAATCTGATTTTTGATTTGAATGAAGATGGGGACAGGAAAATTAGAACCTCTTTTGCCCGCACTACCGCAAGACCTTCATTTAAAGAAGCATCATTGGCGGAGATTTTTGATCCTATAAGTAGTACTACATTTATTGGGAATATTGATCTTCAACCTACCTATATCAATAATTTCGATTTAAGGTTTGAGAAATATGGTAAGTCTGGCGACTTCTTTGCATTAAGTGGTTTTTATAAATCATTTAAAGATCCTATTGAACTTTCTTTTATAAGAAGAGCGTATGGGCAATACACTCCTTTAAATCTTGGTGACGCTAGCGTATTTGGTGGTGAAATTGAAATACGAAAGAACTTAAGTTTTATTAATGGGTTAGACAAAATTAATTTCAACGTAAATTTTTCACTTATAGAGTCTCAGCAAGAATATAGCGAGGATGAAAGAGAGGGAAGGCTGGACAACTTAAGAGAAGGAGAAACACTAGACGACAGCAGGCAGTTGCAAGGGCAATCACCCTACCTTATTAATGTTGGCTTAAATTATGAAGATAATGGCTGGAATGGTGGCTTGTTTTACAATTCACAAGGTAAAACCTTACAGATTGTGGGAGCAGGTGATGTAGGAGACGTTTTCACATTGCCTTTTCACAATGTGAAGCTAAATATTTCAAAAACATTTGGTGAGAAAATGAATTCAACAATAGCATTAAAATTTGAGAACCTTTTGGATGATGCTACTGAAAGTGTCTACCAATCTTTTGGTGGGCAAGATCAAATTTATTCTAAATGGAAACCTGGACAGGATATTAGTTTGGGATATACTTTTAAGTTTTAAAATAAAGTAGAGATATATTCATTGTAAAAGGGAAGTAAAACTAAGTTTTACCTCCCTTTATTATAAATAAAAATTTAATCAGATTATTTATACGTAACCACTCGGGTATTTTTGGCCTCCCAAGTGCTTACCTTAGTAATTTTTGAGTTTGCATAGGTTACTTCTTTCAAGGTTTCTCCCTGGTAAAACTTCCATGTACCCACTTTGTTTCCATTATCATATTGAGCAACTGCAGTTTTATTTCCTTCAATATCGTAGCTAATCCACTCACCCTGTAATTTATTTTCTTTGGTATAAAATCCTTTTTGAGCTACAGCTCCATTTTCATGGTACAAGGTAGCCTCGATAAGGCCATCAACTAGTACAAACTTGTCCTTGACATCTTTACTACAAGTTTTATTACATTGTGCTACAGCTACATTAGCTAGTAAACACACTACTAAAAGGGAAAGAATATTTTTCATACTATTGTTTTTTTCGATCTGTTTACCAAAAATACAACTTAGTTAACAATTTTGAAAGGTTTTGGTAACGTTACGGTAACATTAAGACTGTAACTTATTATTAAACAGCATATTACCCAATGTTAAGTTTTTAATTTTAACATATTTAGCTAATATTCCTTAATAGTAATTTAATATTAGCGTTACATTAAAGCTATTTGGATGTCCTTATTTTGTAGGGTCGTAAGACATACACAATTTAAATCGTTTAAGTTTTTGTCAACTAGATTTTACTGTGTATTGGCTACCTTGTTTAAGGTAGCCTTTTTTAATCTACATACATATCACTTAATAAGTTAAAACTTAATTGTTAGGTAACGTTCAATTAACATTGGTTTTAGTTCTTTGCAGCGACAAAAACTTATACTGGATTTAAATGAAATTACGATACCTATTCGTGCTCCTTGCATGTATTACAGTTCATGCCATTTCTGCACAAGAAATTAGCGACACCAAATTTGGCAAAGGCTTAATTAACTTTGTTGCAAAGGATAGTTCCTTTAGTGTCCAATTTGCACCCCGTATCCAAGGGCGCTATAGTGCCGAGTGGAATCACGATGGAACTTCCTACGGAAAACCAGAATACAATTTCTCTATTCGTCGAGCACGTCTTAAATTTGCTGGGTTTGCATACTCTCCTAAACTGAACTATAAAATTGAACTAGGATTGTCTAACAGAGATATTTCGGGAGCCAATCAATTTAACCGAAATACCCCCCGCATTATTTTGGACGCCGTAATTATGTGGAATTTTTATGAAAATTTCGAAGTGTGGGCAGGACAAACCAAACTTCCCGGTAATGTAGAACGCGTAGTTTCTTCAGCAAATTTACAATTAATTGATCGCTCATTATTAAATAGCAATTTTAACATTGATAGAGATGTGGGTGTCCAGGTACGTCACGAAACAAATTGGGGAGGCAACTTCTGGACCCGAGAAAAAACTGCTGTCTCGCAAGGAGAAGGACGCAATATTAGTGAGGGCAATGAAGGTGGTTTGCAATATACAGGGCGCTTGGAATTTTTACCCTTCGGAAAATTTACTTCTGGTGGTGACTATCAACAAGGCGATTTAAAAAGAGAACAATCTCCAAAATTAATGGTTGGAGTTACCTACGACTATAACAATAATGCGGTTAAAACCCGAAGTAACCTAGGTTCTTATATGTTTTTAGAGGATGGTTCTTTATATGAAACTGATATCACTACATTATTTGCAGATGTTATGTTTAAATACAAAGGCTTTGCTCTTATGGCCGAATATGCATCCCGTGACGCAGATACGCCAATAGCGGTTGAAGCAGACGGAACTGCTACTGGCGACATTGTTCGCATTGGAAACGCCTTTAATATACAGACCAGTTATTTATTCAAAAATAATTACGAAATTACCGGGCGTTACACCACTACCGATTTTAAATCGGTAGCAGGTAAAGCACCAGAAGATCAATACACCCTAGGTGTTTCAAAATATATAGTAGGACATAAATTAAAAGTTCAGGGAGATATAAGTTATACTACCTTAAATGGTAACGAAGACAACATCATGATACGAACTGGATTTGAACTGCATTTTTAATTAAAGAGATAACAATTTGGTAACAATTCCACTTTATTAAAGTGAGACATTTGCACCATAAATAATTTAAAGTAAAATGGAAAATATTTATTTATTCATGTTGATTGCGTTAGTTGTGTTAGCCGTGGTAGATATCGTGGTTGGCGTAAGTAACGATGCTGTTAACTTCTTGAACTCTGCTATTGGTTCCAAAGCTATTTCTATGCGAACCATCATGATTGTAGCAAGTCTTGGTATTTTTATAGGTGCTGTCTTTTCAAGTGGTCTTATGGAAGTTGCCAGAAAAGGAATTTTTGTTCCAGGCCAGTTTTATTTTGATGAGATCATGGTCATATTCATGGCCGTTATGATTACAGATATTCTGCTACTGGATTTCTTTAATACCCTTGGTTTACCAACCTCTACAACGGTTTCTATTGTATTCAACTTATTAGGAGCTGCTGTTGTGATGTCCTTTATAAAAATAAGCAAGTCTGAAACTGAAACGCTAGCCAACCTTGGTGAATATATAAATACCGCAAAAGCAATAGAGATTATTGGGGGAATCTTATTGTCTGTGATTATTGCATTTTCTGTGGGAGCCATCGTACAATGGGTTTCCAGATTAATATTTACCTTCCACATAAAAGAAAAGATGAAGCATTTTGGTGCTGTATTTGGTGGTGTGGCATTAGCTGCAATTGGATACTTTATCTTTATGAAAGGTCTTAAAGGAACCCCTTGGTATGACCATTTTAAAGATGTAGTGGAGGGCAATGAACTAATAATTTTACTAGGTAGTTTTATTGTCTTTACGTTGTTTTCATATGCATTTCAGAAAATATTTAAAAAGAGTATTTTAATCATTGTAATTTCTGTAGGAACCTTTGGATTGGCCTTAGCTTTTTCTGGGAATGACCTGGTAAACTTTATTGGAGTCCCTATGGCTGCTTTTCATTCGTACGAATTTTGGGTGGCTTCAGGTGTAGATGCCAGTGCATTCTCTATGGAAGTTTTAGAAAGCAAAGTGCCCGCAGAACCTTTATTACTGTTTATTGCTGGTTCTATTATGGTAATAACCCTTTGGTTTTCCAAAAAAGCAAGAACCGTTGCCGAAACCGAAATCAGTTTATCACGACAGGGAGAATCGCACGAGAAATTTCAGCCCAACATGTTATCCAGAGTCATTGTAAGAGGTACAACCTTAATTTCATTAGGCATGGGCAAACTGATACCTGCAGCAACCCAAGAAAAATTAAATAAAAGATTTGAAAAACTCGACACCAAAGCACTTACCAAAGATCAAAGTATGAATGCTCCTGCGTTCGATATGGTTAGAGCGTCTGTAAACTTAATGGTAGCAGGTGTGTTAATCTCTATAGCAACCACAATGAAACTTCCACTTTCCACTACCTATGTTACGTTTATGGTAGCTATGGGGACCTCACTAGCAGATAGAGCGTGGGGAAGAGAAAGCGCTGTGTATCGTGTTGCTGGTGTGTTAAATGTGATTGGCGGGTGGTTCTTTACCGCTTTAGGCGCCTTTGTAGCTTGTGGTGTTGTGGTATTCTTAATACAGTGGAACAAAGAGATCATGACCCCAATACTCTTATTGTTAACCGCTTTATTGTTGGCTAGAAACTATCTTTCACATAAAAAGAAAAGTGAAATTTCTTTAGATCCAAGCAAACTTAAAAAGAGCGAAAGCAGTACGGTACAAGGTATTATTTCTGAAAGTGCCGATAATATTACAAATGTAATTGCGCGTACCAACAAGATTTATACCATTGTATTGAAAGGTCTTGCCAAAGAAGACTCTTCCGGCTTGAAAAAAGGCAGAAAACAAGTAGATAAGCTAGACGCCGAAATAGAAGAATTGCGTGACAATATTTTCTACCTCATCAAAAATCTGGATGAAACCAGTGTGCGGGGAAGCAACTTTTACATAACGATCTTAGCTTTTCTTACAGATATATCCCAGTCGTTAGACTTTATAGCTAAAAAGAGCTATAAACACATTAACAACAACCATAAGAAGTTAAAATTCAGTCAGATTAAAGATCTTCAGGAAATAGACCAAACGCTGAGTTCGGTATTGGAAGAAATTGAAGAGGTTTTCAATAGCCGCAAGTTTGAGCGAATTAGTTTTGTGTTAGCTAGAAAAACTGAATTGGAAACGATGCTTTCAAATAAAATTCAGAAACAAATAGACCGTACCCGAAGTGAAGAATCTAGCCCTAAGAACACTACGTTGTATTTCAATATTCTGTTAGAAACCAAAGATTTGGCAACGGGTATTATGAACTTGATGGAAGAATACTATTCAAGTTATAAACGCGAATAACACCATATACATACTACAATTAAAAACTCCATATGGGCTATGCCTGTATGGAGTTTTTCTATTGAAAACACTTCCGCTCGTGTTTATATGAAGTAAAAAATTTCTGTTTTACAGACGGTATACAAGCAAACTTTTGGGATACTTGAGTATCTTTAGCTACTGAAATATATAGCTTATGAAATTTTATATCCTAGCCTTCTCACTGTTCATTTTAAACGTTAAAAATAGTTCCGCCCAGGAAATGAAAGCTTCCGAAGTTTTAGATAAAGCCATCGCCTATCACGATCCCAACGGAAACTGGGAACAATTTAATAGTACTTTTCAGGTTACGATGGCTACGCCTGAAAATCTTGACAGAGTAAGTGATATTACTATTAATATAGCCGACGACTTCTTTAAATTAATAAACACCCGTGACGGAGAAAAGACTACATATACCTTAAACAAAGGAAAATGCACCACCAGCATAACAGACTCAATCGCCCAGGCAGGTGCAAGAACTCCCTGCGAAACGGCAAGCCTTTATAAAAACTACTACACCTACCTTTATGGCCTCCCTATGAAATTGAAGGACCCTGGCGCAATTCTTTCTCCAGCGGTTGAAACCGTAACTTTTAAAGACAAAAAGTATCTAAAATTGAAAGTAACCTATGACAAAACCGTAGGTAGCGATGTTTGGTTTTTTTACTTGAATCCAACCAGCTACGCTATGGAGGTATACCAATTTTTTAAAGGGGACCCAAATGGCGCTGGAAAAGATACAGGTGAGTATATTCTACTTTCTGAAGAAAGCACCATAAACAGTATTAAATTACCGAAAGTACGTGCCTGGTATTATAATAAAGATGATGCGTATCTGGGGACAGATACCATCACCAAAAATTAAATAAGGGAAATGCTATCCAAGGTCCCTTTGTCTAAAAATATATTCTAAATTTTCTCAAAAAAACAATAGTTTAAGAGCCCCACATTAAAAAACCTCCATCATTTTCATCTTTATTTTTCGATTGGGCAATAAAGTAGCGTCTGTGTCGAAACATATGCATACTGCCCTTCATACCTAACTTCTATACAGAAAATTTTAATTTTAAATAAACAACAATACTTCTTAACAAACGTATGTTGATATTTAGCAAATTCCCGCGAACGCCCATACCTATTGTATTCTTAAGATTTTGTTAATAACAGTGTTGAGAAACCAACTTGAAATCCTTAGAATTCCTTTAAAATAATATGATATTTACTTACCAGAGAAAGAATACATCTTGACTTTTTCTTTTACCTGAAAATTGTGCGTTTTGCACCCTAATTTTGCCACTTTTGAGAACCGCAGCTATTGCTAGGCTTTTAAAAAGTGTCTTCATTAGAGCACAAAATTTACTGCCGATAGCTATCGGGACGGTTTCAAACAAAAGGTCGAGATTAGTTCTATAACAAAATATTGATTGGGGCATTATGGAAATAACACACATTATTAAGAGAGATAATTCAACAAAATCTTTTCATCTAGACAAAATTACAGCAGCAGTACTTAAAGCCATGAACGCTGTTAAGGAGAGCGAACAAGAAGACGCTCAAAATGTTGCGATAGCTGTTTATAAAGTATTATTGGGGCGTAAAGAAAACAACACAAACTATATTCCTACGATAGAAGAGGTTCAGGATATAGTAGAAACAAAACTAATGGAATGTGGTTTTCCTGATGTTGCCAAAGCGTACATCCTTTATCGTAACAAGCGTACACAAGAACGTAAAACCGATATTTTTGAGAAACGTATTAGCTTAAAACCTTATGAGTATCCGGAGTTGTATGAATATGTACCAGCTATTCGCCATTCTTATTGGATCCATACCGAATTTAATTTCACAAGCGATATTCAGGATTTTAAAACAAGATTGACTACCGTAGAACGCAGTGCCATAAAAAATACTATGTTGGCCATCTCTCAAATTGAGGTTGCCGTAAAATCTTTTTGGGGCGATTTATATCACAGAATGCCTAAACCTGAAATTGGCGCTGTGGGTTCCACTTTTGCCGAGAGTGAAGTACGCCACGCAGATGCATACTCACATCTTCTTGAAATTCTTGGGCTTAACAAAGAGTTTAAAGAACTCAAGAAAAAGCCCGTTATCATGAAGCGTGTACAGTATTTGGAAACAGCATTACGCAATTCCAAGAGTGATGACGACAAGGAATATGCAGAAGCCGTATTGTTATTCTCGCTATTTATTGAGCATGTATCCCTGTTTTCTCAATTCTTAATCATCATGGCTTTCAATAAGCATAAGAATATGTTTAAGGGAATTTCCAACGTTGTGGAGGCAACCTCTAAGGAAGAGCAAATACACGGCGATTTTGGGATAGACCTTATTAAAATTTTACAAAACGAACACGCAGAGTGGTTCACGCCAGAATACCACGAGAATATCCGAAAATTGTGTAAAGAAGCTTTTGAAGCTGAAGGCGAGTTGGTAGACTGGATTTTTGAAAAAGGAGAATTGGACTTCTTGCCTAAAAATGTAGTGAATGAATTCCTGAAAAGCCGTTTCAATAAATCTTTAGAGAGCATCGGTATTGAAAAGGTATTTGAAGTAGATGAAGCTCTCGTAAATGAAACCGAATGGTTTGATGACGAAATTATTGGAACCAAACACGGCGATTTCTTCGTGAAACGATCTGTAAACTATAGCAAAAGAACACAAAGTATAACCAGCGACGACCTTTTTTAAATTATGCAAAAAGAAACAACAACAACCCCAGGAGAGCAAAAAACGATCCCTACCAACAACGATTTAATTGCTGCAAGAAAAGGCGCACTTTCTAAAAATGCTGTTACCAGCGAAAGCTTTTCATGGCTCAATGAGAACAGCCGTAATTTTCTAGAAGCAGGGTATCTTACCGAAGATGTAAGCCCAGAACAACGCATTAGAGAAGTAGCTGAAAGAGCCGAAGATATCCTGAAAATTCCCGGATATGCAGATAAATTTTACCATTATATGTCTGAAGGGTACTTCTCACTAGCATCTCCTGTATGGTCTAATTTTGGAAAAAAGAGAGGACTGCCTATAAGTTGCTTTGGATCGCATATAGACGACGATATTGGAAATATCCTCTATACCCAATCTGAAGTTGGGATGATGTCCAAATTGGGCGGAGGTACTTCGGGATACTTCGGGAAAATACGTCCTCGTGGAGCGCCTATTAAAAATAACGGGGAAGCTTCCGGCGCTGTGCATATTATGCGTTTGTTCGAGTCTATGGTAGATGTTGTAAGCCAAGGCTCTGTGCGTCGCGGTCGTTTTTCTCCTTATTTACCTATTGAGCATCCAGATATCATGGAGTTTTTAGAAATAGGCAGCGAAGGTAATCCCATTCAAGAACTTACCCACGGGGTAACGGTTACCAACGAGTGGATGGAGCAAATGATAGAAGGTGATGAAAAGAAAAGAACCATCTGGGCAAAAGTGCTACAAAGCCGTGGCGAAATGGGCTATCCGTACGTATTTTTTACAGACAACGCAAACAATAACGCTGCAGATGTCTATAAAGATAAAAACCACAAAATTTACGCAAGTAACCTGTGTACTGAGATAATGCTACCTTCCAATCATGATTGGTCGTTTGTTTGTGTACTTTCCAGTATCAATGTATTGCATTACGACAAATGGAAGGATACCGACGCTGTAGAAACAATGGTATTTTTCCTGGACGCGGTAATTACAGAGTTTCTTGAAAAACTTGAGTCTTATAAAAATTCTGAAGATAGAGAGGACCGCCAGACATTTCTATTTATGGAACGCGCCTATAACTTCGCTAAGGAAAACAGAGCCCTAGGATTGGGTGTATTGGGATGGCACTCGTTGTTGCAATCCAAAATGCACGCCTTTAATAGCCAGGAAGCCTTTAACCTCAACAGTGAAATTTTCAGAGAAATAAAGGAACGCTCTTACAGCGCTTCAAAGGAACTTGCTGACCTATTTGGAGAACCAGAAGTATTGAAAGGCTATGGCAGAAGAAATGCTACTCTCAATGCAGTAGCACCTACAACCTCTTCAGCATTTATTTTAGGACAGGTATCACAAGGTATTGAACCTATCTGGTCCAACATTTATGTAAAAGATATTGCAAAAATAAAGACCACCATTAAAAACCCTTATTTAGTAGCTCTGTTACAAGAAAAAGGAATGGACACCCCAGATGTTTGGAGAGATATTCGCGATCGTGACGGATCTGTACAGCATCTGGATTTTTTAACTGAAGAAGAAAAAGAGGTGTTCAAAACGTATTCTGAAATTGACCAGATGGATATTATTTATCAAGCTGCAAATCGTCAAAACCACATTGATCAAGGACAATCTGTAAATATTATTGTACACCCAGACATGCCTACTAAGGATATCAATAAAATACACATAACAGCATGGAAATTGGGATTAAAATCTTTGTATTACCAGCACAGTATGAATGCAGCGCAAAAATTTAAACAAAAGAAGGATTGTGCCAGTTGTGAAGCATAATATTGAAAGTCTTCTTTTTTAAATAGCTAAAAAAGCCCATTTCTTTAAATGGGCTTTTTTTATGGTTTTCAAAAAGAGATTTCTTCATTGCATATAAAAATCGGCCTAAATTTTATTTCAGACCGACTTTCAGCATTATTACGAAAAAAAATACAAGGTCACTGCTTAACAACCTTGTAGGTTCCTATTTGTGAACCAGCTGTCACAGTCATCACATAAATGCCTGCGGATAAATTGCTCGTGTTCACAGCAATGGTATTGGTTAACTCATTATTTTGAATATTTAAAACTTTTGCGCCTGTAATACTATAGAGTTCCACACGATCTAAATTAGTATTAGCATTTATGTTGAGTATATCACTAGTTGGGTTTGGAAAATAAGTGAGCCCTGCTATAGTGTTTTCACCTGTAGCAAGAACTACTTCGGCACGAGTATCAAAATACAATCCAAAACCAAACCCTCCGTTGGTTCCTGCAAAAGCCATGCATGGTTCTTCGTCTGCCGTTTCTGCCATCACAGAAGGGAATCCGTCAAACACATCTACAGGGCTGTCTGCAACGGGTTCAAATCCGTCAAAATCTGTCCCGTTAAAGGTGATCGATCTATTCACACTGTTTTCTGAATTATCGATATTGTCTCGAACATAGCTAAAACGAATGGTTTCAACACCCTCAGTCCTCCTTATCCAGCCATCCGTATGAGCAATGTTCCAGTTGGCTCCTCCAGATGGAAAGTTTGAAAATTCGGTAAATATGCTACTACTTTCTCTTAGGTAGGCTTTACCATTATAATTACCCGTAGAACCATCTGCACGGTCCGATGCCCAGATAACTACTTTCTCGTCAGGGAGTTCTAATCTCGCTGCTCTAATGGTTGGGTTTATGGTCTCTCGTATATTCCCAAACTCTACTGTTTCTCGTGGAGTCCATGAAGTAGGGTCATTAAAAGCGTCGTTTGTGTTTACATACAAATTTCCCGACGCATTTCCTGTGTAGGTTGTAAAAGTGTCTCCAGCTCTTGCATAGGTAAAATCTACTTGGTTCCCACAAACTGCATCTACAGATACTTCATCAACCCAACCAAAACCATACTGTCCTGCTGTGCTTCTTGCAGAAAATATTTCGGTAGTACAGGAACTATCTTTCAAATAAGTAGCCAACACTCTCATTCCATCTGTATTTGCAGGGAAATTTCGATCAACCGCAAAATCAGCCACATCACTAGCCACCGATCCAAGGCTGGATGGGCCCCCAGCGGTATTCCAACGTAGTACTTGAAGTAACCCGTTCTCGAACATTAAATATGCCAAGATGAATTGGTCTCCAGTTCCGTCTAATGATATGAGTTGTATTTTTCTTATTGGGTTAATTGCGATTGTTTCTGCAAAAATTTCCCATGTAACACCCTTGTCTGTAGATCTATAAATAAAAATAAGGTCTTCGTCGCCTCCAAAATCTATGACGTTTTCATACATACCTACATAAAGATCACCAGTATTTAGAGTGGCGGTCATATCTATACCATCTACAAAATCGTCTCTAATTAAAATATCGCCTCCCCAATCTCTGGTCGTTGGCAGTGGTTCTGGGCGCTCTAAAATTTCGGCTGGAACATACGGTGTGGGTCCTTCCCCTACACGACCATATAGTGGTGCATTTATGGGCTTATAAAGATCACCTATACTTGGGTCTATTTCTGTCCATGCATTTTTTATAGCCAGTCTATTGGCTTCGATTTCTTGAGCTGTTCCGTTTTCGGCTAAGTATCTTTCCTGTTGGTACAAAGCCTCTAATTGAGGTGTTCGCTCAGGAGCTTGAAGTGCTGTTCCAGCCGAGTCTTCACTCACTGTTTGTGCGGTTGCTGCAAACATAATTAGCAGGCAAGCGGTTAATGTAACTAATCTTTTCATAAGTTCTAAAAATTTGATTTAAATGTCCCTACTCTATTTTTAGGCTTTTCAGGTTGCGCCCCAGTAAGCTGCACTAATGGTTCAAAAGTATTCTTAAGAGTCTCCGTAATTAGAAAGTAAATACTCCAAAAACAGAGAGAAACCTCCTGTTTTTAAAAAGTTAAACAACCCTATATAAAAAGGGCTAATCCTTCAACAAGTATAAAAGTAGTTGTGCTGCCAACACTTTGTTATCACATATGTGTCAGAGTGTATTAGAAATGTAACATCATAAAAAAAGCCAGAAACTTTTCAGTTTCTGGCTTAAATGAATAGATAGTTAAGAACTATCCCAGGTCGTCAAGATCTAGCTCCTCAATAGCATCCCAGGTCTCATCTACGTCCATATTGGTTCCGTTGGCTTGAACATAAAAACGTTTCCCATGCAACAATTGAATACTTGTGTTATTGTTGTTTTTCTTGTATTCTTCAATGGCTTTGATATCACCTTTTTTTACGGTTCGTTTTGTTTTATACTCGTCTTCTTCTTCCATATCCATAGAGAGCATCATTCGGATTCCTGCTGTTGCCGAAGCTCCCATTTCTCCTGCTCCGTCCATCACAGTAACTTTAAATGTTTTGCTTTTATCTTCATTACTGTAGGTAGCTTCTATACTTGCTATTTGTATATACGCTGTTTGTCCCGCTTTGTAGCCTGTACGTTTCATTCCGTTTATTTCATCAGGAAGCCAGGCTTTCATTTCATCATTAGTGAGTGGCTCTACTTCCTGAAGTTCTTTAATATCATCACCCATTTTATTGAGTTCTTTATAGGCTTTAGTAGTATTGGTTACCCCTTCTTTTGTTTCTTTAATTTTTTTTGAAACAGGATTGTCGCAGGCTGTAAGAAGACTTACGGCCATACAAATAATTAGTACTTTTTTCATGGAAAAAATTTTAAATAAATTAGTTAATTGATTGTTACACACTAATATACTACATATCAGTGATATAAATTGCACCCGATTGAGTTGTATTTAATTTTCACCAAAAAAAACACCCTAGAAATCGAACGCAGATACTGAAAAATTAGAAAATAGGTTAAAATTTCATCAACCCATTTTCGGCATTACTACAAAAAAATACAAGGTTACTGCTTTACCACCTTATAAGTACCTGTTTGTGAACCTGATGTAACCTTCATCACATAGATGCCTGCGGCCAAGGTGCTAATGTTCACAGAAATTGTATTGGTAAGCTCATTATTTTGAATATCCAAAACTTTTACACCTGTTATATTATAAACTTTCACTCCGTCTAAAGTAGTATTTGCTTGAACCTGCAGCACATTATTGGTGGGGTTTGGGAAATAGGTAAGTTTCATTATGGAGTTTTCAGCTACAGTAAGGGGTACTTCGGCGCGGGTATCAAAATACAATCCAAAGCCTCTTCCTGTATTTGTACCTGCAAACGCCATACACGGTTCTTCGTCTGCAGTTTCTGCAATAACAGACGGAAAGCCATTAAATACATCTATTGGGCTATCTGCTACCGGAAACGAATCATCATCAAATGTTGTCCCGTTAAAGGTTAGCGGGTTATTCTCATTATTTTCTGAATTATCAACATTATCCTGTACAAAACTAAAACGGATAGTCTCTACACCTGCCGCTGTTCTTCTAATCCAACCATCGGTATGTACTATGTCAAAAGTGGGATTTCCAATGGAATAGATTCCACTAAACACACCGCTACTTTGCCTGCGATAGCCTCGACCTTCAAAAGTATCTGTAGAACCTTCTGCACGGTCTGATGTGAAAACAACAACTGTTTCGTTTGGCAGTGCTAGTCTCGCAGCTCTAATGGTTGGATTAATAGTTTCTCTTACATTGCCAAATTCTACTGTTTCTCGTGGTGTCCACGACAGAGGGTCGTTAAAATTGTTATTTGTGTTTACAAATAAATTCCCAGAAGAAGCCCCTGTATAGGTTACAAAAGCATCTCCAGCTCTTGCATAGGCAAAGTCTATTTGCGCACCACACACATTGTCTATAGATACTTCATCTACCCATCCAAAACCATACTCGCCGGCGGTACTCCGTGCAGAATACACTTCGGTAGAACAAAAGCCGTCTTTTAAATAGGTTGCTAAGACCCTCATGCTACTTGTGCTTTCTGGAATATTTCTGTCTACAGAGAAATCTGCAACCTCAGTTGTAATAGTGTCAAAATCAAACGCGGCAGTTGCCGTATTCCAACGTGCTACTTGAAATAGACCACCCTCAAATAATAAATATGCCAAAATATATTGATCTCCTTTGCCATCTAATGACACGAGTTGTATCTTTCTCACCGGTGTTGGTATTTGTATTTCGGCAAAAAGATTCCAAGTAACCCCATTATTTGTAGATCTATACATATATACCCCATCCGTGGTACCACCTGCATCAATATCGTTTTCGTACATTCCTAAATATAAATCTCCTGTATTTGTGGTGGCAGTCATATCTATTCCATCTACAAAATCGTCACGAACTAGAATATCGTCGCCCCAATCTCTCGTTGGAGGTAATGGATCTGGACGTTCTACAATTTTACCGGGAATGTATGGTGTTGGACCTTCTCCTAGTCTATTATAAGTTATAGTACCTATTGGCTTGTAAAGACCACCTATCGCTGGGTCTATTTCTGTCCAAGCATTTTTAATTGCCAGTCTGTTCGCCTCAATTTCTTGGGCTGTTCCATTTTCAGCAAAGTAATCTTGTTGTAGGTACAGAGCTTCCAATTGAGCTGTTCGTTCAGGAATTTCAAGTGCTGTACCCGCTACATCTGTATTCATTATTTGTGCTGTTGCTGCGAAAACACAAAACATACCTACTGTAAGTGTAAATAGTCTTTTCATAATTTCTAAAATTTTGTATTAAGTTTCATTACTCTATTTTTGGGCTTTTCAGGTTGCGCCCTAGTACCCTGCATTTATGGGTTAAAAGCCACAGAATCAAAATAATCATGACTCAACAGGTGTAAAAATAGAGTTGTAGTTTACAACCGATTATCAAGTATGTAACAAAACATAGCTGAAATGTTACACCATAAAAAAAGCCAGAAACACTAGGTTTCTGGCTCAAGTTTAAAAGGGGTTAAAACAGCTATATCCAATGTTCTACGTCTAACTCGTATATAGCATCGTATGTTTCATCTCCATAAATAATGGTTCTGTTGGGTTGACTATAAAAGGGTTCCCTGGGCATTAATTGAATATGCGCTATTCTTATTTTTCTTGCTCGTAAAAATTGTGAGTCTTAGTTAACGCATCTGCAGATTCGAAGAAATTTCGTTCGCTATATTTTATATCCAAACTGCTACAAACTATCTGCTTGTTTTACATGGGTATTATCTATAATTTGTATTACAGCGTATTCGCAACCTTTTCCAGCTCTGCATACCAATGCGCTCCAAAACGCCTAATTAATGCTTCTTTTACAAACTTGTAGACTGGAACTTTCAATTCTTTACCCAAGGTACACGCATCGTTACAAATAGGCCATTTGTGATAGTTTACAGCAGCAAATTCACTGTAGTCTTGCACCCGGACGGGATATAAATGACAAGAAATTGGCTTTTTGAACGATACTTCTCCAGCATTGTAAGCATCTTCAATTCCGCAACTTGCTGTACCATTTTCCGTAAAGGTTACGTAGGCACATTCGGCACCATGTACGAGTGGGGTTTCTAGCTCTTTTCTTTCGGAAAGTATGTGAGTGCCTTGCGCTTCAATTGCTGCAATGCCCTCTGGACGAAGGAATGGTTTTACTTTAGGGTAGATTTCTTTTAAGATAGCAACTTCCTCCTCGGTTACGGGAGCCCCTGCTTCGCCTTCAATACAACACGCGCCTTTGCAGGCCCCGAGATTGCAGACAAATTCCTTTTCAATAATATCTTCTGAAACAATTGTTTTTCCTAGTTGAAACATGCGACAAATATACTACTTTTGCACTCTGTAACAACCTATTAAAAAGCCCGTGTTGACGGATTTATATGAACTTCAATTTTAAAGAAATAGCTACAGCCACGATGGTTCTTTTTGCAGTTATTGATATTGTGGGGAGTATTCCCATTATTATTTCACTGAAAGAAAAGTCTGGAACTATAAAAAGTGGACGCGCCTCTATTATTGCAGCTATTGTATTGATTGTCTTTTTATTTATTGGTGAAAAAATCCTAAGTCTTATTGGCATTAATGTATTTGAATTTGCTGTTGCGGGTTCTTTTATCCTGTTCTTTATTGCTTTGGAAATGATTCTTGGCATTAAACTGTTTAAGCAAAGTGAAAGCAACCTTGAAATGGCAACGGTATTCCCAATTGCCTTCCCAATTGTAGCTGGACCTGGAAGTTTAACTTCATTATTGTCCCTAAGAGCCGAATTTTCCCTAGAAAATATAATAGTTGCTATCTTAATAAATGTAGTTGTAGTTTTTATTGTCTTAAGAACTTCTGGGAGCTTACAACGCTTTTTGGGTAAAAATGGAATTGCTATTATTGAAAAGATATTTGGTGTGATTTTACTAGCAATTGCTGTGAAGCTTTTTACCTCAAATATTCAAGAATTGTTTAATTAAAAAAGTGTTGCGTTTTTCGATACAATTCCCGCTATTTATAGGGATTACTCAGAAACCTGAATAAAGCTTATTTAGTAATTCTGAGTTTATAAAATTAAAATAAACTATGAAAATATTCATTTACATATTAATGGCGTTCGCTGCCGGATTGCTTATTTACAATGCTACAAAAGTAGATTATAAAGCTCCGTTTGTGGGGGATAGTACTGTGGCGGTGATTTGCGTTTTGGCAGCTGGTTGTGCAATTTTATTACTATGGATTTTGCAGACTTCTTTAGCCATTAAAAAGAATAGCAAACGATACTAATTTTCGGTTTCTTCCTTTGGGGTGAGCACCCCTTCCAATTCTAAGACTTTTTGTAACATTGGGTCACCGTCATTCAAAATAATTTCGAAGGCATTGGGGCCGTACAATTGCTGCGCAATGTTAGCTTTTATCGCTTTTTTAAGATCTTCAGAATACTCGCTTAAGTCTATTCTTGCTTCGTTGAGACGGGCATACTCAATAAATTCTTGCGAAAGTGGAGTGTCTACCTCATAACTTCTATTAAATTCTTCAAAAGATATGTTTTTAAAAAGTTTTCGGTTTTTTTCCAAATATTCAAAGACGAAATACCCCATATAGCCACTTCTTGAAACAAATTGAAGTGTTTCGTTGGCAATACTCGTATCCTTCGGCACAAATACATCTGGAATAATTCCGCCGCCACCGTAGACAACTTTTCCTTTTGGAGTCACATATCGTAACGAATCTGCCACGTGAATACTATCGGCTGTTAAAAGCTCACCATTACGGTAGCGTTTTTCATAATCTTTGTAATAGGCGTCGTTCCCATTTCCGTAAGGCTTTTGTATAGAACGCCCGGTTGGCGTGTAATAGCGAGCTATAGTAAGTCGCACGGCACTTCCGTCGCCAAGCGCCATTTCCCGTTGCACCAATCCTTTCCCAAAGGAACGGCGGCCTATAATGGTTCCTTTATCGTTGTCTTGTAATGCTCCAGCTACAATTTCGCTGGCAGAAGCTGAGTTTTCGTTAATAAGAACGTATATTTTTCCATTTTCAAAATCACCTCTACGAGTGGCGTAACTCTTAGTTTCTTCACCCTTTTTATTTCTGGTAATGAGCAGAAGTTTATCTTTCCCTAAAAACTGGTCTAGGATTTCTTCGGCTGTATAGATGTAGCCACCTGGGTTATCTCGTAAATCTAAAACTAATCTTGAAATACCTTTATCTGTAAGTCCTTCTAGTGCATTGTCAAATTCTTCACTGGTAGTTTCAGCAAATCTGTTTACTTTAATATAGCCTATCTTATCGGTTAATCTATAGGAAGCATCGACACTAACCAATGGGACATCATTCCGCTTTACTTTAAAGGTGAGCAGGTCTTTTTCTCCTTTTCGAAATACCTTTAATGTAACCCTGGAATTTTTTTCACCCTTAAGGTATACGGAAATACTATCTCTATTAAAGTCTGGGCCAAACAATGGTTTGCCATCTGCATATAAAATGCGATCCCCCCCACGAATGCCTGCTCGTGCAGCTGGACCACCATCTAAGGCTCTAATTACCGCAATACTGTCGTGATAGGGATAAAAACTAATCCCAATTCCCACGAAATTACCGCGCATATCTTCGGCATTTTTCTCATAGGCATCTACTGGTATATAGACGGAGTGTGGATCCAGGTTTTCTAAAATTCCGTTTACGGTAACATCTACAATGCTATCTGTATTTACCTGGTCTACATATTCGTAATCTATATAATCTATAAGACGGTTCAGCTTATCTTTTTTGCTGTTGGTGGCAAAAATTTTTTCGGTAGTATCTTCAAAATTGAGTTTTGAGCCTATAAAAACACCCGCCGCGAGAGCGACCCCAAAAAGCAAGGGAAGGTAATTTTTGTTAAAGCGCATATTATAAATTCAATTCGGCAATATGTGTTATTGTAACGCCAGCTTTCTTTAAAAATTTCACGCCAGAGTTGTCTTTATATTCGTGATGATACACAAGTCTTTTAATTCCAGCTTGATGTATTAATTTGCTACATTGTTGGCAAGGTGACATAGTGATGTACAACGTTGCTCCGTTACAAGATTGTGTTGAGGAAGCCACTTTTAAAATTGCATTGGCTTCTGCGTGTAACACATACCACTTGGTATATCCTTCTTCATCTTCACAAAAGTTTTCAAATCCGCTGGGAGTACCGTTGTAGCCATCACTTATAATCATTTTATCTTTTACAATAAGTGCGCCAACTTGTCTTCGTTTACAATAAGAGAGTTTGCTCCACTCGTATGCCATGCGTAAATAAGCGATGTCGTATTGATTTTGCTTGCTTTCCTTCATAAAATTAGATTCTTAGCTAAAGTAGCGGGAAGTTATAAGGTGATAAAAGATTGGTTGTTAAATATTACCGAAAATTACATGGAAGGGTTAAAAAATCCCATTTTCCAGCAGCATTGGCATGGCGAGTATCATAACTAATACTGAAAGCGTCACCACCCAATACAATTTTTTCAGTTTAAAAATTTCCTGAACTATATATCCCAATACTACTATTGTAGAAGCAATAACTATTTGAGCAATTTCAATTCCCAGAGCAAACTCCAGCAAGTGTGTAAAGATGTTTCCATCGTTGATCATCTTAAAATAGCCCGCAAAACCGAACCCGTGTATCATTCCGAAGAAAAAAGTAAGGATGGTAAATAAAATCCCAGTCGCTGCCATTTTCTTTCTATACGCATTCACAATAGAAACAACTGCCGTCGCCAAAATAGTGACGGGTATTAAAAACTCAATCCAATCGCTCGCCAATGAAAATATTTCGTAGCTAGCGAAGGCTAAACTCACGCTATGACCCAACGTAAAAAAGGTAACTGCCAAAAGCAGGTTGCGCCAAGTTTTAAGCGTATACGTAGCACAAAGTGCAATTATAAATAGCGTATGGTCGTAGGCGTTCCAATCCAGGACGTGTTCTAAGCCCAATCTCACATAGAGCCAAAAATCTGACATTCAGTTATTTTTTTGTAAATTTAAAAGAAATCTATATGACACAGCAATATGATACCAAAATTAATTGTACTCTTTTCAATTCTTTTCTCTAGTAGTATTTCAGCTCAAGATCCAGACTTAGTTGGTGATTGGCAACTTACCGAACTTATTATGGATGGAACAAGTTTTATTCCTCCGTCAGACTCTGAAGTGGAGCTTGTAACCCTAGAAATAGCGCTTTCGGGAGTAGAAAATTTTCGAACTTCTGTTTGTGACCTGCTTTCTGGTGATATTTCATTTATTGGCGTAAACCAATTCGCTTTAACCATGGTATCTCAAACCTTAGGAGGTTGCTTTGAAAACAATAATCAAGATATTCAAGGTGTTTATTTTGACTTTTACAATCAAAATGTGGGAGACTTTATGTATGAGATTGAAGATCTTGGCAATACGATTAAAAAACTAACCATTACTGATGCTACTGGTAATGAAGCAATATACCATAGTGAATTACTACGTCAGTATGTTTTTAAAAGATGGTATTTGCAAAAACTTATTTTAGGAGGAAGCGATTTTAATGTGCCTGGTGAACAAGATTCTTTTTCTCCATCCATAGTTTTTGAACAAACCTTTGATCCTGCCACAGCTACTTTTTCGGGTCAATCAGGTTGCAATAATTTTACGGGAGAAAATACCTTTGTAAGCAACGTTAGAGAAGTTACCATAACCCAAAACAATCTAGCATCAGATCCATGTGCGAATGAGACACAAACAGATTTTGAAGCATTGTATACAGATTTCCTCTTTGGAAACCTTCCAGAAACATTTAATTATTTGTTAGTGGAACCTGGAGACGAAACCATTTTTTACTTGCAAAATGCCAACAACGACTATGCAATCTATGGAGAGAATCCAATTAATTTAGGAGTTGCGGAGAATGAAATTGGTAGCGTACGCTTGTTTCCTAATCCTGCTGGTAATGAAATTTTTATCGAGGCAAACCTGCCTTTGGAAAAGGTTGAAATTTATTCAGTAAGTGGAAAATTTATTAGGGCAGAAACCGATCTCTCAAATGCAGTAGATATTTCCAGTTTTCCGTCTGGTTTGTACTTTATTAAAATACGCAGTTCCGGAAGCACCTTGACCAAAAAATTCATTAAAAACTAAACAACCATTTTATGAAAAACACCCTGTCCTTTTTTACCGTATCACTTCTTGTATTCACATGTATTGTAGCTGTTTCCTGTGACAATAAAACAAAGGAAACCAAAGAAGAACCCATGACCGAAGCACAACTTGTAGCGAAAGCGAAAGAGATACACCAACGGGTTATTACCCTCGATACCCATTGCGATATTAATGTTTCCAATTTTACCGATAGTATTAACTATACCCAAGAGCTGGAAACACAGGTAACGCTCCCTAAGATGAAACAAGGCGGGTTGGATGTTGCTTGGTTTATTGTATATACAGGTCAGGATACCCTTAGTGCTGAAGGCTATGCGAAAGCCTATGAAAATGCCATCTCAAAATTTGAAGCCATCCATAAATTAACCGAAGAAATTGCTCCAGAAGCCATAGCATTGGCTACTACTTCAGATGAAGTGAGGGCTATTCATAGCAAAGGAAAAAAGGTGGCTATGATTGGTATCGAAAACGGCTACCCAATTGGCATGGACCTTGGGAATGTGGAAAAATTCTACAATCTGGGCGGACGTTATATGTCACTATCTCATAATGGGCATAGTCAATTGAGCGATAGTAATACTGGTGAAGAAGATAATGTGTGGCTCCATAATGGCTTGAGCGACCTAGGAAAAGAAGTGATTGTTGAAATGAACCGCGTTGGGATGATGATTGATGTTTCCCATCCTTCCAAAGAAGCGATGAAACAAATGATTGAATTAAGCCAGGCACCCCTTATTGCATCGCATAGTTCTGCCAGAGCTTTGTGTAACCATAGCAGAAATTTAGATGACGAGCAATTGCAGTGGATGAAAGAAAATGGCGGGGTAATCCAGACCGTTGCCCTTGCTTCCTACCTAAATACAGAAAAAGACGAAGCACGATCCAAGTACGAAGAAACCGTTGGAAAAGAAATCATGGATTCCCTGGGCGTGCAATGGGTAGATCGAAAAGATTTTGGAACACTGGATAACGAGGCTCGTGAAAGTTATTTTGATAACTATATGAAAATGTTACCTATCCGAAAGGATAAAATGAAAGATATGAAAGGCTTGCCCCCTGCAGTAAATGTTTCAGATTATGTGGATCATATCGATTATTTGGTTGAAAAAATAGGCATTGACCACGTAGGAATTAGTAGTGATTTTGATGGTGGTGGCGGTATTGAAGGATGGGATGATGCTTCCGAAACATTTAACGTAACGTTGGAATTAGTGCGTCGGGGATATACAGAAGCACAAATAGCCCAACTATGGAGTGGAAATTTGCTTCGGGTATTGGACGAGGTTCAAGCTGTAGCCAGCCAAATGAAAAATAAAGCGTAACTCTATAAAATTTTGTCATAAAAAAAGCTTCAGCATAAAACTGAAGCTTTTAAGTTTGGAACCATGCAAACTAAGTAGGTTATTGTTTTTCAAAAGTTAGGAAGTCTGTTCCTCCATTTCCACCACTTACATCGGTTAATTCAATTTTGTTTGCAGTTACGGAGACGATATCCCAATCGTCATTCAAATCTTCAAAATCACTGCTTTCCGAAACTGGGAAAAAGATATTGAAATCGTCGTCGTCACTTGAGTTTCCATCGTCATCACTAGAAGAATTACTACTGTCATCTAGAACAGACCAATCACCCGTTATCGTTGTAGAACCTTTAGTTGCCGTAAGTTTTCCATCTTCACCAAAAGTAAAGATATAGCCAGTAAAATCTGATGTTTCGTCTTGGTCTGTATCAAAAAAGTAGCTAATGCGCCAAGTGCCATTTGTGGCTATTTCCCGCACTTGGTCTGCACTATTTCCATTATCCTCGGGATTGTCATTGGAGTCGTCTTTTGAACAGGCAACTGTTAATGATACTAAAGCCAGTATTACTACGGCTGCTATTTTTTTTACTTTTTTCATTTATTTTTCTATTTTTAATTAATATGTAGTATCGCTTTTTTGGTGGCAACCAGCCTCAAGATATAGTGTTATGGCAATTTACTTTTTCATAGTCACCCGCTCATCAATATATGGGGGATATTGAGTCTCTGCAAGGATTTACATAAAAACACTACGTTTTGAGACTGGCCTAACTAACCAACCAAAAATTTAATTATTGTTTTTCAAAAATCAGGACATCGGTACCTCCATTGCCCCCGCTTACGTCTTGTAATTCTACACGAGTATCAGAGACCATAAGCACATCCCAATCGTCATTAAATTCATCAAAAGGCACACCGCTAAAATTGAGTAACAATTTGTTACCACCGCTTAATACTTGCCACGTTCCAGTATTTGTACTGCCTCCATTAGTGGCTACTACGGTACCAGCGCTATTCCAATCTATAGTGTATCCTGCGTAGTCTCCTGTTTCGTTATCACCATCGTCTGTGTAGCTTGCTACAAACCAAATACCATCTGGCAGAATGGTTTGCAGGGTTGTGCCGCCGCCACCGCCACCGCCGCCAACGGGATTTCTTTCAAAGGTTAAAAAATCTATAGAGCCATCGCCACCGCTTACATCTTTTAAGCGAATAATGTCATTGGTAACTTCCAGCACATCCCAGTCTTCTGCTAATTCGTCTAAAGGATCTATTTGACCAAAGTTTAAATTGAGTTCCAATGGTGTTTGATCTCCGGAAGAGGTTGACCAGGTACCACTTGTTGTTCCACTAGGCGCAGTTGCTGTAGCCGTATTGTTACTTGCAAAAGTAAAAACATACTCGGCAAAATCTGTTGTTTCATCTACATCATCAAAAAAGTAGGTTATATACCAATCTCCCATCGTGAGCGCATTAACCAAGGTTGTGTCGTCAACACCGCCGCCGCCTCCACCGCTACCGGTACAGTCGCTTTCAAAACGCAGGCGGTCGTCACCCAATCTTAAATCTACTTTACTTTCGCCTGGTTGTTGTTCTATTTCGTGTAAGTTCCAGGTATCGTTCACATCCGGAAGTCCTGGTACATTTATCACCACATCTATATTATTCCCGGTTCCTGTTGCAGACCACGTTCCATTAAAGGTATTTCCACTGGTAGCGACTACCAGGTTGCCTGCTGTATCAAAATTAAAAGTATATCCAACATAAATATCTTCCAAATCTTCGTCATTACGCTCCAGTTTATCTACCATCCAGTCTGTACAGCCCGTAAGCACGTCGGTTACTTGCTGTGTGGTGCAATTGTCACAATCGTCGTCGTTGGGATCATTATTATCATCTTCATCACAAGAATCTGCTGCATCATTTATCACCGTTGCTAATTCCAAGAAATTATTTACTTGTATCGTAGTTCCATCAAAAAGAATCACAGTAATAGGGAAATCGAACGTTACGATTGTATCAGGATCTATATTTTGCAGGAAGGCATATAATTCCTGGTCACTAGTAATTACAATAGTTTCAATAAGTTCGTTACTTTGGTTAAAGATAGAAGCGGTAATGGGGTATTGTATATCGATACATTCAATATCGTCATCACTTTCATTCTCTCCAGAGCAATTAAGAGCTGCTAGATTTAATTCGGCTTGATTTGTAATACTTACTTCCGAAAAATCCTGTAAAACTATGGTAATTGGAAAGATAATTTCCAACGTGTCCGTATCATTATCAAATTCGTCAAAAATGTCTTCAACAATATCGATATCATTTTCGGTTTCAATCACCACTTCAAATCCGTTTGCAATAACAGTTACAGGTAATTTAATATTAAAACAGCTTGCGCCATCTAGAATGTTGTCATAAGAGCCGTCATTAGTTGCAGTTCGCAGCAAAAGATCGGCAACCGAGTTGGCTAGCACTTCCTCCTGGGGTGGTTTAATAATTTCCATTTCTTCCTTTCGGCAAGAAAATAAGGTGAGTGAAAGTAATAAAACTAGCACAAAGTTGTTTTTAATTGTTTTCATAGTTTTCTTATTATGGGTTCTTTGCTAATAAAACAACCCAGATTAAAAATCTCCCGAAAAAAAGTAAATTTTTTTCTTTGTAGCTTTGACATAAATAACCTCAACTAATGCAAAAAGACCTCCACAGCAACGTTTGCGAAAAATCTGTCTTTTCAAAACTCTATACGCAATACGCAACAAGTTTGCACAATTTCCTGTTTTATAAATATGGATTAGGTGCGCAAGCCAATGACATGATGCAAGAAGCTTTTATAAGTCTTTGGGAAGCTTGCAAAAATGTAACCCCTTCCAAAGCCAAATCCTTTCTTTTTACAGTGGCCACTAATAAAGTATTAAACGAACTAAAGCATCAAAAAGTTGTTTTGAAGTATCAAAAAATACAACCCAGGCATTATACTAATGAAACACCAGAATTTATACTGCAGCAGGAAGAATTCTTACAACAGTATCAAACGGCACTCAGTAATTTAAGCGAAGACCAGCGCATTGCTTTCAGTCTAAGTAAGATTGAAGGCAAAAAACATAAAGAAATTGCCGAACTTTTAGGAGTCACACAAAAAGTAGTTGAATACCGGATTTACAGTGCTTTTGATTCCTTAAAAGGCGAATTGAAAAATTTTAAAATATAATACTCAGGAGTTTTTACAATTCAGGTGTTCTATAGGTAATACTACAGGTATGGAAAAAGACTACTTACTAAAAAAATGGTTGAACGATGCGTTAACCGAGGAAGAGCAAAGCGCTTTCGATCAACTGGAAGACGCTGCCTTCAACAAAACTATTGTGGACAATGCCCGGCTTTTTAAAGCTTCTCATTTCTCAGCACCTGCATCTTTTGAAAGCTTACAGGAACGACTTTCTGCAGCGCAAACTCCCGTTAAAAAATTGTCTTGGAAACGAACACTGTTACAAATTGCCAGCGTTTTGGTGCTTGGTTTTGCAGTGTATTATGGTTTTTTCTACAACCAACTAACACAAATCCAAACTCTAGCTGCAGAAAATACAACTATTTCTCTACCAGACACCTCTACGGTTATTTTAAATGCTGATTCAGAAATTAGTTACAATAAAAAAAACTGGAAGGATACCCGTGAGCTTCAGTTACAAGGGGAAGCTTTTTTTAAAGTGGCCAAAGGAAAAAAATTCAATGTAAAAACTGCTGAAGGTACGGTTTCGGTTCTGGGAACACAGTTCAATGTAAAACAGCGGGACACGTATTTTGAAGTTATTTGTTATGAAGGAATTGTGCAGGTAACTACTAGCAACACCGTAAAAAAATTAGTAGCGGGAGATACGTTTAGGATGGATGCAGGCGTTCAGTTTAATGGTGCTACGAGCGACGTTGCTCCACAATGGATCGCGAATATGAGTAGTTTTAAATCGGTTAGATTTCATCAGGTCTTAGACGAATTGGAACGCCAATATGCTATTTCCATTACCTACAAAGGCAACAAACAAACCCAGTTTTTTACAGGTGCTTTTGTACACGACGACCTCAAAAATGCGCTACAGGCAATTACCGCCCCACTTGGATTAACCTACAAAATGGAAGGTACAACTCATGTGATACTACAAGACTAGTGAAAGAAACGAGCACATACATATTGTTTGTTATTTTAATTTTATGGAGCGGATTCTGTTTTGCTCAGGAGAAGACTATTCTATTAAAACAGGCCCTTTCAGAATTAGAAACACAACATGGCTATACCTTTAATTATGCTGAAGAAACTATTGAAGATTATACTGTAAAACCCATAAATGCATCTCTTTCTTTTGCAGAAACAATAGCTTCCTTACAACAACAGACCTCACTAACCTTTACATTATTAAGCAATAAGCTTGTTTCAATTTCTACTGAAGAGAACGCAACTATTTGTGGTTACATCAAAGATTCTGAAACACAAGAAACTATCCCTTTTGTGACCATACAAAGCACAAAAAATTCTACGATAACCGATGAGAACGGCTATTTCAGTATTAAAGTTTCGATAAAAAAAGAAACCCTTACGATAAGGCATTTAGGATATAAACCATCTTCCATAGCTGCTGCTGCTTTTGTTTCAAACAATTGTAGAACCTTATTTATTTCGTCTCAACGAGACCAACTAAATGCCGTGTTACTCACCTCTTATTTAGTGCAAGGAATTAGCAAAATGAGTAATGGCGCCCTTCAAGTAGATTTTGACGATTTTACCGCGCTTCCCGGTCTTATAGAAACTGATGTACTACAAACGGTACAAGCGCTTCCTGGCATTCAAAGCACCAATGAAACCGTGTCCAACATTAATATACGTGGCGGAACTAACGATCAAAACCTGGTACTTTGGGACGATATAAAAATGTATCAGACAGGGCATTTTTTCGGGCTCATTTCTGCCTTTAATCCTCAGATTACCCAAAGAGTTACGGTTCAAAAAAACGGAACAAGCGCTTTATTTACAGACGGAGTTTCTGGCAGTATTGCCATGGAAACTGAAGATCAAATAAATAAAAAGTTTACAGGAAGTTTGGGTGCAAACCTTGTGGATGCTAATGTGTTTTTCGATATTCCGTTGGGCAAAACATCCTCGCTACAGCTGGGTGGAAGAAAATCTTTGAGCGACCTCGTAATAACACCAACCTACGATGCTTATTTTACTCGTATTTCTCAGGACACCGAAGTAGAAAACAACATAGGAAATGTGAACAATACAGATAGATCTTTCGATTTTTATGATGTTTCGCTTCGGTGGTTATACGAAATAAGCGAGCGTGACAAACTGCGCGTTAATTTTTTGTACATAGACAATATTCTTGCCTTTAATGAGAACGCAATTATAAATGAAAATCCTACGTCTCGAGAAAGCAGTGTATCTCAAAACAGTTTGGGAGCTGGTTTACTTTGGCAACGTAAATGGAATGAAAACCTTAGTACATCCTTCCAAGTGTACGAATCTGATTATAACTTACGCGCGATAAATGCAAACATTCTAGACGAACAACGTTTTTTGCAAGAGAACAGCGTTTCGGAAACGGGTTTTAAAACTTCAGCCACCATTGCATTGCAAGAAACACAAGCACTTACCTTTGGCTACGAGTTTATTGAAACTAAAGTTACCAACTTAGACGATGTAGACGTACCATTAGTAAGAACCCTAATTGCTGAAGTTGTAAGAACCCAAAGTGGTTTTGGACAATACACGGTACAATCAAACAATAAAAATAGTACGCTCATTGCCGGGTTTCGGTATAATTATTTAGATAAGTTCAAGGAATCTATTTTTGAACCCAGACTTCTGTTTACGCAGAAATTTTTGGAACATTTTAGTATGGAAGTTGCGGGGGAATTTAAGCACCAAATAACCTCTCAGATAGTTAACTTTCAGAATGACTTTTTGGGGATTGAAAAAAGGCGCTGGCAATTGTCTAACAATACCACCATCCCTATTTTAAGGAGCAAGCAAGCTTCCTTGGGGTTCAATTACAGTAAAAAAGGCTGGCTGTTTAGTATCGATGGGTATTATAAATATGTAGACGGCATAACTACGCAAGAACAAGGGTTTCAGAATCAATTTGAATTTATAAAAACCAACGGCAGCTATACGGTTTTAGGAGCAGATATGTTACTTCGAAAAAGACTGAAGGATATTTCTTTTTGGTTAAGTTATTCATTTATGAACAACGAGTATACTTTCGAAAATTTGTCTGCCAATCCTTTTCCCAGTAATTATAATATCCCACATAGCGTGACCTTTGGAACAACCTATGTGTACCGTACTTTAAAACTAACTGCGGGGTTAAATTGGCGCTCTGGTAATCCCACTACAAGCCCTGTGGAAGACGATGAAATCTTAAACGGCGCTATTAATTATGCGTCTCCCAATAGCGAAAGGTTTGAAGAGTATCTTCGAGTAGACACATCGGCATTATATCAGTTCAAAATTGATAATGCTTCCATTGAAGCAGGAGTTTCGGTCTGGAATCTTCTTGACCAAACAAACACCATCAGCACTTTTTTCAGAATAAATACGGAAGGCAACGTAGTAGAAAATACACAAAATTCATTGGGAGTAACGCCCAATGCTTTATTACGGATTACGTTGTAAATTCTTCAAAAAAGCCCAGCTTTCCAGCTGGACTTCTTATTCAGGACCGATTTCGAACCACCTCATAAAACTAGGTTTTAAATGATCCTATTAGTTTTTTATCATTTTTAAAATAGCCGTTTCTCCATTTGTATTTTCAAGATGCACCAAATACATTCCTCTGGAATTTGGCAATGTTACCATTAGGGTTTGAGCATTTTTAAATAGGTGTGTAGCGACAACTTGCCCTAGCATGTTTGTGATGGTTACGGTCATTTCAGCATCGCTTTCGTCTAGATTAATGGTAAAACTTCCATGGGTTGGATTGGGGTAGGCTACTAATTTCGAAGATAAGTTGTAGGTTGAAGAACCAAGAATAGCGTCGGTTGTTTTAAAAACCCAGTAATCATCTAACCCTTCATTATCATCACCTTTATCTCCGGATATATTTGAATCTGAAGAACAATTCATTACAAAACCTCCATCTGCTGTAGGGATAATGTAGGTGCCAGATTCATCTCCGGCGCCTCCTATACTGTTCTGGCTCACAAGATCTCCTGTTGTATTTAATTTTACCAACCAGAAATCATAGCCTCCGTTAGAATCTTCGGTTTTATCGCCCGTGGCATTAGAGTTAGACCAACCAGCAATCATGTAGCTACCATCTGCTAATTGTTTTACATCCCGCGGATAATCTATTCCGCTACCGCCAATGGTATTTTGCCAAGAGATATTTCCTGCGCTGTCCAGCTTTACAATCCAATAGTCAAAATCGCCTTGGGAATCTTCATCCTTATCTCCTGAAATATTAGATTTTGAATAGCCCCCCACCAAATAACCACCCTCTGCCGTTTGAATCATATCCCGAAATGTATCACTTTCACTGCCTCCAATAGTATTTTCCCATTCAATAGCTCCTGTGGCGTCTAATTTTACAATCCAGTAATCATTTTCGCCATGTGAATTTTCAGATTTATCCCCAGAAGCTGGCGATGTTGAAAATCCGCCAATGATATACCCGCCATCTGCCGTTTCGAAAGCTGCCTGGGGTCTGTCCACAAGGCTTCCTCCAATACTGTTTTGCCAAACAATGACACCTGTACTGTCAAGTTTTAATGCCCAATAATCGCGCTGGCCATTTGTAGGATCGGTTTTATCGCCATTTACATCACTATCTGAATATCCTCCTACAAAATAGCCTCCATCGGTTGTTTCCACAATATAGGTATCAAATTCTGGCATGTTTCCGCCATAGGTTTTCTGCCACATAATGGCTCCGGTGCTGTTTAGCTTTAAAATCCAATAATCCAGTCCTCCACGAGAATTTTCGGTTTTGTCGCCTGAAATATTAGAGTCGGATCCTGCGCCAACAATATAGCCACCATCTGCAGTTTGTTTTAAGGAAATAAGGAAGTCGTCTCCACTGCCACCAATCGTGTTTTGCCATGTAATATTGCCTGTTTCGTCAATTTTTACAATCCAAAGATCAGTAGCTCCATGGCTATCTTCCGTTTTGTCTCCAGAAGTGTTGGAAGTGGAGTAGCCCCCTATAATGTAGCCGCCGTCTGTGGTTGCCTCAAAAGCAGTACTAAAATCTGTATCGCTGCCCCCAATAGTATTTTGCCATTGTATGGCGGGATCCTGGGCACTTAGGCTGAAAATGAAGCCGAAAAATGCAACTAGAAAAGTATTTTTTTTCATCTTAATTGAAATTTATGGTTTATTGTAATGCGTTGAAAAAATTATGTGACCTCATCCTCTTGCTGAAATGTATAGCTTATCAAATCTGTTAAGCAACAACAAGAGGTGTCTTAGTGTTTGTAATCATCAATCTTAAATTCTCTCCAGGTTTCCCCATTTAAGTAGTAATTTTTGTTGGGATCATCGTAGGAGTTATTGGTACCTATATATTTATTTTGTGAGTTTACCCAGTACCGGTTGTTATTATGGTCTATCTTGGTTTTTACGCCAGAATCCGGATCTATAATATTTACTTTCCCAAGAATAACATCCGAAACCATTTCATTGCGTCGCGATATGGCATCTTGATTTGCTTCCCATTGTTTTTGCCTTTCAGCCATTCCTCTTTTAAATTCCGCTTGACGTTTTGCGTGGGCTTCTTCGCTTTTTTGAATGGTATATGCCGTTTGCTGGTTCATGGTGTTAATCCATTGTGGGTTTATTTGTTTGTTAAGCATTCCATTTAAATAGTCTTGTTTTGCTTGTTCAAAATAGGCGCTAGGAGCACCAACGGCACCTGCCTGAAAGCCCCAAAGCACATCGTTTTTACCCTGTTCTAATTGATAAAAAAAGACCGTTACCCAACGCGTACCATCTGGGTCTACCCATTCTATTGCAGTAGCGTTAAATTGTGTGGGATTTTGTGCTACTTTGAAAATCATTCCAGAAAAATTTTTATACCCTTCCAACAACTGTGGAATAGGATATTTTTTTACCATCTTTCGGTTTAGCTTTTTCGCTATAGGCATCAAAACTTCATTAATGGTTTCCTCCATATTCATTGGGTATTTTACGTGTACACCCGTTCTTTGATACAGCTCCATCATCAAAGGGTCGTTCGAATACGAATAATACTGCCCTCCTTCGCCATATACTTTAATACCATTGGGACCCGTAAAAGCAAATTCACCAGAATTGTGTTGTTCCCAATTCGCTGGAAACGGAATACGCTCGGTGGCCATTCCGTTTCTTTTATCGGTATTGTAGAAATACTTGAGCTGTGGTATTGTTTCAATTTGTACGTCTTTTTTATCCATGGCAGCTATTGTTTGACTCCCTTCTTCATTTAGGGTGCTATTGCTGTTTTTTTCACCGTCTACACAGGAAACAAAAGCTAATGCTAGAATCCATAGTATTTTGACAACTTGATTATAAAATCCCATTATTTACTTCTTTACAATTTTTAATGTTTTTGAATTTCCTTCAGCAGTACTCACATTTACAAAATACATCCCTGCAGAAGCAGCAATCTCTTGATCGATTATTTTTGTAGAAGCATATGTTGAAGAAGAAATTGTCTGCCCTAGTAAATTTGAAATCTGTATCGTTACATCCGTATACTCTTTCCCTAAATCTATAGTAAAGTTTCCGTTGGTTGGGTTGGGGTATATACTGGTTTCAAATAAATTATTGCTGGTAACACCAAGTGTTTCGGAAGCTAATGCAAAGAGGCTATATTTTCTGGAACTACCATCACCAAGGTCTGTAAGTGCGCCGTTGGTTAAGTTTACTGTATAAAAACGGCTGCGTATGACGCCATCACTATTTTGTAAAACCGCATACATGGTATTATTGCTGTGGTCTATTGAGAAACCCTGACCTACCGGATAAAAACCATTTGGGTTAGAGTTGCCAATCATTGTGGCAACACCCGTGTTGAGGTCTATGGTATAAAAATTACCCGTTACAGCATCTGCACTATAAGCAACACCATTATTGTCTATTTCGAATGCTATGGCATTAGGCATTATGTTTAAAGGACCCACAGGAGTTAATACTCCTGTACTTATATTTAAGGAATATAGCTGAGAACCGTTCGTATTATTGGGATCATGGCTTATTGCATAAAAAGTATCATTGGTCACATTATAAGACAGTTGCGACAAGAACTGTTGCGTACTCACTACTCCGGACACATCTGCTGCATAGTTCACAGCACCCGTAGAAAGGTCTACGGTTCCTAATAAGTACTCTGGATCCTGATACACAAATGTATACAGCGTTCCAGAATTATTAAAATCCCCTCCCAACATCGTAAATGCATTTCCGGTAATTACATTTGGGATTGGATAATACGGACCTGAAAGTGGAATCGTGCCGAACTCTCCTGGGCGGGTAAAAAACTCCATCACATATACATCGCTGGCAGTGATTCTAGAATTGTCTTGAAAGTCCTGTGCAAAAATGTTTAAACCTATGAGGGTAAAACTTACTACAAAGAAGAAGATACTGTTTTTCATGTGTTTCAATTTTAGATTATATCCATACATCGAAACACCTAAAAAATGTCATCACCAGAATTAAAATAGTTTATGTGTTAATGAAAAAGAATCAGGATTAAAAAGAAACAAGATGAATTATGAAAGCTACATGGGGCGCTCTTTTAGTTGAGAAGGCAGCTTTTCAGAAAACCTATTAATATTGAAGAAAAGAAGTTAGTTTTGAATCACAATAAATTGATTCCGAAGTACTGCTTCAAATTATTTTTACGAAGTACAAAAACCATATATAGTAAAAGAATAATGAGTCCTATTCCCAAAACCCACCACCAAATAGAATTACCCGTTTGTAAATCTACAGGACTGGTATCGCCTATTAATACAAGTCCAGCCCAATATTGTGGGGCTGCTGTTCTTCCTTCGGCAGCGGCTAGATAGGCTAATTTTGCTTGCCGGAGTGCTTCATCCTTATCCAACCCCTCAGCAAGATTGTCATAAAAAAACTGTATTATTTTCGTGCTACTTTCTTCATCTATTTGCCATAAACTAGTCAAGATACTTTCGCTTCCTGCATAATTAAACGCGTGTGCCAAAGAGATCATTCCCTCACCGGGTTGATAGGTGGGTTTTCCTGTTTCGCAGGCAGTTAAAATGGCCAAGTTTGAACTTAGATTGGTATTGTATATCTCATACGTATACAGCGAATTGGCGTCATAGCTTTCATTCCCTGAATTTTTTTTCGCAAAAATAAGGCGGGAAAATTCTGGGCTTACATTATTACTCTCGGCGTGTGTACCAATGTGAATAATTTTATGTTCGCCTGCATTGGCTTCAAAAATTTGCTTGGTAGAATTTTCATTTAAAAAAGACTTTCCTTTAAAAATCCTAGAATAATTTTCGGCTAATTCTACACTGTTGGGCTGTGGTAGTAAGGTAAGATAGGCACCATCGTTATGTATAGAATCTGTAACGGAAATGCTATAATCTGTCTTCATTTTAGTTGAAAAACCAGGAGCAAAAGCCACAAAATTTTCAGAAAACATTCTAGGCTTTTTGTCCTCATCTAAAAGCAACAGGCTGAAGTTATACGAAATAGAATATTTTGCCAACAAACTAGTAGTGGCCAGCTCTTTATAGCTCTTTATTCTTGAGGGCGTTAGGGTTTCAAAACTTAAGTTGAACAGTTCGCTATCTGGGATAATAATTACTTTTTTATTGTGAATCTTGGAAATAAGTGGCTCCCAAAGTTGTTGATAGAGTTCATAAAGCAGCGTGCTTTCTTCTTCTATTGAAAATTGAGTAGTGTTTAATAGTTCTATTTTTCCTTTAATTTTTTCAAATTTCAACGGAACGATAGTACTGTTTTCTTTGTCCAAAACAATTCCAAAAAGAGCTCCGTCTATAAATAAATACCGAAGTACGGTAGTGTTTTTGGGAATGAATTTTTGCAGGTTTTGAAGCGAAGCGTCCAAGGGTGCGAATTTCATTTTATAGTATTTTGGATACGCTGTTTTCAGTGAATCCAAAAAGCTATCATACTCGTCCTTTGCAGCCACAAAATCTTCAATGGTGCCAGCAGAGTCTTTTGGGCTCATTCCCAAAATTGCTGCCTTTTTTAATTTCCCCTCCCTTTTAATAATTGCTTTGGGAACTTCCCCAAAACTAATATTATCCTGTAACATCAACTTAGAACGGATGTTGTAATACATGCTTTTTTCGTGAGTTTCAATAACTTTTGTGAGGTATTTTTTAGTGTGGGTTTCAGCGTACAAATCGAGATACAATTGCTTCGTAAAATCATAGAGACCCGAAAAGTTGGCGTACAGCGCATTTACGTTATCACTCTGTGAAACCAATGCTTTTTGACCTTCAAGAACTTTAAAAGCCTCGCCCATCTCATGGAGCATTTTTTTTAGAAATACAGAATCCTTTGTGTTATTTTGTGCGTAAAGCGCTCGTGAGTGTTCCAACAACAACAACGGCTTACGGTAGGTAGCACTTAAGGCATCAAGTTCTGTTTCCTTGTTTTTTGAAAAATTATCCACAAAAAAAAGACCTGCTTCACTCCATTCCAATGATCTGGTGTACTCCTTGACCGTGTAATACACTTTTGCAACATTTAAGTAATGGACAATAAGGTCAATATTATTTTCACCTCCGTTTTCTTTTAAATAATGGAAAGCGTTTAGAGCCGTGGCAATAGCTTCTTCTTTTTTGTTAGTATTTGCCAAAAACATGGCTTTATCTCTGGCAAAACTTAAATACGTGTCGTCTAAGTTATCGCCGAGAGCCTGTTTATATAGCTTTTCGGCTTTTTCATAGGTAGTTTCAGCCAATTGTGTTTTGCCTTTTAAGGCATAGCAGCTTGCCAAACTACTATGTGCTATTGCGCTCCAATACACATCTGCTGCAGGATTGTTCTCGTATAATTGTAAAGCCTCTTCAAAGGATTTTATTGCCTTATCTATTTCCTTTATAGACTCTTGAGATTGTCCAAGTAAAATAAGGGATCTAACAATTTCGGGATCATTAGGTGCATATATTTTATCCCTATTATTATAGACGTACTGTGAAAGTTCTAGCGCGCGATTCACTTTTCCAATATGGTTGTTAAGCGAGCTAAGATTTGAAACCCCTGTTAACAGAAGTCTTTGAGAGCGGTTGATGACATACGTATCTTTTGAATTTTTCACTAAGTACGAACAATCTTTAATCAATTGTTCAAGGGTTTGCATGGCTTCTGTAATATTGCCGCGAGCTTCCGTAACGAGCGCAAGATTTAATTTTGTGCCAGAGGTTGCATATAATTTATAAAGGGAGTCTTTTTTTGTCTGGTTAATATGGTCAATTGCTTTTTCTAAATAATAATGGGCGCTGTCCAGTTTTTGGGAACGCCACATCACGATGCCAATAAAATTATTTACATCGGAAAGTCTAACGTGATTTTTTTCTTTAGAATTAGAAAAATTTTCGAGTGCTTTTTTATTTTGAACATTGCCTTCCACAAAATTTCCTTGGATGTAGTAACAATACCCTGCACCGTAATACACTTCTCCCTTTTCATCATACGTAGCATCTTTCATGTTTAATACAATATCTCTGGCCTCAATGGCAGCATCAAACGATTTTTGGATTTCGCCAAGTTCTTCGTACAAAAAAGACATACCCGTAAGTGCTTTATAATGGGAACGCGGCGAGATACGGGATGCAAGCAGCGCATCTAAAAATGTTTCTGCTTTTGGGATTGCAGTTTTTGTGTTACCCTTCGCATTTTCAATTTTTCCAACGTAATAAGGATATTGATGTAGTGAATCTAATTGGTTCTTTTTTTTAAATATTGAAACCTGAGACTGCAAAGCCGAATCGGCCTTTTTAAATTGATTTTCAACGAGATAAGCGTCTATTAATTTTGTTCCGGCTAGCGTACTATCCTGTCCGAAGCTACTTGGAGAATAAGCTAAAAAGGTAGTGAAGATGATGAGAAAGCTATGTTTATAAAAGTGTCCCATATCTTTTTAGTTACAAAATAATCTGAAGGTTTTATTTGTTGAGATCATTTAATAGTTCTTTATTTCTGGTTGAAGGATACGCTTTCAAAAGTTTTGTTGCTTCCTCAATCTGTCCTAGCTTTATTTTTGCCAAAGCCTTGTAATAGGGTGCATCTTCTTTAAAAATGCCGTTGCTGAATTTTTGTGTAGGCTCTAAATATTCCAGAGATTTTTCAGCATTGCCTTCAGCTAAATAGGCTACACCTAAAAAATAGTCCAGAGTATCATTGTTTTCTTTTTCAGGGAGTAACTTTTTCCATTTAGTAATAGCGACACCATACTCTTTCCGTTTATAATCTACCATGCCTTCGTAAAAAGAATAATCATTTGTAGTGCTCATAACCGTTGGCAATCCTGGGTCTGGTTTAAAATGTTTTGCAAATACTCTTTCTGGTGTATTTAAATCTTTCATAAACCAAAATATCCCAAATGCAATTACAATGGCCGCAGCCATTGAATAAACAAGTGCCATGGTATTGGTTTTTTTAGGTATCTCAATTGTATCTGAATGTTCAGTGTGTACCTTTCTTACTGGGTTCAATTCTTCGTGATATGTATCGAGATCATTTTTCAGCACTGCAGTTTCAATACCAAATAGAAGTTGTTTAACCTCCGCTACTTTTTTGCCTACTGAGGGGTCTTCCTGTATCGCTTTTTCGAAAGTTATTTTCTCATCCGGTGTAAGCTCGTTATTGAGATAGTTTTCAATACGTTCAAATTCTTCCTGCGATATGTCTTCGTTTCTTTTCAAAATTTAATGGGCGTTTGGGGATAGTGCTAGTTCACGTAATTTCTGAATACATCTATATTTTTTATTTCTGGCAGATGCTTCTTCGATAGCGAGTTCTTCAGCGATAGTGCGCAATGATTTTTTACTGAAATAAAACAACTTCAGTAACTCCTTGCAAGCTTCGCCTAACCGATTAAAAGCGTGCATAGTACACTGAAGTTTTTCATCTTTTTCATGTACCTCTTCACTTTCAATTGTTTCAGAAAATGTCTCTTCTATACCTTTATTTGCATAGGATACCGTTTTTTTATACTTGGAGGACTTTAATACATCGAGCCATTTATTTTTCGCAATAGTATATAAATACCCTTGCACGGCCGTTTCGTTTGTAGGAATAAATTTATTTTCTTTTATGTTCTGCCAAACCGCGATAAAAGCTTCTTGATAGATATCCTTTGCCTGGGGCATAGATCCATTGTTTTTAAGAATGTACAATTCTACCTTTTTATAATTATGAAGATACAGTTGTTTTAAAACTACTTGGTTGTTAGTTTTAATGGCATCTACAAGATTGAATTGATTTTCTATGGGCACCTTTTCCGCTATTGTTATGAGTGAAAGGTACTTAATTATTTTATTTCAACAATATTGTTTTTAAACACATAGAGACAAAATAAAAATGTCATCATAAAACCAAAATAATGACAAGAGAAGATACATTTCTGAAAGATTAAAAACTTTAATTTCTTTTAGCCCAAGTGTTTTTAAAATTTCTGTTCATCTGCTGAAGAACCGTAACTACTTGGCAATATCAATTTCAGAAGTAGTTACTATGACTGATGGGGGCCAAAAATAGCAACAATGTATGTGACGAGAGCGAGCATTTTCGTACCTTTTTGTGTGGTGCGTAGTTGTTTTTTAGCCTCAGGATATACTTCAAAGAACTTTTATGTCACTTTATATTCGTAGGAAGATTCGTCTCTTCGTTGCTTCAATATATCCAGTATTTTTTTCTTATAGTAGTATTTTCGGCAACCTTAAAGACACTAATTTCCTTGATTAATTTTAAAGGTAAGGATGAAAGTTGTCTTTCGGTACGTGTAGCTGTGAGGATAACTTCCTATAGTTCATTCACTTTGGCAGTGTCTTTTACTTCTTGTGATGCCGCTTTTGTAAAAGAAATAAAACACAAAAGACTAAAAACCACTATTTTATCCGTAATATCATTTATCATGAATCTTTATAGACGGCAAATATCTAGTTATTCTTATTTAGAATAAATAAAAATAACTATTTTTGCTGAAGAATTTTAAATCCGTAAATGATGAAACCTCCTTTATACACCTTATTGGTACTATTATTTTCAATAAGTGGCATGTCTCAAATTTCAAAAAAGCAAGAAGACCTAGAAGCGATTAAGAAAATGTGTGGCTGTTATGAAGTCACTTTTAACTTTGCAGAAACTTTCAATTACAGTAACGATTCCCTATATAAACCTTCAAAAACAAAAGTGGACAAAGGGTTGGAATGGGCACAATTAGTCACCAATAAAAATGATACAATTCAAATTCAACATTTATTACAAGTAGGCAATCCAGCCGAACCTATGGTTGTAAAGCATTGGCGTCAAGACTGGTTGTTTGAAAACACAGATTTGTACACCTATGACGCAGATACTAAATGGACTTTTAAAAAAGTACCTGCTTCTGAAGTTAAGGGACAATGGACGCAAAAAGTATATCAGGTAGATGACAGTCCTCGGTATGAAGGCACTGCCTCTTGGGTTCACGTTGATGGGAAAAGCTATTGGGAAAACACGGCATCCGCACCTTTGGCAAGACGTGAATACACAACCCGTAGTGATTATAATGTGTTGATGCGTGGCAACCGTCAGGAAATTACAGACTATGGTTGGCTGCACGACCAGGATAATTCAAAAATTATTCGTGAACCAGGCAAAGATGATGTGCTTTTGGCAAAAGAAAAGGGATATAACACCTATAAAAAAGTGGCCGACAGTACATGTGCTGTCGCTGCTCAATGGTGGAAAGACAATGAAAAAAAATGGGCCTTGGTTCGCACCAAGTGGGATGAAGTATATAAACGCAACAAAGACCTTGTCCTTGAAGAAAAAGTGGATAATAAACCACTTTATAAGTTCCTGTTCGAAGAAGAAGGCTATAAAGAAGAAGCCGAAATAGATGGAATTATCGAATCTTTTATAAAGAAATAAAAATATGAATTCAATAAAAAAAATAGTACTGCTTGCTATCCTCTTTATGAATATAGTGGCAGTTGCTCAAGAAAATAATGTTTTACTTGAACGTTCCTTTTGGAAGGGAAATCCCAATTTGGAGACCGTAAAGAAAAAAGTAACCGAAGGTAATGATGCTACGATTTTTAATTCCAATGCATTTGACGCGACTGTTTATGCGCTACTTGAAAAAGCAAATAAGGATGTGGTAGAATACCTTTTGTCCTTGGAAGGTAATTCCGTAGATAAGAAAACACACGACAGCCGTATTTATTTGCATTGGGCTGCCTATGCTGGAAATATAGAAATAGTCGAATATTTATTGGATAAAGGTTCATCAATAACCGAATTAGACAGCCACGGCAATACACCGCTTACCTTTGCTGCCAATGGTGGCCAAAAAGACAAAGCTTTATATGATGCTTTTGAAAAACACGGTGTCAAACTTACAGATGAAAAAAATGAAAATGGTGCAAACCTACTTTTACTGATTGCATCCTCATTATCTAATGAAGAAGAATTAAAATACTTTACAAGCAAAGGTTTTGACATCCATGGTAAAGACAATAATGGTGATGGTATTTTTAATTATGCCACGAAAAAAGGAAATATAGATTTTCTGAAATTGCTTACTAAAAAGGGCGTGGATTACAAATCCTTAAACAAAGAAGGCGGCAATGCTTTCCTGTTTGCCGCACAAGGTGGTCGTGACTATAGCAATCCGTTTGCGGTGTATGAATATCTGAAAAGTCTCGGTCTTGAGCCCAATATAGTAACCAAAGAGGGCTATACACCATTACATCGATTGGCATATAGCAACACCGACGCCACTATTTTTAAACTTTTCCTAACTGCTGGTGCAGATGTAAACCAGAAAGATAGCGATGGTAATACGCCATTTCTTAATGCCGCTTCACGTAATGAATTGGTCATGATAAAACTACTTTCCAAAAACGTAAAAAATTTCAATGCTACCAACAATAATGGCCAGTCGGCTATGATGCTCGCAATGCAAAACAACACCCCAGAGGTAGTTAATTTTTTAATGGAAAAAGGTGGTAACGCTTTTGCAAAAGATGCCAAAGGAAATACAATCGCTTATTATGTAGTAGCATCTTACGATAGTAGAAATGCTGCTGATTTTGACGCTAAATTAAAGTTAGTTCAAGAGAAAGGAGTTAAAATGAATACCACCCAAGCTGAAGGCAACACACTTTTTCATTTTGCTGCCAAAGACACTAATTTAGAATTATTGAAACGTCTTTCAAATTTCGATATGGATATGAATGCAAAAAATGAAGAAGGTCTTACCCCCTTGCACATCGCAGCAATGAAATCTGAAAATGACGAGATAATGAAATACCTAATCTCAATAGGTGCTGACACTAAAATTAAAACTGATTTTGAAGAAACAGTCTATGATTTGGCAAGCGAAAACGAACTCTTACAAAAACAAAGTATCTCATTAAATTTTTTAAAGTAATATGAAGAATCTATTTAAAATCATTCCTGCCATCGCATTGGCAGGCCTTTTACTCACTGCATTTACAACTACCAATTCTAAAGCTGTAAAATGTCTTATCCAAATGACTAACTATACTGGCGAAGGTGCTTATGTAGTGGTTTCATTATTGAATCAAGAGGGCAACTATGAAGAGACTCTTTATGTGCAAGGCAAGGACAGCGAGTGGTATAGCGAAATTCCCGAATGGTGGAAATTCTACGGAAAATACCGTCCTGATATTGATGCTATTTCTGGCGCAACTATTAGTGGTGGCGAGCGTACCGTAACCGTTTTACAAATACCTGAAGATAAGATTGACAAAGGGTATAGCTTACGTTTTGAAACTTCGGTAGAAGACCAAGAATATTATGTTGATGATATCCAGTTTGAGCTAACTGCAGAAAACCTCAAAGCTAAAAAAGAAGGGAAAGGGTTTATTCGTTACATAAGAATGCTTCCGCAGTAAAAACATAAAATGAAGTATCGATTTATAAAAAGCTACGCTCTCTTATGACCCTTTCCATCTGGCGATATAGTCATTTTGTTCTTGCGCTTGCCTCCTCTTTGTTTTTGCTTATTGCCTCGGTTACGGGAGTGATTTTAGCAGTCGAGCCTATTTCTCATCAAGCCAAAGGCTTTGCAGTACAAGCAGTGGATGAAGTGTCATTGGCTACAACAGTTGATGCTTTAAAGTCTACTTATGACGAAGTTTTTTCGCTGGAAGTAGAATTATCTGGTTTTGTAAAAGCATCTGTACTTACTACAGATATGGAAACGCTCGATATCTACATCGATGCAAAGACAGGTAAACAATTAGGAAAAGTCCAAGAGCGCCCATTTATTTACAGTTTTGCAACCAATCTACATCGTTCCTTATTTCTGAAAAGTATCGGGCGGTTTTTTGTAGGCCTGATTTCATTATTATTGCTACTCATTACAATTACAGGATTATTGCTTTTAGCCAAAAGACAGGGCGGATTTAAACGCTTGTTCTCAAAAGTACATAAGGATTATTTTGAATTACGGTACCACGTTATTTTAAGCAGATGGTTCTTTATTCCTATCGTCATACTCGCATTTACAGGCGTATATCTTTCTGCCGAAAAATTTGAGTTACTTCCAGATACTTCAATAGCACATCAGGAAAGTATAATTTCAAATGAAATACAAAATGTTGAAAGTATTGCCGACATTCCTTTTTTCAGGCAAACTACGCTCGACCAGATCCGAAAAGTTGACTTTCCGTTTTCTGATGACCCAGAAGAATATTTTCAGATTGCACTGAAGCATAAAGAAATTAGGGTTCATCAGGAGTCGGGACAGATTATAAGTAGTGTTGAATATCCATTTTTACAATTGGCTTCCCGTGTAAGCTGGTTATTGCATACAGGCGAAGGAAATGTATTGTGGTCTATCGTATTACTACTCGCAAGTGCATCAATTCTATTTTTTATGTATTCGGGTTTTGCAATGACTTTGAAGCGTAGAAAAAATGTATCCACAACTACAGAAATGCCAGATAAGGACGCATGCGAATTTGTGCTTTTAGTAGGTTCAGAAACGGGAACAAGTTTCGATTTTGCAAGAAGATTATATAATGCATTAAGTGAGATTGGAAAGAAAGTGTACGTGACAGAGTTAAATAACTATGCCGTTTTCGCGAAAGCGAAACACATTATTATACTTACATCAACCTATGGCGAAGGTGAACCACCAACCAATGCCCGGAATTTTAAAGCTATTTTTCCAACTATCGAGCAACCGAATGAAATTAGATATGCAGTGGTTGGGTTCGGCTCTTTGGAGTATGCAGATTTTTGCAAGTTTTCTATACAAGTAGATGCACTTTTGCAAACACACCAGAATTTTCAACCCGTGCTTCCGCTTTATAAAATCAACAATGCAGATGTGGCAGATTTTAATAATTGGGTAAAGCAATTCAGCGAACGATTAAACATTTCAATTGCCGTTGAAAAACCGAAAACTAAGAAACTAAAATATAAAAAAGTCTTTTTTAAGGTAGTTGAACGCACCGAATTAAATGTGGATGACACCTTTTTAATAAGACTTAAAGCCAAACGAAAAGTGAAATTTGTGTCTGGCGATTTGTTATCTATTTTTCCCGAAGGAACTGATGTTGCTCGTCAATATTCCATCGCTCGAATAAGAAACGAGATTTTATTAAGTGTAAAGAAACACCCGTTTGGTAAAGGTTCTTCTTATTTGTATACGCTAAAAGAAGACGATGCTATAGAAGTTGCCATTCATACAAATACCCATTTCCACCTTCCTAAGAAAACACCTTCTGCAGTTTTAATTGCAAATGGAACAGGAATCGCACCATTTTTGGGAATGATGGCAGAAAATCACAATACAGAGATTCATTTATTTTGGGGTGGAAAAAAAGTCTCTTCATCGTGTATGTACGATGAGATTATAACACAAAATCAGAATACTAATCTCTACAAAAGTTATTCAAGAGAAGGAAATAAACAGTACGTTCAGGAATTGATAGTACAGCAAAAAGAGGTTGTTTTCAAAACGATTAAGGAAGGCGGGATCATAATGATTTGTGGTTCGTTAGCCATGCAACACGACATTCTCGATATGCTTGAAAAATTGCTTGCTGAGAATTCAACGATTGGCCTGGATGAACTTCAACACAACGGGCAGTTGAAGATGGATTGTTATTAAAAAAATACAAAATGCTGTGCCCAAAAAATAAAAAAGCTCCAACATTTCTTTTGAAACCTTTCGTACTCAAGACGGAAATCGAATGGCTTAGAATTGAATTCTAGAAATCACACATGGCAGAACAAGCTCTTTTTTGATAAAGGTGTAACATACAACGATAATTGAGACCTATAGTTTTATTACATTCAGACTGCTATGAACCTAAAAAAAGAATTTAAGAAAGCTATTCTCATATATTTGATTACTTGGGTTCTTTTCTTCGTTGGAATCGTTTTACTGCTGTTTTTTCGTTCCAATGAATCATTACTAAAATCTATTACTCGCTTTTTTGAACTAGCGGCATATTTAGACTTTTTAATATCGGTACATATACTCTTTGTTAGTATTTACATTCTCTTTGTATTGATTCGTTATTTTTTTAGAGTTTATAAAAAAAGAGGGCTTTCAACTTCTTTAAAACAAATCGGGTTTCGGGTTTTATTTCCGCTACTTGTTTTAATCGTTAGTTATAAAATAATTGACTACAACAATAACAACGAAAGATATGAGTATACCTGGGACTATTCTGTAGAAAATACTTCTGGCACATCTAAAAACCTGTATGCTATTGATGGTAAGCACAGAGGAATGCATGTGTTCGGTTTTGAAGGTACAAATGAAAAAGGTATTTCAGATATAGTAAAAACAAACATTGAATGGGTAGCAATAGTACCTTTTATTCATCAGAAAAATGAATATTCTAACCCCAAGTCTGCGCCGGACAAAGTAGGCAGTTGGACTAGAAGAGATTCTTCATTTATAAAAATGATTCATCAGTTTCAAGAGAAAGGAATAAAAATAATGCTCAAACCGCATCTATGGTTGTCTGATGGGTGGCGATCTAACATCAACTTCGCATCAGATAAAGAATGGGATACATGGTTTGAGTCGTATCGCCTACACATGATTCATTATGCACAATTAGCGGAACAAAACAATGTTGAACTGCTCTGTATTGGCACAGAACTTAGAACGTCAATTAAACATCAACCGTTAGCCTGGCAGGGTTTAATTAGGGATATTAAAAAAGTGTATTCTGGAAAATTAACCTATGCTGCAAATTGGGATGATGACATAGCCTCATATACCTTTTGGGAAGCGTTGGATTATGTTGGGGTTCAAGCCTATTTTCCTCTAACAAAAAACAATAATCCAGATCTTGAAACCATTAAAAGAGGGTGGAATCCATTTGTTCTTGAACTTGAGACGTTGTCAAAAAAACTCAATAAACCGGTTTTATTTACCGAAGTAGGTTATAAAAGTGAGGCGGCGGCAACTGTAACTCCTTGGGAATGGAATTCCATTTTTAGCAACTTGAGTAGAAAAAAATCTAACAAAACACAACAGTTAGCCTACGAAGCTCTTTTTCAAAGTTTATGGGACAAAGAGTGGTTCGCCGGAATCTATGTTTGGCAATGGTCATTTCGTTCACAAGAAGAAAACGCGCCAAAAAATTTAGATTTTTCTCCTCGTTTTAAGCCAGCAGAAAACACAATTGCTACCTGGTTTGAAAAGCTAGTTTACGACCAATAGTTAGCACAACGAATGTAAACTATACTCAAATCTATACCAGTATAGCGACTTAAAAACAATCCTAAGCTACTAAGCCAACATTATACATAAAACTGCTTGTAATGCTCTAGATAGTGTTATCAACTTCTGAAATAAACCTTATTAAAAAAGCTCAAAGAAGCATTTTCATGAATCTTTGAGCCTAAAATAATAGTGAATTAAAAAAATGTTTTTGTTCTCTGATATACTAGATTGTCTTGGCTATTGTGCTAAGACACGAATCATTTCTTTAGCAACATTTCCTGCCGATGCCGGATTCTGTCCTGTTATCAAATTACCGTCGCAAACTACAAAAGGATCAAAAGGGGTTGTGTTTGAGAATAGTGCACCTTGCTTTTTTAACTCGGCATCGAGCATAAATGGAATGACATCATGTAAAGTATGTTTATCGATATCTTCTTCCGCTTCAGTAAATGAATTAATACGCTTCCCTTCTAAAAGGTTCTTCCCGTTTGATAAAGTGACATTGAGTAATGCTACAGGACCATGACATACAGCCCCAATTATACGATCACTTTCATAGACCTTTTTAATCGCGTCTTTAACCCATGGGTTAGAAACCATATCGGTCATTGGACCCAAACCTCCTGGGAAGAATATCGCATCATAAGCATCAATATTTATATCTCTTAATTTATGACTGAAATTGAGGCGTTTAAAACCATTGCCTTCTTTAAAGTTTTTGCTTACTAATTGTATATCGTCATATCCTACAAATGGAGGAACACCTCCTTTAATACTTGCAAAATCGACGCTATGACCTTCCTTTGTAAATTCGAAATATGGATCTGCTACTTCCGAGAATTCGTAACCTGCAGCCTGTTTACCAGTGCCAGTTACATTCGTGCTTGTTACTATAAATAGTATATGTTTCATGGTTATTTTTATTAATGACCATCGGTGCTTTGATGTTCATATATGTGGCAGTTAAGCGTTGTAAGCAGACTTTATTCTTCTACCCAGTAATGAAGCACTCGCTACATTAAACGTTCACTGATGCAAAGTTGAGGTTACTTTAAGGTCTAAAAGTTGTCATATAACAACGTTTTCAGTTTGAAGTTTTTTAGAAAATGCTCAAGGTTTCTGAGTGTTTTAAGGAGCGTGTCCATAGGTCTATTTGCTCAATGGCCTGTGTTAAAGCTGAAATTTGCTGTTTGCTAAAATGTGATTTTAAAATCACATAAACCTGCTCATAATTTTTACTAGTATCTGAGCAAAGAATATAATCTGTCAAAGCAAATAGTGCGCGCTCTTTTTCTGAAAAATCTGGAACAAGATTCCATACAGAAACTAAGGATAGTCTTACATCAGTCTCTCCAAAATTTTTAAGTTCGTTTAAGTGAAGGCTAATAGAATAGTTACAATTATTTAGGTAGCCAATTCTAAGTCGAACAAATTCCAAATGACGCATTTCCAAGGTAGCATTCATGTTCCCATTAGTGTCTAAACAACTACTTCAACAGATGGTCGAAGTAGTTAAGCCTGTTACTTATTACCCTTTAGAAATTGCTGCTCCTAATGCTTCATTATTCATTGCTTTTCCGTCAAGGTTCCATCCACCATCTACGGCATGTACCACATTCACGTAGATATTATCTTTAGGTTGTCGCCCTCCAGATAATTTGTAAATAATTTCGGTAACCTCAGCAAAATGTTGTTTAATAACTGCTTGATCTGCGAGTGCAAACGAAGGGACTTTCCATTCGGCCCATGCACCTACAAACTCTTCTCCACCAGAAAAAGAGAATCCTTTTGGTACAATATGTACGTTGGCTGTGATGTTTGGTGTCATAACTGCATTACCAGTTAAACCATGGTTTTTTAAAAAGGAGTTTGTAATTTGAACTACGGCTTCCTTTACTTTTTCTGAAGGGAAAACTCCTTCTGTTATTGTTAACGTAAGTGGCATATTATATATGTTTTAAAAATTGTGAGCTTTAGTGCTCATCAACACTACAAAGGTGCCACCGATTCGAAATTTAAAAGTTGTCATATAACAACGTTTTTAATGAAATGAAAATAAATTAAATCCTAATGACCCTACCCCTCCAACAAGAAATCCATCTTTAATATTTGAACGATTGAAACGTAAAGATTTTAAGTTTTTATACGCCAATAAAAACAGGGTTACGCTAGCTAGGGTAAAGCGCCAAGCAATGGCTTCAATAAAGCTGATGTCTGCCAACACAATTTTAGAAAGATGAAAATTCAGTCCAAAGAACATCGCAGCAATTATGAAATAAATGTTGGCCTTCACGTATTATAAAATTGAAGATTTTACTAATACGTCAAAGCTGAGAAGAATCGAAAAAATAGAAATTGTCTTATAACACCGATTTCATTAATGCAGTATAAATTTTTTAAAGTTGTGCGCGTAATTTACTAAGTGTAGAGTTTGTCATGCCTAAATATGAGGCCACAGCTTTGCTTGAAATTCTGGTTAACAATTTAGGTTCATGCTCCATAACCCAACGTAATTTATCAATACCTTCCATTCCTAAAAAACTATAAATCCGCATTTGAGAGTGAATAAAAGAAAACTCCATGAATTTACTGTAGACCTCTCTAAATTCAGGAACGGTTTCAACAAGTTTAAAAAAACTATCCCTACTTATAACAAGCAAATCTGAAGGTTCAAAAGAAACTAAGAAATCTCTCGATGGTTGCTGCAAAACAAAACTGGTAATGGCCGAGATAATTTGATCTTCCAAGGCAAAATAAGCTGTAGCTTCATTCCCTTTAGTGTCAATTTCATACATTCTAAGACAGCCTTTATTTATAAAGTAAAAGTTTTTACAAACTTGCCCAACGGAACACAAGATTTCATTGCGTTTTGTTTTTAGCGGTTTAAAATGTGATGTGACATTTTGAATTGATTCACTACTAAAACTTGAATTATCCCTAAGGAATTGTTCTAATTGTTGATACATTTTTTCATTTTAACTTATGATCACTTCCAACTGTCTTTATTTAAATGCAAAATTGTAACTGGTTATATGTTGCCAGCATCCGTTTATTGTTCATCTCGATAAACATTCGGATTGAATTTTTCCATATAAATTTCAGGCTTTGGCAGTTTTGTAAACCCATATTTATCATAAAGCCATTCCGCTGTACTTGTTACTAAAATCCAACGTTTTAAGTCTTGTAATTCTTTATGTTCCATAATTACGTTCATAAGCCATGTGCTTAATCCAAATCCTCGATATTCCTTCAAAATAAAAATATCGCCCAAATATGCGATCGTAGAATAATCGGAAATAACTTTTGCGTATCCTATTTGTTTATTTTCAAAATACATTCCAAAATTCAAAGAATTATGAATAGATTTTTCCACTTTTTCAAACGAAATTCCGTCACTCCAACCCGATTCGTATGTCAAAAAATTATGAATTAATGAAACGTCCAACTTTTTTTTGTTGGTTGAAATCATATATTCATTTTTGTGTATTTCAATAATTTCCAATTTAATTTCGGTTTTCAAATGGCTTGCAGCGGTTCATTTATAACTGTTGTAAGGGAAAAATAGCTGCTATTTTTCAATTTTACCTAAACTTTGAGTTCAGCTATAAAGCGCTCAGTATCCTTATACGAAGTTGCCATTAGTTATTGTTTATTTCAGATTCTATATGAACCCATTTAACCTTCCATTCTTTATCTAAATGTTCGCCAGTCGTAAAAAAAAGAAATTTATTATTAGGTGTTACATATGGATTCCCTTGTCCTTTATTATTGATTTTATCGTTTAGTTTTCTTGTATGTATCCATCCGCCTTTTCCATTAGTATAACTAATCATTAAGTCCAATTCGTTTCCAATTGAAGCAAAAATTAAGTAGTCTTCTTTTGGTGAAACAAATGGTGTGCATTTACCAATTTCAATATTCATTGAAATTGAAGTTTTTTGTGCATCTTCAAACTTTCCCTTCACTTCTTTTGATTGATAAATATCCATTTCGCTATAATCCAAATTGCTTGTATGAAAATACAAGGTTCCAGAATTGGTAATTGTAGGATGAGAAACTAATTTATTTCTCAAGTTAGGTATATCTACAAAAATGGGCTCTTTCCATGCTCCATTAACTTTGTCAGACTTCCAGATATGCCAAGTTTCAGAAACACCTTCAACATTAGTTGGTCTGGTAGAACTAAAATAGATAGAAGTTCCATCGGGTGAAAAACTCATTCCGTGTTCATTATACGTATTACTAAAAAATGCTTTCTTTGGGTTAGACCAAATTCCATTAGTGTTTTTTACTGCGAAAACTTCAAAATTCTTAAAGTCGTTATCTGAAATCGTATAATAATATTCTTTTAAGTCAGGACTAAATATTCCCTTATGGATAATTTTATTTTTAGGAACTATATTTTGTTTAAACTCCAAAGGTATATTGTTTGGAATTTCTTCGTTTAAAAATTGCATTTTAGTGTTTTCATTTTTACAAGGTTTAGGCTATGGTGAGTACGGGTATTAAAAGTTGTGAGCCTTCGATTAAGCACTAAAACCCGTCTTAATTATAGCCCTTGTTACCAGCTGGCTTATAATTTAGTTTCGTACTCTTCTAATTTTCTCCAGATGTCTATAAATTCCTTTATTCCTTCTTTTTTGAGGTCGGTATTCACAATTAAAAGTTTTCCTATTTTAGTTTCAGAATTGAAAAACATATATGTTGCAACTCCAGGATCACCACCAGTATGACCTATTTGTCCGTGAGCAGATATTCCCATAAAAATACCCATATTGTATTCATCATTATAAGTGCTTTTATTTCTTTCTGTATAATTTATATCAGACAATTGTGGTTTAAATAGCTCTTTATAGCTATGATTATTTAATATGTTTCCACTACTATTATAACCTGCAATTAGTTCAGTTAAGTATTTCCCTAAATCTGTAGAAGATGTAATTAAGCCGCCATCAGGATAATTAACCAATTGATAAAAAGCTAATTCAGTTTCATTGTTTTGATATAGTTTAGAATGTTTTGAGAAATCTACTTCAGAAAAAGACCAACCGGTATCAAACATTCCTAAAGGTTTAAGAATATATTCATTGGTAAATTTGCTGAATGATTGATCTGTAGCTTTTTCTATTATTAAGGCGGCCAATCCTGCGGCAACATTTGAATACTCATATATTGCTCCGGGTTTTTTCTTTAAAAAATTATTTTTCTTGTACCATTTTCCTTCTTCACTTAAAATATTTTTTAAAAATTCATCGAGATCCATTTTTTCATTAGGTGAACGAAAATTGCTATTAACTTTAGCTCCCTTATTTTCTTTTTCTTTTAAAATATATCCATTCTTCTCATATCTAGAAGGATCTTTAATACTCGATGTGTGTGTTGCTAATTGTCGTATTGTAATTTGTTCATTAGGGAAATGTGGATTACTTACATCGAACAACAAGTATTGATTTATAGGGTCGTCTAAGTTAAGTTTTCCAAGTTCTTGAGCTTTAAGTAATGCAATACCAATAAAAGTTTTGGAAATAGAAGCGATGTTTTGAACTGTATTATTAGTGTATTTCTTGTTTGCTTTAATGTCAGAATATCCAAACCCTTTTTGATATAGAATGCTATCTTGATTTACAATAGCTACAGAGAAGCCATTAATATATTCTCTTGCGTATATTTTTTCAAGTTCTTCAGTTAATTTTATTGAGGCAGAGTCATTTGTCTGACAATAAATAGTGCTAACAAGAATATTTAAGATTAAAACAACAATTATTTTTTTCATTTCTATATGCGGATTTTTTTGTTCCATAATTTAAATATTTATATTAAATTTTCTGTTATCCTTTTTGATTTTTCAATTAATTCGTTTGATTTAAATACTTGACTTTCTATGATAGAACTTTCAAAGAGTAGATAAATATGAGTTGATAATAATTCATCTTGAATTTGCTCTCTAAAGAAGTTTCTTAAATCATTTTTGTGATTTTGAATAATTGTTAATATTTCTTCTTGGTCTTTAGATATTTCTGAAAGAATGTTCAAAAAGCTACAGCCTCTAAAATTCTCTTCATCATTCATAATAATCAGAAAGTCAAAAGAAGTTAATACCTTTTCTTTTGGATTTTGAAATTGGGAAGTGAATTACACTGTACGTTTTTGTAATTATTGTCCTGTCAGTATCAATTAATTAATTCCATGACCATTTTCCGTCCCTGTATATCCACTTCTTGTCTAATTATTTGCCTAGTTTTACTGTCAATATAAAATGTCATAATAGCTTTGTTATCTGAAATGTCATCAGTTACTGTCACTATCCATACATCGCTATTCCCGGGCAATTTACCTTTTTCAATATTCTTAATAAATGCTTTTATTACTCCGGTTTTAGCTTTTGGGTTATAATCAAAAATAGAGATAGCACTGTGGTATCCCTTATTTAATGGCAACCATCTTATCAATTGCGGATACATATTGCTATCGAAATAGCTGCCTGAAGTAGTTTCAGATATTTCGTTTTTAGTATTTGTCTTTTTGTCAAAATAATAACCTGTTACTTTTTCATCAAAATTAAGAACCATATCTCTTTGCTGATTATAAGAAGAATGGTAAATAGGTTTAAGATTATTGATATGAGCAAGAGTAGTGTCAACCCATTTTGTTTGAGCTTGACTCATTTTAACAGTGGTAATTATTAAAACGTTATTTTTAATTCTTTTTATCTCTGTTTTAATTTTTCCTATTTCCATTTTGGAGGAGTCCATTTCCATAAACCAATTCATTTCATAATTCTCATTTTTTATTAATTCTGAATCAAAGGAATTGTTTAATGGAGTGATTATAGAATCTTGTGCGATTGAATTCAGAGAGATAAATACTGAAATGAATGTTAAGAGAATATTTTTCATAAGTTTTTGTTAAGTTAGATCTAATATGAAAGCGTTTTCGCTTCCTTTTCATTTAGATACAAGAGTTGCCAATATGTTACAGATTATTTTTAATTACTTTCAACTTGTTCGGCTAAGGTTAATAATATCACAAAGTTACTTACTAGGTATGATAGAAATTTGTAAAAATCGGTCGTTTTCGTTACTTGATAGGTTTTTTGGAGTGTAGTTGGTTTATTTTTTTATATCTTGGAATGATTCCCAACATCGTATTATGTTACAATAGCTTTTTAGTGAAAGCCTGAATATCTTATTAAAATATCTGTTGATTTGTCTGCTTTACCAAGATAATTTACCGGTGAAATAGCTCACGCTTTAATAGCTTTTAGTTTGTCTCATTAACCTGAAAAGATAGATTTTTCGATTGACTAGATTATTTTCTTTATTTAGCTCCAGTTTAATAAAAAACCTTTTTTATAGCTTTTAATAAAAATCATCTCTTGCCGGGCTAAAAACGTCCAGTATTTTACAAGAAGTGATGGCCTTTCCACAATGCGGTTCGTTAGGGGGAATTATGACAAGTGACCCCGGATTATATATTTTGGTGGTTTTATGTAGGGTTAGCTCAAATTCACCTTCTATTACTTGCATTACTTGCTCATTCATATGATGATGTTCAGGTAGTATCGCTCCTTTTTCAATATCCCAGAATGCAAAACTCATATGTTGCGTATGGACAAGTTTGGCGTGACAGCCTGGAATAATTTCTTTAGGGATAATACTGGATAGTTCAATTTGCATAATGATATGTGAATTAATATAATGAGGCTTCTATAGCTTCTTGTAGTTCAAATCTTAGTTGTCAAGCGCGATTTTTAACCCATCTAACAACTGATTCATTTCCTCTTTACTGGTATAATGTAAAAAGGAAATTCTTAGTACTCCAGGTTGTCTTGGGATTTCTAAATCCATAAGAGGACGAACCGCATTAAAATGGCCCATACCTATCATCAATTTGTGTTCAGTTAAGGATTCATAAACCTTTTTAATGTTTTTATCCTTAGGAATAATTGAAACTATTGCCACCCTTAATTCTATACTATCAGGGCCTACTATTTGGATATCATCGCGAGATCTTAAAAAATAAAGCAAGGGCTCCAATAGGGATATTTCATGCTCTTGAAATAGTCTATTTAACGCTTTGTTTCTTTGAGCAGGTGCTGCTTCTTCATCAAAATGATGTTTATAAACCGCATCAAAATAATCTAATATTCCACTAGCAGCTGCAATTTGAGCATGATCGGGTCCTGCTGGTGTTAACATACTCCTGGTTATCCCATCCTTAAAAAAATGAGCTTGGTTTTCCATTTTTCCTATCAACTCTTTATTTACATACATCAGCCCTAAATGAGGGCCAAAGGTTTTGTACAATGACAAAAGATAAATATCCATCCCCAGATCTTTTAAATCCGGAAAACCATGTGGAGCGTAACCAACTCCGTCAACCACAGATAATGCCCCATGCTTATGAGCCATTTGGCTAATTTCTTTTACATTGTTCAAATGGCCTATTACGTTCGAACAATGTGGAAAAGCAACCATCTTTGTGCGTTCAGAAAATAAACTTTCTAATTCATCAATACATAACAATCCTGTTTTTGAATCTACATGCCATTCTACAATTTTTATTCCTTGCTCTGCCAATTTTCTCCATGCGCCTGCATTGGCCTCATGATCCTGACAAGAAACAATGATTTCGTCACCATCCTTCCACATTGGGCGCATAGCATTCGCCAAAACATAAACATTTTGCGTTGTGGATGGACCAAAATGAATTTCTGAATCTTCAACATTCAAGTAGTCAGCCATTCTCTTATAAGAAGCCTCCATCAATTCTCCGGCTACTATGGAAGTTGGATAAGGATAGTTGGGCTGCACCTTGTTTTTCACATAAAAATCGGTTAACCTATTTATAACTTGTATGCAAGGATAAGAGCCACCTGCACTTTCAAAAAATGCCCACCCCTTTAACGTAGGTTCTGAAAAAGCGGGAAATTGCGATCGTATAAATTCTAAATCGAGTTTCATAAGTAAGTAGTAATATTTTCAATAATTCGTATTCCTATGTAAAGTTTCAACTGTATAAGTTTCAATCTTATGTTCTTAAATAAGAAGCTCCATTTACATCGATGATTGCTCCTGATGTATACAGCGCCTGTTTTGATGCGAGAAATAGTATTGTATGCGCTACTTCGTCGGGTTCTGCCATTCTTTTGAAAGGAGATTCAAGGAGTAAACTTTCTTTTTCTTCATCTGTCAATGCACTTTTAGCCATTTCTGTATCTGTAAACCCTGGAGCAACAACGCCAACGCCTATATTGTATTTAGCAAGTGATTTGGCAATGGATTGACTCAACGAATTGAGGCCTGCCTTACTAGATCCGTACGCCGGCATGTTAGGCTCCCCTCTAAATGCTCCCCGAGATGATACATTAACAATGCGACCTCCATTGTTTTTTATCATTTCTTTTGAAGCCCAGTAACATAGATTAGCTACAGATATTAGGTTTGTATTCATAGTTGTTTGCCAGGCATCTTTCCAATCTTCGAAGCTTACCTTATCAATTTCATGAAAGATTGCTACACCGGCATTATTTATTAAAACGTCGAGTGTTTTGTATTTCTTAATGAAATCGTTTATAAGTACTTCGGGCACACCTTCATCTGAAACATCTCCTTTTAGTAACATGTGATTCCCTTTTTTTAATAACGAAAGAGTTTCTTTGGCCCCAAGATCATCGGATTTATAGTTAATAGCAACGTTTGCCCCTTTATTTGCGAACGCAATAGCCGTGGCTCTGCCGATACCTTTTGAACCACCCGTAATTAACACATTTTTATTTTTAAATTCCATGCTGCTTATTTAATTATAATGAATTGAAAAACTCTTTAATGTCTGATGCTAACAGTTCTGGTTTCTCCATAGCTGCAAAATGACCGCCTGATGGCATATCTGTCCATCTTGTAATATTATAACCCAGGGCTGTATAAGCACGAGGAGGTCTTGAAATTTCTCCAGGGAAATTAGCGTACGCCACAGGTACTTGCACAAAATCTGATGACTGGAAAATCATTGGACGTTTACTGTTTTCGTTATAAATTCTTATGGAAGAATGAATCGTTTGCGTAACCCAATATAAAGTAACGTTCGAAAGTATTTCATCCTTGGTAAATACTGTTTCAATCCCGCCTTTACTATCACTCCAGCTATTTAATTTTTCGACAATCCAGGCACATAATCCAATAGGCGAATCATTTAAGCCATAGGCTAAAGTTATTGGCTTGGTGCTTTGAATATATGCATATCCCGCCTCTTTGGAAGCCCAGTTTTCAAGTTCCTTTTTATATTTTTTTACATCTGTAGAATTTTCTTCATCATTTTGACAATAGGGACGGAAAGAATCAGAAATATAATTGAGATGTAATCCTATAACTTGGGAAGGATATTTCATGGCAAGCCAGGTGCTTATGCCCGATCCAATATCACCACCCTGAGCACCATATTTTTCATACCCTAGTTGTAACATTAACTTACGCCACAAATCTGCAACAAAGGAATTATCACAGCCGGGTTGTACACATTTACTTGAAAATCCAAATCCAATTATCGAAGGTATTACCAAATCAAAAGAGATGTCACGACCTTTCGTTAGTAAGGGAATAAGTTTCATAATTTCAAGAAATGACCCCGGCCAACCATGTGTTATTAGTAATGGTATGGAATTTTCGCTTTCACCTTTAATATGCAAGAAATGGATTTCAGCGCCATCAATCTCTGCCATATAATTTGGATATAAATTTATGGTGTCCTCAGTTTTTCTCCATGAGAATTCCGTAAGCCAATAATCGCACAATTCCTTCATGTAGTCCAGTGAGGTTCCATAATCCCAGCCTGAATCTTTAATTTTATCTGGCCAGCGTGCTTGAGATAGTCTTAGACGAAGGTCGTCCAAAACAGGTTCAGGTATGTTTACCTTAAATGGCTTTATCATGATATTTTAATTGGTAATTATATATTGAACGAAGGTATCTGTTTTTAATGCATAAATATTATGAATATATTTAATCAAAACTATTACATTTACTTATGGATTTAGAGATTAGACATTTACAATTAGTACACAATATTATTACATTAGGAAGTTTGTCAAAGTGTGCAGATGCTATGAATATTACGCAACCAGCGGCGAGTCATTTATTAAAAAAATTAGAAACGCATATCGGAATACCCGTATTTAATAGAGTAGGTAAGAAAATGATTCTCACAAATGCGGGTACTGTTTTACTCAATACCGCAAAAGAATTACTTCCTAGATTAGATCTCTGTAAAGAATTATTAGTTAATGAAATTCAAGGTGATAACGGTTCAATTAAAATTAGTACTGAATGTGTAACCTCTTACAATTGGTTCCCAAGCCTTTTAAGTTCTTTTGAAAAAAAGCATCCTAATGTGGACATAGGAATTGATGTGGAAGCAACTGGAAATCCCATAAAATCTCTTCTTGAAGGAAAAATAGATTTGGCAATCGTGATTGATCCTATAAAAAATAAAAATCTGTTATACCATGAATTATTCAGGGATGAAATTTTATTAGTGGTTCCAGATGGACATTATTTACAGGAGAAAAAGTATGTGACAAGTAAACATTTCTTAAATGAAAATTACTTTATGTATACAGAAGATTTTGAGAATAATACTGTTGCCAAAAAGATTCTGATTCCTTCCAACATCACACCAAAAAAGGTCTCCAAATTACAATTGACCGATGCCATAATTGAAATGGTCGATGCGGGTAGGGGAGTAACGACAATGTCAAACTGGTTATTAAAGCCGTATTTGGTGAATAAGCAATTGAAATCTGTTCGAATCACAAAAAATGGGTTATTCAGAAAATGGTATATAGCTACACTAGTTGATACTACCAATAAATATAAAACCGAGTTTATAACGTATTTTCAAAGTGAATTCAATTAGAAATGGAAGTGCTTTTACATTTTGCTGAAAACCCGTCTCGGCAATGCAACGTTGTTTGTATGTAGTATTAATAAGAACGTTACTTTAAATAAAACAAAAATTGCGCTACCGTAAACCGAAGAAAAAGCTTTAAAGCAGCTGTTTTTATTTTCGTATTATAGAATTTTTTCTAATTTCGAATAGCGTTCACCTATATTAAAATTTCTTCTGAAAAGGTTATACTTTTCAGGAATAGTGTTTTGCTACACTTTTTCTTTAACTCCTTTATACCAATAGTACATTCCAAATACTAAGGTTACAATGGCAAACATAATTCCGTTTTCGCCAAGCCAATGTTCAGTTCCTTCAATTTTCATTGTTAGCGGTGGAAATATTTTTTGAATGTATACATTACTAACTGCGTGAAAGATTACAGCTGGCCACAAACTTTTAGATTTAAAAGTATAATAGGTCATAATAAATGACATCGAAATTACAAAAACAAAAAAAGTTATAAACTCCAAAGTGACATTTTCACTGTAATACAATAATATTGGCCAATGCCAGAATGCCCAGATAAATCCAACAAAAAGGGAAACACCGGTAAAAGAAAGAACCTTTCTTGATTCATAGATTAAAAAACCTCGCCACCCTATTTCTTCTCCTAAAACCGTTGCCATTGACCTTATAACGCCTACAGTTCCTAGCAAAATAACACCTATGATTACGGCAAATGTTGGTTTTAATGTCCCAATTCCAACTAATTCAAGTTCTGTAGCCCATTCCATAATGTTCTCTTCATTCGACAATCCTCCTAATCCAAAAATCCAGATGAGTATATAGGTAATTAAAACATACATAGCAGGAATAAAATAAGACATGCGAATATATTTCCCATCTGCCCATTTCCAAGGTATGGAAGAAATAGGTCGTCTTTTTAGTTTCATTGTAATTATTGCAGCTATTGCTGGACACCACATGAGTGCACCAACGTATATTCGAGAAGGATACAAATTAACAATGGCATAATGAAACAGTGAGCTTATAACGGTAAGGATACCCAGGAAAATAAAGATGGTATTCCAAGCTTCCTTCCGTTCGGATGAATTCTGTTTCATATTATGTTTTTGATTGGTCTGTCTATGAAAGACGAGTGGATACCGTTTTTGCTACGTTGAGCCTAACGTTTTACCATATAGAGCGTGGCGTTGTGAAGTATATCTAATCAAACACTAATATGTTTTTACCTCTTGAATGCCCTCTTTTTTGATATTTGAGAGCCTCTTTTACTTCTGTAATTGAAAAAACTGTATCAATAAAAACTTTTACTTTTTCACCCTCAATTAACGCTACAATTTTTTCTAATTGAACATTATTTGACTGGAATAAATATTTTGACGCCGACACATCATATTGAGCTATAAGTGTTTCTGAAATTGGGGTGGACAATGAAGATATTCCAACATATTTACCGCCTTTTTTCAATACTTTGAATGCTTTAGCTTCAGTTTCAACACTATCAAAAACGGCATCTATATGTTCCAGAACTTCAGAAAAGTCAATTTTAGTATAATCGATAACCATGTCGGCACCTAATGATCTTATAAACGCAGTATTTTTTTCTGATGTTATAGCAATTACAAATGCCCCAGTCCATTTTGCAAATTGCAAGGCAAAAATACCAACAGCTCCAGCAGCAGCCTGAATGACAACTTTTTCATTCCTAACTACTCCTAACGTATCAAAAATTCCTTGCCAAGCCGTTAAACTACTCATAGGGATTGCAGCAGCTTCTTGAAAAGTTACGTTTTTTGGCTTGCTTGCGAGAAACTTTTCCTCACTAGCAACAAATTCAGCATAAGCACCTTGTTTATTAAAATCTAATGACCCTATTACAGCATCTCCTATTTTAAATCTTGTAACTTCACTTCCAATCTTTTCGATAACACCAGAAATATCAGTACCTAAAATATAAGAATCTCCAAACTCACCACTTTCCAGACCTTTCCAATCTACTGGGTTAACGCCTATAGCCTTTATTTTTATAAGTACTTCGTTTTGTTTAATTTTTGGGATAGCTATATCTCTTATCTCTATATTTTCGATACCTCTTTTATTTGCGAATATTGCTTTCATAATTATTATAATTTTGTAGAAACTTTTATTTTTTTTTCTTTGGTCACCTGCTCATCTGGTGTGATATAGATCCCGTTAAGTGATGAAATGAAGAAGTATAGTTATGAATTTAATCTGCTAAGTGTTTCTCTAGAAACGCCTAAACACCCAGCAATCATCTTTTTAGGAACCCGTTGAAAGAGTTTTGGATTTTGCTCTAGAAGCACATCGTAACTTTCTTTAGTTGAATCTTTTAACAATGATAAAACTCTGTTTTGAAGCGCGATTCGCCCAATTTTACCTTTTTCGCCCAAAAACGTTCCATTTTGTGCATTTGAGCCGTTAGCTTATCCCTATTTTCGAATGATATATATAGTAATTCACTATCCTCTATACAGTCAATAGAGGTTTTAGATTTAGTTTGTTTTACAAAAGATTCATAATCTGTAATCCACCAATTTTCCATTCCAAATTGAAGTATATGTTCTTTTCCCTTATGATCAACAAAATAGCTTTTCAAACAACCTTTTAAGATCCAGAATTCTTTGTTTACAATTTCCCCTTCTTGAACAATATATTGATGTTTACGCTTATTAATTTGCTCAAAATGGCTTAACACAAAATCAAATTCCTCATCTGTAAGGCTAATTACTTCTTCAATATGTAGTCTTAGAGGATGTGTCATTTTAATGGTACTGATGGATTTGTGTGCTTCAGAAATTGAATTAGCAAATACAAACCGAATAGAAAATCTACGAGGATTTCCATAAGTAAGCTTGCACTAGCAATTAATTATAGACGTTTTTACCTGCTGGCTTCTTTTAATTTCTTTAAGCCAAAGTATGATAAGGTTTCATTTCCTTTTTTGTAATCACCTCCATATCTCAGTCCGAGTTTTTCCAATAAATGAATTGACTTTTGATTTTCAGGTATCGTAATAGCAATTATATTATCGTATTTATGTATCCTTTTTATTTCTTCAAGATAAGCCTTAGTCGCTTCGAATGTATATCCATTATTTCCAAAATCTGGTAGTAAAGCAAATCCAATATCAGGAAATGTTTCATTTTCTCTTTCAAGAAAAGTTACTATACCAATAGCCTTTTGTGATTCTTTCAATTCAAAAACGTTATAATAAGAATGGGTGTTATCAAGTATCTTTTGGATGTACTTTTCGGCATCCTTTTTATCAGAGACATTTCTATCTCCAATAAATTTCAGCCAACCATCAGAATTAACCAAATCAATAATGAATTGGGCGTCCTTCAAATTTATTGGTCTTATTGTTAATCTTTCCGTTTCTATGGTTATGTACATTTCAGTTTTCGTTTAATCAGTTTGCAGGTAACGTTTTTGTATATGAATAGTAGCGGATTTAGACACACATCTTTTCAATTAAACACAGAATATAAATATTTAAAAAAGCGGTTTAGATGAAGCTCCCAAACCACTATATTTTATACATTGTTGGAATGGTTTATTTACTTTTTCATTTGTGCATAAAATTTTCTCCACTCCGAAGTATCATAAATTAAATGAGACTCTTTTATAATTCCATCTTCAACCTTAAACCATTCAGATGCTATGTTTGATTCTAACCCAGGGATAGATGATTTGAATTCATAAAATGTAGCTACCCAATTCTCATTTTCAGATATGTTAATAATATTTATTCCAGTTATGACGGCTCCAATTTCTTGCGCCAATTTTATAAATTCTGCTTTAGAATTTAACGCAACCATAGGGTTCTTAAATTTGTAATCGTCGGCTAATAAATCCAAAGATTTTTGAATTTGCGTTGAGTCATTAAACCCGTTTAAAAACGTTGTTACAATTTCTTGATTTGTCATATTATTTCTTTCATTTTGTTGCGCATAGGTGTTCATAGTGAATAGTGTGATTCCTATTATAAATGCGTGTTTAATTAATCTCATAATTTCGTTTTAAATTAATGATGAGACAAAATTCAGAATTATAAACGTTTTAATTCTTGGTAAAAACCAAGATTTTCAAAGTTTGATTGTGTTGATTAACTTGCTGAAATTAGTTGGGTCGATTCGTAAATAGGAAGCAATATCTTTCTGAGGAATCATATTGAGTAAGTGCGGACTTCTCTTTGTAAATTTTTTGAAACGAGTTTCAGTATTGAAAGCCATTAAGTGATGATGTCTCTCTATAATACCCAACAAGAATTGTTCTGTAATTTTTCTAAAAAGAGTTTCGAGTTCTCTATTTTCTTGTATTAGTTCACTATGTTTTTTATACGATAACCGTAATAATTTACTATCCGTAATTGTTTCTAGGAAATATCTTGAAGGTGTTTGAGTTAGAAAAGATTCTATAACACCACTAAATGATGGGTTATAAGCAAAAAACATTATATGTTCTTTCCCTTCATTTAAATAGTATGATTTTTGAATTCCTTCTTCTACAAAATATATGTAACGTTCCGTTTTTCCAGATTCAGTAATGATAGTTTTTTTTGGTATTGAGTATTCAGTCCAATGGGATATATATTGATCTAGAATTTTATCATTTACTTTATATATATCTGATAGAAATTTTTTCAAACGTAACTTTTTTTTACTACTATGTGTATCGTATTTATTCATCTTGCGCAACCATTGGACCTAAGGTTTTACCTCCTAACAAATGCATGTGCAAGTGAAAAACAGATTGTCCTGCATCTTCATTACTATTTATGGAAAGGCGGTAGCCAGTTTCAGAAATGCCTTGCTCTTTGGCTAGTTTTTTTGCCACTAAAAACAGTTTTCCAAGTAATAGCGTGTCTTCTTCAGAAACTTCATTAAGCGTGTGAATTTCCTTTTTGGGAACAATTAGTAAATGAACAGGTGCCTGAGGTCGCAACGGAACAAAGGCAATAATATCTTTATCCTCATAAACAATGGTAGCTTCTAGCTCTCTATTAATTATTTTAGTAAATACCGAACTCTTTTCTATTTTTTTCGCTTTCATTTTCTGATATTCCGGACTCTGACCCCAACAAAATGAAGTGCTTAAAAATGAGAGCATAAGTAAAAGGCGTGTGATTTTCATACTGATTATTTTTAGTGCTTACTTTGATTGGTTTTTCCGTTTAGTATACATTTTATTTTAGGAGTACCGTATTCTGTTTGAAGTATACCATGTTTGTATACAAACCGTAGTGTTTAAAAAGGTGCTAACTTTTCGGATTAAAAAATCAGCTGGCTTTGTGAATAAGAAAAATCTTTATGAAATCCCAAAACAACTATGTAATATAGACATAGTTGGCAACAGTTTCTCCTTTAGTGTTACTTAATTACCTTATTTCGATTCAATACAAATTCATTTACTTTCTGATGAAATGTTATCCAATTTGGTATTTTTCCGACTGTTTAATAAATTCAAAACCTAGTTTTTCTTATACACGATTTGGCGCTGTGTTGTTAGCATTGGGTTCGCAATAGAGTTTCTCTAATTCAAAACTTTTAAAATATACTGGAATAGATTTTTGTAAAAACTGAAACCCTAAATTCCTTTGTTTAAAGGTTGATTGCCAAAGGTGCAGATGCATATATGCCGATTCACCAAATTTAATTGTATCCATATTTGAATGACCTATAGGAGTATCGTTCAGCAGCCAAAGTACATAATAGAATTGTTTTTGTTTACCGTTTTTATCAATCTCGTCCTTTAACTTTTGTTGCCAGTCTTTACCGCTCGGAAACTTAGTTTTGTCTGCTCCAAATTTTAATAATTCAGTGTCGGACAAACTGTGCCAATATTCTTTATCGGCAATTTCCCCTTCCTGTAATACGTATTAATGTTTACGTTTGTTTGTAGTTTCAAAATGGCTCAATACAAATTCAAACTCTTCATCTGTTAGTTTAATTATTTCTTCTATATGTTGTCTTAGAGAATGTTCCATGGTAAGTGTGGCAACGGTTTATCAAGGGTTAGTGACGTAATTAAAATAGCGAAAGGACACCGAATCTTGCGGGAATCCGCAGGGTTTTCTGAGTAGGCTAGAACTAGCAATAAATTACATGCGATGTTATCACACGTTTTTATTCTTCAATTCGCATAATAAACTCATCTAATTCAAGCTCGTTTATCTTGCCTGTAATGGTATGTATATTTCCAATATACTTCATTCCTAAATAATTTGCTGTTTCAGAAAACGGAAGCCAAAAAGTATCACCTAGATTGTTTCCTATTGAACAACTAACCACTGCCATATTTTTTCCACGTAATCTTCGTCCGAGGTCTTTTTCAATTTCTAATAAATCAGTTATTCTATCAAAAAACACTTTCATAATTCCACTCATTGAATACCAATAAACAGGTGTTGCGAAAATCAGAGTATCATAATTATCAATTATTTTTCGCATTAATTTGATATAGTCGTCATTTTTGTTTTTATTTTCATAATCATAATACCCGAATTTATAATCGTTCAAGTCTATTAAATCCCAATTTGTTTTTTTTAATAGTTCATTCGTTAGCGTTTTAGTATCTCCATTATTTCTTGAACTCCCTGTGATTATAACTTTTTTCATTTATTATTTAGATTTTCCTCAAGTGTGTAGCATCGAGATTGTATAAGTTAGTTGCGATTGTTACGTAACTGTACTAGCAAAAGGATACCGAATCTTGCGGGAATCCGTTGATTTTTGAAATAAGCGAGAAGCAAGTAATTAATTTTATGAGGTGTCGCAATAATTTCGTATTTCAACTTTTGTTAGCTATTAACTCTAATTTGACACTAACGCTATTTCCATGAATACTTGCTCATTTCTAATATTTTTTCTGAACTTAGGTTTGCCCAATTTTCTACCGTCATAGTGCTTTTTAGAGCTTGTTGAACTATTTCATATCCAATTGTGTAACCTCCGGAAAAAGGATAATTTTTTGAGCCGAACATAACCTCCATTTGAAACCGAAGATCTTCACTTTGTAATTTTGGTTTTATCTTATTCCATAAGTCCTCTTTATCTTTTTCATTTAGTGCAGAAGTCCAAGGAGCTTTTACTTTTGGATATAGTAAATGAGCAAATGAGTCGCCTCTACCCTCAAAAATCAAGTAATCGAGTAAAGTCCATTTTGTTGATTTTCCGAAATTTAAATGTGTCCAATACGCATGATTGAATTCGTGTGCAATGGCATATTCAAGCATTTCTTCCCAACCTACTATATCAGGCTCAATTGTGATCAGAATTTGTTTGCTCCCTGCCGTTAAGCCCATAATTCCACTCATATGCTGCATCATTGCTTTATTGTCTGGATTTGCCGGTAGGATGTAAATTGTTACACTATCATTTTTTAGATAGCGGCTACTTTTTTCTAACGCTGATGTAACCTTACTTTCAATCCTTTTTTTATTAGCATTAATCCTTTCGATTACCTGATTTAACTCAGCTATATTTTGAATTGGTGCGGAAAAATAAATATTTACAATATCAGAATATTCACTTTTTAAAAAGTATCTATTCATAATTGTTGATTGAATTTTATCCTTATAGACCTGATCTAAATCATTTAAATCGCTAACCTGACTTTTTGCAGCCTCAGCATAGGCTACGTAAATGTCATTCAGAAAAATTATTTTAGTATTCAAGTTTTGCCCGAATACGTTTACAAATGATAATAAAATTACCATTGTTAGCAATTTGAGTTTTAGGTTTTCTTTTTTATTTTGTTTCATTTTAATTTCAGTTTTCTATAGTTATAAAATTTAGTGTTATTGGATTGGTCTTCTAATTCATTCAATTTTTATAGTGTCTATCAAAAGTTCGCTCCTATGATATTTTTATTTTTTTATTCGTTTGAATTAATAAATAAACCAGCTAGTTTATGTGGAAGACTAAAGAATAAATTTTTTGTTTCTGGTGTTGATGCGTTTCTATTCATGGTTACGGCTACTGTTATATTATATTCCGGGAGCAAAATTAGCATAGCTGTTGAACCCATTGCTACCCCTCCGTGATGAATAACATTCACATCGCGCCCATCTTTACGGATAGTTTTATAAGTATCGTTTCTCCATCCCATACCATAATTTTCGTTATTTATTTTGCCCGAATTAAGTTTTACTGGTTCAAATAATTTCGTGCTTGTTAAGGAGTCTACTATGCTGTAATTAAGAACCGCATTCCCTAATTTAATTAAATCATTTGTTGTTGAAACAAACCCACCACCGGCCCATTTCACACTGTTATTAACCTCGTAAGACTCTTTAATTTCCCCATTTTCTACCTCGTAAAATTTTGCAATAGTATTCTTGTTTTGATTCTGTCTGTCGGCTTTGGTCTGATTCATAGCCAAAGGCTGAAATACTTTTTCCTGCATAAAGAGTAGAAAGTTTTTTTCTGAAGCTTCTTCCATCATGGCGCTCAGCAATGTATAATTGTATGAGCTGTAGCTAAAGTTTGTGCTCGGTACAAAAAGTAATTCATCCTCATTAAAAACAGAAATACTTTCTTCAATTGACTCGTATTCACGAGTATTATAGTATTCCCAAATAGGAAAACAATAGCAAATTCCATAATTTCTAATTCCTGAGGTATGCGAAGCTAATTGCTGTACTGTTAGTTCAGACAGTATAGGACTCGCATATGGAACGAAATCTTTGACTAAGGATTGAGTAGTAAGTTTTTTACTCTGAATTAAAACGCCCAGACCAACAGATGTCAATGCTTTTGAAGTACTGCCAATTCTAAATGTAGTAAGTGAATCTGCAAGAATTTGGTTGTCAACATCGGCATATCCAATTATATTAGACCAAATAGTAGTATTATTTATTCCTATGGAAGCCGATAAAGCAGGTGTTTTAAGTTTATTAAATTCTGATACTAATAAGCTATCCGCTTGTTTTTTAATTTGTTCACTATGATTGGTATTAAGTTGTAAGTGACTAAAATCCTCTAGTTTTTCTTTTCCAAAATTATGGGTAATAATAGGTTTTAATAAATGGTAGCTTACTAAAAGCATAACAATTATTGGAATGGAAATTATAATTACTTTTTTCATGATCGTATTATTTATTTTAGATTTTATTCTTGGGCGCCCTTATCGATTAGATAAGTGATTACAGCTTTATGCTTTCCTCGTTTCGCCATTTTTAATGCATTTCTCTTTTCAGAAAGTATCGCATAACTATCTCTAACCGACTTGTTAACAGCTGCACCTTTAGATATTAGATATTTTACAATAGCTAAATTGCCGTTCCATGCTGCATTTATAAGGGGTGTTTCATCTCCAGTTACATGCGCATTAACATTCGCTCCAGATTCAACTAAAAATTTGACAATCTCTAAATGATTATATTTAGAAGCGGCAATCAAGGGATTTCCATCGCCTTCACTTTTTTTATTCACATCCGCTCCAAGACTAATTAGGGTTCTTACCATTTCGATATTTCCTCTTTTTGAAGCCTGAATCAATGCTGTACCATCACCGATAGTTTTTTTGTCAATATCTGGTAAATAGCAAAGCACTAATTCTAATAGTTCTATAGTACCTGACGCTGCTGCTAATATTACAGCATTGCCGTCGCCCTTCATTTCAGTATTGGGATTGGCCCCTAATTCCAATAATAGTTTTACCAGGGCTATATTTTTTCCTTTTATAGCAGACATTAATGGTGTGCCATCTCTACTTATCTCCTCATTTATATCAGCTCCTTTATCAATTAAAAATTTAGAAAAGCCGTAATGTCCCTTTTGTGCGGCAATCATCAGCGCACTTGCGTCATTATGATGTCTAAAGGACACATTTGCGCCGGCTTTAAACAAGGCTTCTCCAATAGCTAGGTTTCCATGTAAAGATGCCATTCCAAGAGGCGATCTTGGCTGTATAGCTCCATCATACTTACAATTTGGATTAGTTGTTTTTAAAAAAATTTCAACCTGAACCAAATCGTTGTTTCTCACAGCTTCTAAAAGGTTTTCACACGTTTGTGATGTAATTGTCATCACGCATGTAACTACTAGGATTAGTGTGGTTGTGAAATTTTTCATATTTGATGTTTTTTTGAATAACGTTAGTGGAAAACTGCAGTATTCATTTGAATTCAGGACAAATATAAAGGCTAAGTGAAGCCTGTTTTTATAAAGTAGCTCAACGTAAGATACTTAATGACGGAAGTGTTGTTGTGTAGAAAAATAAAGCTAGTCAAGAATAAACGGCAATCTGTGGGTACTTATCAAGTGTCCGTATACTTAAAGTACTTCCTTAAGATTATTATATATCTTTATTTTATGAAAAACACTAAGTCTATTATAGATGTTGTTATCCAGAATAGGGCTATTTCTCACCTTTTATTCTGGAGCTTTTTTCTAATGATTTTTGTCATAATCGCAAGTTTGAATTCTGGCGATATAAAGACTCAGGCAATCATATACCTTTCATTGCTTCCTTCTCAAATGATAGCTGCTTACATTTTAAATTATTATCAATTACCAAGACTGCTTCTTAAAAAAAAATACCTGCTATTTATAGTGTCCATAGTCTTATGTGTATATGTATTTTCGGCAGTAGGGAGATTGAGTGTTGTTTATATCGCAGAACCATTTGTTAGAAAGGATTTTACACAGGAGTCTATAGTAGAAATTTTATCTGATACCGCCTTTTTGTTTTCTGTCTACTTCCCGACAGTCTATATTTATGGATTTATCATGTTGATCGTTAAATTGATAAAAAATCGATTTGAGGAAAAGCATCAATTAGAGGTTTTGCAAAAAGAAAAAGCAACTAATGAACTTAAATTTTTAAAAACACAGATACAGCCTCATTTTTTATTTAATACACTTAATAATTTATATGCTTTAACGTTGACGAAATCTGATCTGGCTCCAGAAATTGTATTGAAACTGTCTGCATTGCTGGATTTTATATTATACCAAAGCGATGAGTCCAAAATATCAATACAAAAGGAAATAGAATTATTGCAAGGGTTTATAGACCTGGAATCTTTACGTTATGGTGATAAACTAGATTTAGTATTTAAGCATACTGTTGATAATGCGAATACTCAAATTGCCCCTTTGATGTTATTGCCTATCATTGAAAATGCATTTAAACACGGATCAAGTGGAAACCCTAATCACGCCAGAATACATATAACACTATCTGTTATAAATTTCGAACTTGAATTTGAAGTCTTTAATACGAAGCCAAAGATTCATTTACTAGAGGTAGACGCTAATAAATCTGGGATTGGAACTATTAATCTTAAAAGACAATTAGAGCTAAATTATCCAAATAAAAATCGATTAAAAGTCGAAGATTCTTTAGATAGTTATTCCGTAAAATTATATTTGGATTTAAAATGAACTCATGAAAATAACTTGTTTGATAATTGATGACGAACCTTTGGCAATACAGGTGATAAAGGCACATTTGGATAAAATCCCTGGTATTGAAATTATTTCAACGTTTCAAAATCCAGTAGAGGCTCTTGATATGATAAAATCGACTAAAATAGATCTTATTTTTCTCGATATTGAAATGCCTTTGTTGTCTGGAATAGAGTTTTTAAAAACCTTGCAACACCCTCCCAAAGTTATTTTTACGACAGCGTATAGAAATTATGCAACAGAGAGTTATGAGTTGGATGTAGTTGATTATTTATTAAAACCCATTTCGTTTACACGTTTTTTCAAAGCAATTAATAAATACAAGAATCTGGTAAACATAAACACTGTTGAAGCCACAGTAAAAGAGGAGGAGTCCAATAATCACGTATACGTAAACGCCAACAAAAAATTTATTAAATTAAATTTCAACGATATTCTGTATGTAGAGAGCATAAAGGATTACGTTAAAGTATATCTGCATGATAAAAGCGTTATCACGAAGGATTCAATTAGCAATTTTGAGTACAAATTACCTAACGAATTTTTGAGGATTCATCGCTCATTTATTGTTAATACAAATAAAGTTACCGCGTTTACTAAGGTAGATGTTGAAATTGGTAAAAGAGAGATCCCTATTGGCGCAAGTTATAAGGACACTGTTGTTAGCTTTTTGAAAGACTGTTAGTATTCGGTTTTGCTATTGTTTTATTTTTCCATGCTAACTAAAATCAACAATTATTTCTGTAGTGGTTTTGTAGTCTTTGCTACTAATTCCTTCCAACTCAAATCCACTTTTCTCAGAAATAGTTTTGGACAGTCTATTACTTGCGTGAGTCCTTTAAAATAACCTTTGAAAGTTATATTCTGAAAAGCAAAGTCCCAAAGATATTTCGGTCTTCATAAAAACACACAAACCTTTCAATTACTCCAGGAACCCTTGTTATTTATAGATTTTATTATGCCTTGGTTTTTTTCGTAAAATTATCCAAAGTAGAATTGAAAAAACTACTGTTAATAGCGCGAATAATTTCTCAAAATAGGTTTTAGCGAAGATATTTCCAATAGTATTCAATCCAAATAATATAAAGAAAACCCATAAAGTAATATTCACAATTTTCATTGATATAAACGCCCTTAAATAATTCCCTTTTATCAATAAGATCCAAAATAAAAACAGGTTGATTATTACAGAAATAGTTTCAAAAATATACATCTCGAAATCATTTTTTAATCTTCCACCCCAGGTAATTTCATAGGTAACTATTTTTAGCATAATACATATATGAAAAAAGTATTACTGTTCCCAATAGATAGAGCAGAGTTCTAATTGCAGTTTTCGGGTTTATTTCTTCCATTTTTGGCTAGGATCTCAATTAATTCTGGTTTGTAGTATTTCCATTAAAAAACAAATGTAAATCCCCTTTCGACCGAATAGCACAAATAAGCAAATATAGAAAAGCAAATACTCCGCCAAAAAGGATTGAAAATACACCAATCATGATTCCTATTAATATCAATTTTTCCCTGTAAATAATCCAACCTCCGAACGCCACAGTACATAGAAATAAGTCTACATTAAAATGTGATTGCCAAGTGTTGTCCAACATTATCCCATAAAAAGGTGAAAAAAACTCTCCAGCTTGTTAGCCGATACAAAAATTGTTTTAACAAGCATAATTGCCCAAATTGATATAAAGAAAATAATACGTAAAATTTTATTCTTGTTCCAATATTTACCCATTATATGGAATGATTTTAAGCAGCCAATAATAGGATTGAAAACATTATACGTCGTTGAGCGTAGTCCTTTTTGTTTTTGTAAATAGATGTGATCCTAATAAAAACAAGAACGCTATTCCAAAGCCTAAAACTGCAAGATTAATTCCTAAAACTGTCTTTTCACTTCCATCTAAATATTTCATAGAACCATCGTATCCATCTTTTAAGAAGAATGCTGCTAAAAATCCTCCCATAACTATGAGGCTTAATAAAGTGCTTAACCGGCCTTCTTTTTTATACCAAACCAACCACAAGCATACTACGCCTATACTTGAATTGGTAATCAATTGCCAAACTTCGTGGATTCGAGCATGAGGCGTCCAATCTGGGTTCCAAACGTGCGTTTCATTTATATCCAAATAAGGGACGACAAATGCATATAGAAATACACTAAATGTTATGGCTATTTTTTTTGTCATTACGTTTTGTCTTTAGGAATACTCTACTACTATATGATGTATTCAATTTCAAACATTCTCAAGTTTTAAAAAACCTTTTCAATCAAGAGAATTGCCCTTAGCTGATTTATCAATTTCACGTCTAAATTCTTGATAATAGGACAGAACACCACTCGGGTCCTCAATTTGTGGCCAATGTCCAATGTCTTTCCCCAGTAGCTTTACATTAGGGTCTGGAATTAATTCTTTATATCGATTCGCCATATGAATACCCGAATTAGGATCGAATGGCCCATTAATAAAGCACATAGGGATCTTTGTGTTTTGCATGGCATGTATCCATCTTTCTTGATGGTTTACTTTGTCAAAAACCAGTCTGCCTATCAAATATGCGATTGCCTTGCCGTCCTTATAATTTAAAATCTCCCAGAATTGATGTATGAGTTGGTTCGTGGGTTGCGTGTTGGGACCGAAAATTGGTTGTATCGATTTTTCTAATTTCTTTTTAGTAAGAAGCTTGCTCAACAACTTCCCAATAGGTTTTGGAGATTGTGAAAGCAATCGCTGTATCATTCTAGGTTTGTAACTATCCATAAACAAACCACCATTCATAAATACCACCGACTGTATTTTAAAGCAGTTCTGCGAAGCTAAGTCCCTGGCCAATAACTCTTGCACAATACTAACTCCTAGGTCGTGTGACAGAATATGAGTTTGTTTAATACCCCAAAACTCGACGAGAGCGTTGACTATCTCGCAATGTTCATGAAAGCTATAATCGTGATCTTTGGGTTTATCTGAAAATCCCATACCCAAATAATCAAATGTAAAAACGGTGTACTCTTTTACAAGATTTTCCCAAACATATTTCCACTCGAAGCTATTGAAAGGATACCCGTGAAGTATTAAAAGGGCAGGACCGCTACCCTCCTTTATGTAAAATACTTGATGACCATTTATTTCTATTGTTCGACCCTTGAGCTTCCAAGCAACCACTTCTTTGTTCATTCCTAGTTTATTATGGTTAGTACCATCGCAAAGCTACTTATCAGGTATGATAGAAATTTGTAAAAATCGGTCGTTTTTGTTATTGGACAGGTTTTTTGGAGTGTGGTTGGTATATTTTTTTATTTCTTTATTGAAATGTGATCTGTCGTAATAGTTTGACAATAAATCTCCTTTTTTGATGTCTTTAAAGGATGCCGAACATCGTAGTATATTACAATAGCTTTTTAATGAAAGTCCAAACATTTTATTGAAGTATCTATTGATTTGTCTACTAGACCAAAATAATGTCTCGGTAAAATAACGCACGCTTTCATTGCCTTTAGTTTGGTTCAATAATTTGAACAGATGCAATTTTCGATCGTCGAGATTATTTTCTTTAGTAACTTCTTGACTTATGATTGAACTTAAATCATCAATCGTATCTATATTTTCGGAAAATTCAAATGAATTTAGATTCCAAAAAGAATCGGGCATCTTTTTTTCGGAGTTTAACAACGGAGCAATACTATTGTTGAATACATATTCCGCAGCTTGTAATTTGAATTGTATTCCGAAAAGTTGATGATTTGGAGGAATTACCACTTCAACCTCTTTTGTGTATAGTCCTGTTAGCACAGTGCCTTTGTATTTGTACTTATCAAAGTGAACGATAATATCAAAAAAACCGTCAGGTAAAATGGTGTAATTAAGATTTTCTGACGAATCGTTGTCTAACCACCAAAAACACCTGATGTATTCTTTCAAAATCTCATTAGGTGCTTTTTGGTGATAGGTCATATTCTATAGGTTAAGTTTATGCCGGATTAGTTCTAAAGATGAAGGCAAAGAGTATCGCATAAATCACATATACTACTGTTAGCGAAATAATAATTTCTCGATGTGTTTGTACATTGGAAACTATTTTAATCAATGCAATTGCCCCAACTCCAAAATGCATTAGATTCCCAATCGCGATTGGCTTATTGTATATTCCTCCTAGTAAAGTTCCTTTTGCCATCCAATTTAAAATTCCGAAACCCAAATATAATGCACTTAATAGCTTCAAAAAGAGTATCGTAATGATATTTGATTCAACAGTTAGATATTCCATTACTTCATTTGGTAAAAAGGATAAAAGGGACTCCCATACCACCTAAGAGTAGAGCACTTGAGGTCATTACTGTTTTTGTATTCATGATTTTTTTTTAATCTGTTAGTTCTTGAACAAAACTATAATATGGGGTACCCCCCAAAAAAAAAGCTCCAACATTTCTGTTGGAGCCTCTTGTACTCGAGGCGGGAATCGAACCCGCACGACCGAAGTCACTGGATTTTGAATCCAGCGCGTCTACCAATTCCGCCACTCGAGCCTGTTGGAACGGCAAAAATAGCAAATTCCTTAAACTCTTATCTTGTTTTTTAAATGAAATTGATAAAACTTCATTTTTGGTGACAAATTGTTAATTACTATTGCTAGGATGCATTGTTGTAATCTTTATTTTTGTGACTCATAAAAAATCCAACCATGTCCGATTCTACGCCACAGTCCAAAATTTTTGCTTGTAAACAATCACAACACCTTGCTGAACAAATTGCAAAAGCTTACGGCCAACCTTTAGGAAAGGTAATTACATCAACGTATAGCGACGGTGAGTTTCAGCCTTCTTTTGAAGAGTCGGTACGTGGAAGTCGCGTCTTTATTATTGGCTCCACACATCCTAACAGCGATCATTTAATGGAGATGTTACTTATGTTGGATGCTGCCAAACGGGCTTCAGCAAGACATATTACAGCGGTATTGCCATATTTTGGTTGGGCAAGACAGGACAGAAAAGACAAACCGAGAGTTCCTATCGCTGCAAAATTGGTGGCTAAAATGCTGGAAACAGCAGGTGCTACCCGCATTATTACTATGGACTTGCACGCAGATCAAATTCAAGGATTTTTTGAAAAACCCGTAGACCATCTTTTTGCTTCCACCATCTTTTTGCCGTATTTAAAAAATTTAAATCTGGACAATTTAACGATTGCCTCTCCAGATATGGGAGGATCAAAAAGAGCCTATGCATATTCCAAAGCATTAAATAGCGATGTAGTAATTTGTTATAAACAACGCGAAAAGGCCAACATTATCTCACATATGGAACTTATTGGGGACGTTCAAGGGAAAAATGTAGTGCTAGTAGATGACATGGTGGACACTGCAGGAACGCTAACCAAAGCTGCAGACCTTATGATGGAACGCGGCGCCTTAAGTGTTCGTGCTATTTGTACGCATCCTATTCTTTCGGGTAATGCTTTTGAAAAACTGGAGAACTCCAAATTGGAGGAATTAATCGTAACAGATTCTATTCCTCAGGCAAAAACACATCCTAAATTACGTGTGTTAACCTGCGCGAATCTCTTTGCAGATGTGATGTTACACGTAAACGAGAACAAGAGTATTAGTTCTAAGTTTTTAATGTAGCCTGAAAATAGTCGGTAGACGGTAGCGGGTAGGACGCTATGCTTGTAGTGTTCTATGTTTTCTAAAACAAACTGCGCGCTGGCCCCTTTAGGACGTAGGGTGTGTGCGGGCAATTGCTTCGGTAAGTAATTTATTTTAAAAGTTTGAAAACTTAAAAGAATACCCTTAATTAAAGGTCTTTGTTTAAGGTGCCTGAGTGATTTTACGAGGCAGGAGTAAAATTGTATCGAAGGCCTTTTTTATTTTCATCATTTGTTTTACATTTGCACCCCTCTTACGCAAAATCTGCTACAGGGGGCAAACCCTCAAAATGAGGAAATTAATTCATTATTTAAAAAATACAAATGAAATCAATTACAATTAACGGACTTAAAAGAGAAAGCGTGGGCAAGGTGGCAACCAGAACCTTACGTAATGCTGGAAAGGTACCTTGCGTAGTATACGGAGGAGATGAGCCTATTCACTTTTCAGCAGATGAATTGGCCTTCAGCAAACTTGTATATACGCCAGACGTACATACAGTTGTGGTTGACCTAGGCGATGGTAAAAACGTGAGCTGTATCCTTCAGGATATCCAGTTTCACCCAGTAACCGATCGTATTTTACACATAGATTTCTTCCAGATAACAGACGACAAGGAAGTGACTATGGAAATTCCTGTGCGTATCGTAGGTACCTCTCGTGGTGTTAGAAACGGTGGTGTTTTACGTATTGTATCCCGTAAATTACGTATCAAAGCAATTCCAGAAAACCTGCCAGATTTTATCGAGGTAGATATTTCAGAAATGAAAATTGGTGCTAAGAAATATGTTACTTCAATTGAAAATGAAGATTTCACAATCCTACACACAGACAACACAGTAATTTGTCAAATCAGAACTTCTCGTACTGCCATAGTAGAACTTGGTGATGAAGAAGAAGAAGGTGAAGAAGGTGAAGATGGAGAAGTTGCTGCAGATGAAGTGCCAGCTACTGAAGTAAATGATGAAGCAGCGGTTTAATAATAACAACTGTTACCATTGAATAGTTAGAAAGCATCCCGTTTATTCGGGATGCTTTTTTTATTTTTACGGAAGTTAACAAAATATATGATTTCTTTACTTCGGAAGTTATTCAAAAGTGAACCCGTGCATATACCAACTTCCCTTTTGGAAGAAGAAGACCCTATGAAAAAATTTCTGATCGCTGGCCTTGGCAACATAGGTCCAAAATATCACAACACCCGTCATAACATTGGCTTTAAAATCCTTGATTTTTTAGCTGAAGAAAATAACCTCACCTGGGAAACTGCTAAATTGGGCGATATTACCGTTCACAAAAAGAAAGGACGCACTTTCCTTTTATTGAAACCAAGTACCTATATGAATTTAAGCGGCAAAGCCGTAAAATACTGGATGGATCAAGAAAAAATCTCAATAGACAATGTATTGGTAGTGACAGACGACCTAAACCTACCCTTCGGCTCCTTGCGTGTAAAAACCAAGGGTAGCGACGGTGGTCATAATGGGTTGAAAGATATTCAGAACACATTACAGACCACTTCATACCCTAGATTTAGATTTGGAATTAGTGACGCCTTCAGCCAAGGACGACAAGTAGATTATGTCTTGGGTGAATGGACTCCAGAAGAAGAAGCCAAACTCCCCGAACGTTTTAAAAAAGGTGCAGAAATAATAGAATCTTTCGGCCTTGCCGGCGTTAACAACACCATGAACACTTTTAACGGAACCTAATGCAAGAACACCATCCTGCTTCAGCCTATAAAAACGAAACACATTCGGTTATTACCATTGGGACATTCGATGGCGTACACGTTGGGCACAAAGCCATTCTGAAAAAATTGGTGGATTCGGCAAAAAAAGAAGGCTTGAATTCAGTGTTGTTAACGTTCTTTCCCCACCCTAGAATGGTGCTTCAGAAAGATACAACGCTCCAAATGCTAACGACCCTTTCAGAAAAAAAAGCACTTCTTGAAAAAACAGGATTGGATCATTTGGTTATTCATCCTTTTACCAAACAATTCTCCAGAATGACCGCAGTAGAATATGTGCGCGACCTTCTTGTGAATAAATTGCACGCTAAAAAAATTATTATTGGCTACGACCATCGCTTTGGACGTAATCGTACTGCCAATATTGTAGATTTAAAAGAAATGGGCGTCACCTATGGTTTCGAAGTAGAAGAAATAAGCGTACAAGAATTGGATGACGTTGCCGTAAGTTCCACAAAAATTAGAACCGCGCTCAAAGAAGGCGACGTGGAAACTGCTAATAATTATTTAGGATATCCCTATATGATTACCGGCACCGTGGTAAAAGGAAAAGGAATTGGAAAAACCTGGGACTATCCTACCGCCAATTTACAACCCGCCGAAACTTACAAGCTCATCCCTAAAAACGGTGTTTATATCACGCAGGCTGAAATTAATGGCGTCCTAAAATATGGCATTACCAGCATAGGCACCAACCCAACCGTAGGTGGAAAAGCAAGAACCATTGAAACATTTTTCCTAGATACTGAAGCCAATTTATACAACAAACCCTTACAGCTTGAATTCCTGAAGTTTATAAGAGACGAAGCCACTTTTAAAACGGTTGAATTATTAAAAGAAGCCATTAAAAGTGATGAAGAAATAGCGAGAGGTTTTATCGCCAAATTAAATGAATAACAAGTTAATTTTCTGAACCCACCCTTTAGGGCTGGGGTAAAGGTTCAGAAAAGCCGAAATGAAATCAATCGTAAAAAACCTAATGAATAAATTCCTATTCAAACATATAGACAACACAGGACTCGTGCTTTGGCGCGTTGTTTTTGGTGCGTTAATCGCTACCGAAGCCTTTGGTGCTATTGCAACAGGATGGCTTCGCAGAACACTTATAGAACCGGAGTTTACTTTTAATTTTATTGGGTTTGATTTCCTGCAACCACTTCCTGGCGGTTTAATGTACTACTACTTTATTTTGATGGGCATTTTTGGCCTTTTGGTAATGGTAGGCTATAAATACCGTTTCAGTATGGCGTGTTATGCGCTTATGTGGACCTGTGTCTATTTAATGCAAAAAACATCCTACAACAACCATTATTATTTAATGATGTTACTGTGTTGGATGATGGTTTTTTTACCCACACACCGCTGGTTTTCAGTAGATGCAAAATTAACTCCTGAGATTAAATCCCCCTCCGCTCCACGATGGACCTATCTGGTCGTGATCTTTCAAGTGTGGATTGTCTACACCTTCGCTTCGGTAGCTAAATGGTATCCAGACTGGCTCAATGGCACCACCACAGCTTTGTTTATGAAAGGAAAGAGCGATTATTGGTTGATTGGCCCCCTATTACAATTGGACTGGGTACATTGGTGTATTGCGTATGTGGGTATCTTGTTCGATTTGTTAATAATCCCCTTATTACTTTGGAAACGCACACGCTTCCTTGGTTTTGCCATTTCGGTATTCTTTCATTTGTTTAATTCTATAGTCTTCCAGATTGGAATTTTCCCATATATGAGTATTGCTTTTGCACTGTTCTTTTTCTCTTCGGAAACATTACAGAAACGTTTTCTTCCGAAGAAACCATTGTATACCTTGGGCGAAGTAAAAATTCCCAGCTACAAACCGCTGCTAATAGGTGTTTTTTCGTTGTATTTCATCTTTCAAATTGGACTACCCCTCCGACATTGGGCATTCCAAGACGATGTGCTCTGGACCGAAGAAGGACATCGCTTAAGCTGGCGCATGATGCTACGTAGCAAAGGCGCTAGATTAATTGTGTATACCCAAGAAGAAGGCAGCGTAGAAAAGAAATCCTACAATTTCCGAAAAATACTAAGCAGCAAACAGGAACGTTCCGTAAAAAGCAAGCCCGACCTGTTATGGCGACTTGCAAAAGAAATAAAAAAGGCAGAAGCCAAAGAAGGGAGAAACGTACAAGTTTTTATGGACGTTAAACTGAAAATTAATGGTGGCGAATACCATCAATTTATAAAACCAGACGTCAATATTGCCGCACAAGAGTGGCATCCTTTTAAACATCACGATTGGATAGAGCCCGCACCTGTAGATTATCACAAGAAAGTCGAATAACTATTTAAGCTCTTTCAATATCTGTTTAGTATTGTAATTATTAACCTGTTCAATGAGAACTAAATAATCATATATAATATTAGAAAGGTTTTTGATATTAGGATTAAGCCCAAAAATTAAAAGACCTGCATGTTTAAAAAACCTAGTGTTTTCAATCTTACTAATCAATACAACATACTCCCCGTCTAAAAATGGCATATAATTAAATATTCTCTCAACGTAAGTGTCTACTAGATTAACACCATTTTGCTCGATTTCTATGCCATATGAACGTCCTTGATCATTAATAATGCTTACATTACATACCTCACAAATCTTATTAAATTCAACTCTTGAAATAGCTTGAGATGAGAATTCCATTTCGTCTTTCCCTGCGCATTCTAAAATTAATTTAAAAACTGAATTACCATAATAAACAAGTGTGTTTGTCAAACCATAAACAATTGAAAATATGTTCTTTCTATTTTGTTTAGATTTTTTAACTACAACTATTAAATAAAATATAAAACTAGCCACATATGCTAAACCTATTTTAGAAATAACACTACCAATCTCATAACCTTTAGAAAAAAACTCAGGGATTTCATTAAATACTACATTATGAAATAATATTGATAATATAGAAATAAGCAATAAAAAGTATAATACGTATTTATTTAAAAACTTTTTTGTCCTAGTTAAAGGTTGTAATTCATATGCATCGTAATACTTCCATTTACTACGGTAAGTATTATATGAACCGTCACTTTTTACTTTATAAAAATCTTCCTCTGTTGTTTTAGTCCCGCCAACACCTAGCCGTGTTGCTGTTCCGATATATGCAAACATTACTTTCTCTAATTCTGGCTCAGACTCTACATTGTTATCAACAGGTTTATTTTGCATAGATTTTTGCTTTGGGGCCTTCTTTTTGTATGACATATTCTAATAAAAGGATTTCTAGTGTAAATTAATCAAAATATCTAACTTTACAACTTCAAAATTCTCACAGAAAATGTTACAAGTACACGAAATACGCGCTCATAAAGATGCCTACATCAACGCCTTAAAAAAACGTGGATTAGATGCTTCAGCAGACATTCATGCCATTTTGGAAGCAGATGAAAATCGTCGTGCTGCCCAAACCAAGCTGGACGATACCTTGGCGCAGAGTAACACATTTTCTAAGGAAATTGGGAAGCTTTTTCAGAATGGGGAAACGCAGAAAGCAACTATTCTGAAAGAGAAAACAAGCCAGTTAAAAGAGGCCTCTAAAAAGTTTCAAGAAGAATTGAATTCTGCTGTTGAAACCTTAGAGAGCTTGTTGTACACCATTCCAAACATCCCAAACGACCTAGTCCCGGCAGGAACCGATGAAAAAGACAATGAAGAAGTTTTTGCTGAAGGTGACATCCCAAAGCTAAACAACGGAGCCTTACCGCATTGGGAACTGGCCAAAAAATACGACCTTATAGATTTTGAATTAGGCGTAAAAGTAACGGGCGCAGGTTTCCCTGTGTACAAAGGAAAAGGTGCAAGATTACAACGTGCCTTAATCAGTTATTTTCTCGACAAAAATACTGAAGCCGGTTATACAGAATATCAAGTACCCCATTTAGTGAATGAGGAATCTGCTCGTGGCACAGGACAATTGCCAGATAAAGAAGGGCAAATGTATCACGCAACTGAAGATGACCTCTACCTTATCCCAACCGCAGAAGTACCTATAACCAATTTATTTAGAGGTGATTTAGTGCCACATACCAACTTGCCAATTACCTGTACCGGATACACCCCGTGTTTTCGTCGTGAGGCAGGAAGTTACGGCGCGCACGTTCGTGGATTAAATAGATTGCACCAGTTTGATAAAGTTGAAATAGTTCGTATAGAACATCCCGATACTAGCTATAACGCATTGGACGGAATGGTAGAACACGTAAAAAGTATTTTGCGCGATTTAAAATTACCGTACCGAATTTTACGCTTATGTGGTGGGGATTTAGGTTTTACAGCCGCTTTAACGTACGATTTTGAAGTGTTTAGCACAGCACAGGACAGATGGCTGGAGATTTCTTCAGTATCTAACTTCGAAACTTTTCAAGCTAACAGATTAAAACTTCGCTTTAAAGACGAAGACGGTAAAAACAGACTCGTGCATACCTTAAACGGAAGTGCTCTGGCATTACCACGCGTTTTAGCTGGAATTCTGGAAAACTATCAAACGGAACATGGAATTAAAATTCCAGAAGTATTAATTCCGTATTGCGGATTTGATATGATACAATAGTATGTCAGAAATTTTAGCTACCATATTATTTCTAATCGCAGTAATAGACCCATTGGGTTCTGTTCCTGTGTATCTTGAAGCTACAAAAGATTTTGACGAAAAACACAAAAAGAAAATTGCTATCCGAGCAAGTATAGTGGCTTTTTTCATTTTATTATTCTTTATTGTAATTGGACAGCTTATCCTTGAAGGAATGGAAGTTTCGTTAGATGCATTCCAAATTTCCGGAGGTGTGATTCTGTTTTTATTCGCACTCACCATGATTTTTGGAGACGGCAAGCCCGAAATGGAAAAACATCTAATAACAGACTATAAACACGTTACCATTTTTCCTGTTGCCATACCGTCTATAGCTTCACCTGGAGCAATTATGGCGGTAGTGTTAATGACAGATAATCATATTTACTCCATACAACAGCAAGCCACAACTACTGTGCTGGTATTAGTGGTTGTAATTATTACAGGTTTGTTGCTTTTAACTGCCAATGTGGTGCAAAGAAAAATTGGTGCCTATGGTATCACGGTAATTAGTAAGGTAATGGGGCTTATTCTAGCTTCCTACGCAGTACAAAGTATCTTAGCTGGTATCAAGGATTTCTTCTTTACCTAATAGATTACACGCTGTTTGGCGTAATAATTGTACCTTCTCAAATCAATCATTTGTAATTCGTAAATCGTATTTCAGAAACTGTATCTTTACCCTATGCGTATTTTACTATTCATCGTACTCCTTTGTTTTTCAGTAAACAGCTTTGCTCAGAGTGAGGCCTTGGCCAAAAATTACTTTGAACAGGGTGAATACGAAAAAGCGCTTTCGATCTATCAAAAACTGGTAAAGGCGAATCCAAATAGGTTAGATTATATTTTGTCTACAGTAGAGATACACCAACAACTAGAACAGTTTGATGAGGCCGAACAGCTCTTGAGACAACAACTAGATCCAAGACGAAGACTCCCACAATTATATGTAGATCTAGGACACAATTATGCGTTGCAAAATAAGGATTCACTTGCTACGCGTGCCAATTCCGACGCTATTCAGTTTTTAAACGAAAATCCAAATTATGCTTACTACATAGGGAGATCTTTTGAAGGATACAGCCTGCTAGAAGAAGCCGCAACCACCTACGAAATTGCTATGGGAATGGATTCCAACCTCAATTTCAATCCGCAATTAGCCCGTATTTATGGGGAACAGGGAGCGCTGGAAAAAATGTTTGAAACCTATTTAAATCTCATACAAACCAACCCATCCTATAGAAGTATCGCACAGCGTAATTTTAGCACATATGTTACCGAAGATTCCAATAACGAAGCAAATGCTGTCCTTCGGAAAACCTTACTGAAACGCCTTCAGGAAAATCCTGATGTACTCTATAATGAATTGTTGAGCTGGCTTTTTATTCAGCAAAAGGAATACAAAAAAGCTTTTATTCAGGAAAAGGCAATCTATAAGCGAAAAGGCGATGACTTGTCTGGTATCGTAGATCTTGGTTTTATCGCCTTAAACGATACCGATTACGAAAATGCCGAAAATGCCTTCAACTATGCCATAGAAAATAGTGCCACGCCAGAAGAGAAGTTGCGCAACTATCAATACCTAATGAAAATTAAGTTGAAAACGGCAACCGAAAAAGAATATCCCGCAGTCGCACAGGAATTTGAAACCTTGCTAGACACTTACGGAAGGGACACGCAAAGCTATATGCTTCAAATAGATTACAATCATTTTTTAGCTTTTAATATGAGCAAGAATGATGAGGCCATTTCAAATTTGAAGACATTGTCCAAATCAAACATGACGAGTTACCAAGAAGCACGAGTAAAAATGGAATTGGCAGATATTTTGGTGTTTAGTGAGCAATTTAATCAGGCCCTGATTTATTATTCTCAAATTCAGAAAAAAGTAAAAAACGATGTTTTGGCGCAAGAAGCACGTTTTAAAGTAGCACAAACGAGTTATTATAAAGGAGATTTTGAATGGTCGCAAGTTCAATTGGACGTTTTAAAGAAATCGGCTTCACAACTTATTGCAAATGATGCCATGCAGCTAAGTTTGATGATTCGTGACAACTCTATGGAAGACTCCACACAAACAGCTTTAAAGAAATTTGCAAAAGCCGAATTACTAGCACTTCAGAATAAAAACCAACAAGCTATTGTTACGTTGTCTGAAATATTAGAAAACCACAAGGGCGAAAAAATTGAAGATGAAGTGCTGCTAAAACAAGGTAAGATCTATGAAAAAATAGGCGCTTACGATAAGGCCGAAGCCAATTACCTGAAATTAATAGAATTTTACAAAGAAGATATCCTGGCAGATGATGCGTATTATCATCTCGCCAAATTGTACGAAAATAAACTTGCATTCCCTGAAAAGGCCAAAGAGTACTACGAACAAATTATCTATAATTTTGCCGATAGTATTTACTTTATAGAAGCCCGAAAACGTTTCAGGATGCTTCGCGGGGATGCTATAGAGTGATTTTAATCCCAGAAAACATCATACTTGAAAATTAAATTTTCACATAACGCTTATGATTATATACAACGTAACCGCAAATATTGATGCAAGCATACACGACAAATGGTTGGCTTGGATTAAAGAACACATCCCACAGGTGCTAGCAACAGGCCATTTTAACGAAGCCAAACTCACTAAAGTTTTGGTAGAAGAAGATATGGGTGGCACTACCTATTCTATTCAATACAGAGCAAAATCACGGGAAGCTTTGGAAAATTATTATAAAAATGATGCGGAACGATTAAGAGCAGACAGTTTAAAGCTGTTTGCCGATAAGGTGCTCGCCTTCCGTACCGAGCTGGAAGTGATTGATGAATATGCTGTAAAATTTGAATCATAATGTCAATTAGACCCAAAAAATACTTAGGACAACACTTTCTCGAAGACGAAACTATAGCGGAACAAATTGCGAACACGCTATCCTTTCAAGGGTATAAAAATGTGCTGGAGATTGGTCCAGGAATGGGTGTGCTTACCAAATACTTAATCGAAAAACCTATTGAAGTAGTCGCCATGGATTTGGACAGCGAATCTATTACCTATCTTATTGACACCTATCCCAATGAGAACCTTCAAATTTTAGAAGCCGATTTTTTAAAAAGCGATTGCACCGAAATTTTTGGCGATGAGCAGTATGCCATCATAGGAAATTTTCCTTACAACATTTCTACACAAATTGTATTTAAAGCTATAGAGAACCGGGACCAAGTGCCCGAATTTTCAGGAATGTTTCAAAAAGAAGTTGCCCAGCGTATTTGCGCCAAGGAAGGAAACAAAACCTATGGAATTCTCTCAGTATTGACCCAGGCTTTTTTTGATGCCGAATATCTTTTTACCGTAAAACCAGAAGTTTTTAATCCGCCACCTAAAGTAGATAGTGGTGTGCTTCGGCTAACCAGAAAAGAAAATTACGATCTTGCTTGTGACGAAAAGTTGCTTTTTAAAGTGGTAAAAACAGGATTTCAGCAACGCAGGAAAACGCTTCGTAATAGTTTAAAATCTTTTAATCTTTCCGATAAACTGAAAGAAGATAGTATCTTTGGGCAACGACCAGAACAGCTTAGTGTTGCTCAATTTATTTCGCTCACCCAAAAGATAGCCAACGATGCAGTTTCAACTAACGACTGATTTTTTACAGATAGTTGAGCAGCTTATTAACGTTAAAGACGGTAACAAGCTACGCGAACTCCTGCAAGAACTTCACTATGCCGATATTGCTGAAATTTTAGAAGAATTAAACAGCGATGAAGCAACCTATCTTATAAAATTACTGGAGAGCGATCTTACTTCGGAAGCGCTCATGGAACTGGACGATGACGTTCGGGAAAAAATTCTGGATCGCCTTTCTCCCACCGAAATTGCAGGAGAATTAGCAGAAATGGATTCTGATGATGCAGCCGATGTGGTGGCAGAATTAGACGAGCAAGTTCAGAAAGAAGTAATTAAGCAAATTGAAAACCAGGAGCTTGCTGCAGATATTGTGGACTTGCTTCGGTATGACGAGGATACTGCTGGTGCTTTAATGGCAAAGGAATTGGTGCAGGTAAAAGAAACCTGGACAGTAGCCGGTTGTGTGCGGGAAATGCGTCGCCAAGCCGAAAACGTAACCCGGGTACATTCTATTTATGTTACCAACAAAGAAGGGAAATTAACAGGAAGACTCTCGCTTAAAGATCTCTTAACAGCAACCGAAAAAACTAAAATTTCAGAAGTATTTATTCCAAAAGTAGACTATGTAACCGTCCACACCGAGAATGAAGAGGTAGCCAGAATCATGCAAAAATATGATCTGGAAGCTATTCCTGTGGTCGATGAAGAAGGGGTTTTGGTAGGTAGAATTACCATTGACGATATTGTAGATTTCATTAAAGACGAAGCCGAAAAAGATTACCAAATGGCCGCTGGTATCTCACAAGATGTGGAGGCAGATGATAGTATTTGGCAATTAACCCGCGCACGCCTGCCTTGGTTGGTATTAGGCCTTTTTGGAGGCCTGGGTAGTGTTTATATTATGCAGGGTTTCGAAGAAGCACTCAACTCATTTCCCATTTTATTTTTCTTTACACCGCTCATCGCTGCTATGGCAGGAAATGTAGGAGTACAATCCAGTGCAATTATAGTACAAGGTCTTGCAAACGATAATGTGAAGGGAAGTTTATTTAACAGATTGGTGAAAGAAGTTGGGCTAGCACTTATCAATGGTACGGCATTGGGATTTTTAGTAATTGTTTATGGCTATGTGGCTGGACTGGATCAACTGGTTGGCATCACGATTGCCGTTTCCATGCTTTCGGTTATAATCGTTGCTGCTTTGGTAGGCACGTTTGTCCCAATTATTTTAGACAAGCGAGGTATCGATCCCGCAATTGCAACGGGGCCTTTTATTACTACCAGTAATGATATCTTCGGAATTTTCTTATTCTTCTATATTGCTAAAGTGATTCTCGGATTTTGAAAATATTCTCAGAAAACATAACGGTTCCAGCTTCTGCTATAGATGAAAACTCCCACGTAAATAACATTACCTATTTAAAATGGTGTATTGATGTAGCTGAAAAGCACTGGCTTTCCACAGCGCCAAAACAGTTTCAAGAAAGTCATTTTTGGGTGGTATTGGAGCATACCATTTCTTATAAAAACCCTTCTTTTGAAGGAGAAGAACTACGCGTGGAAACCTGGGTTACCTTAGCCGAAGGTGTAAAAAGCGAACGTAGCTATAAAATTACTAGAATTAGTGACAACAAAGTACTGGTAAACGCCAAAACAGTGTGGTGTTATGTAGAGCTAGAAAGTCAACGCCCTGCCAGAATTACCGAAGAAATTCGTGCTTTGTTTCTGTAAACAATTCCATTTCTATTTCGCCTTTAATTTTATCCTATGAAACCAATAAACATCCAAGAAAAGTTCAGCAAATTTAGCAAGCAATGGCATCCTCACCAAATTGCTGTAGTAGATGACATGCAAGTGATCCTAGCCAAGATACAAGGCGAATTTGTTTGGCACAAACACGAGGATGAAGACGAATTGTTTTTTGTTCAGAAAGGAACCTTGGAAATGCATTTTAGAGATACCATTGAAATACTAAAAGAAGGTGAAATCATCGTGGTCCCAAAAGGCGTAGAGCATTGTCCAAAATCACAAGGAGATGAGGAAGTACACGTCTTACTCTTCGAAAAGTTATCTACTAAGCATACGGGCGAAATTAAGCACGAAAAAACACAAACCTCCTATCCCAAAATCTAGCTGGCAGTTGTAATGAGTTGTCCAAACTTATAAAAACTTCAAGTTTTTTCGTTTTTCAATTTTCGTTTTTCTACTTTTAAGATATGAAAATTTTGCACCTAGATCAAAACCACCCGTTACTCCTTGACCAATTGGAACAAGCAGGGTTTTCTAATTATGAAAACTACACGGCTTCCAAACAGGAAATTGAAAAAATCATTTCAAAATACGAGGGCATTGTAATCCGAAGCCGTTTTAAAATTGACAAGACCTTTTTAGATGCCGCCACAAAACTAAAATTTATTGCCCGAGTTGGTGCTGGTCTCGAAAGTATTGACATCCCGTATGCCGAAAACAAAGGTGTGAAATTATTCGCCGCGCCCGAAGGAAATAGAAATGCAGTTGGCGAGCATACCTTGGGATTACTTCTGGCACTTCTTAACAAACTGAATACTGCAGACCAAAGTGTAAAAACGGGTCATTGGCAACGTGAAGCACATCGTGGAATTGAATTAGACGGAAAAACGGTAGGCCTCATAGGGTATGGAAATATGGGCAAAGCCTTTGCAAAAAAATTAAAAGGATTTGATTGTACCGTGCTTTGTTACGATATAAAAGAAGAAGTTGGGGATCGTAATGCAACGCAAGTAGCACTAAAAACCTTACAAGAAATGGCAGATGTGGTGAGCCTGCACACGCCCTGGACGCCCTTGACCGATAGCATGGTAAACTCAGAATTTATTGAAGCGTTTCAAAAACCATTTTGGTTGCTCAATACGGCAAGAGGGAAAAACGTTGTTACTGCAGCTGTCGTTTCGGCTATTGAAAGCGGTAAAATCTTAGGAGCAGGACTCGATGTGTTGGAATACGAAAAGCTATCGTTCGAGTCGCTTTTTTCCGATGACATGCCTTCAGAATTTAAAAAACTCATTGCCATGCCTAATGTAATTCTCACGCCACACATAGCTGGCTGGACGGTAGAAAGTAACATAAAACTAGCCCAAACTATAGCCGAAAAAATAACAGAACATTTCCCTAATTCGTAAATTTTAAAAAATGCAATACGAAGCCAATAACATAGCCCACTATATCTCTCAACTACCAGAAGATAGGCAAGCACCAGTTAAAAGGCTTTGTAACGTCTTTCAGGAACACCTCCCAAAAGGGTTCGAGGAAGGAATTCTCTATAAAATGATTGGTTTTTATGTGCCACATTCCATATATCCAGAAGGCTATCATTGTAATACTAAAGATCCGTTACCGTTCGTAAACATTGCATCACAGAAGAATTTTGTAGCAGTATATCATAGTGGTCTGTATGCTAAGAAAGAACTGCTAGATTGGTTTGTAACAGAATATCCTAAGCATTGTAAATACAAACTGGATATGGGAAAAAGCTGTATTCGGTTTAAGAAAATGGAGGATATCCCATATAGTTTAATAGAAGAATTAGCCCGTAAAATGACCCCGCAGGAATGGATTAATATATATGAAGCCGCTATCAAGAAAAAATAACTACTAAACCAATACCTATGAAATTAGGAGCCTTTTCCATAAGCCTTACTGTAAAAGACATTAAAAAATCGAAAGTATTTTATGAATCCCTAGGGTTTACAGAGTTTGCTGGCGATTTAGAAAAGAAATACCTCATTATGAAAAACGAAGACTCCCTGGTTGGTCTTTTTGAAGGAATGTTCGATAAAAACATCATTACCTTTAATCCAGGTTGGGATCAAAATGCACATAAAGTGGAAGGTTTTGATGATGTAAGAGAAATTCAGAAACATTTAAAAGCAGCAGGAATGACCATGATCACAGAAGCCAATGAGACCACAAAAGGCCCTGCTAGCTGTGTCGTAGTAGACCCCGATGGCAATACAATTTTAATAGACCAACACGTATAAGTATGAAATGCCCAATAACAAATTGTAAATTAAACAAACAGGAGTAATTTGGGCATTGCATCTTCCAATTTATCAAATATAGTATACAGATGAAAAACAGAGTGACAGGAATAGGCGGGTTATTTTTTAAAACCGAAGACCCAAAAGCTACCAAAGATTGGTATAAAAAACATTTGGGGTTTAACACAGACGATTGGGGCTGTACGTTTTGGTGGAAAGACGAAAATGGCAACAAATGCTCCACACAATGGAGTCCGTTTCCAAAGGACACCAAGTATTTTGAACCAAGTAAAAAAGATTTTATGTTCAACTATCGGGTTGAAAATTTGGCAGCATTATTAAAAGTGCTAAAAAAAGAAGGCGTTGAAGTACTGGGAGACATCCAAGAATTTGAATATGGAAAATTTGGGTATATCATGGACAACGATGGGAACAGAATTGAACTTTGGGAACCCGTGGACAGTGCTTTTGAGTAGATAGTCATTTCCACGAAAGGAGAAATCACACATCAAGCTAAGCTCGGAAATTTATTCTCAATCCCACTCACTCAAATGTGACCTCTCCTAAGGTCGAGGTGACACCCGCAGTCATTTCGACACTTTGAAAAGCAAACAAAAAAATCTGAAATCGTACATCTAAAATCGAATGCTTCTAGAAATCTGCGCCAATAGTTTTGAAAGTGCCTTCGCTGCCCAAGAAGCGGGAGCAGATCGTATTGAACTTTGTACCGAACTTTCGGTAGGAGGGCTTACCCCTTCTTTTGGATTGCTGGAAAAAGTCTTGGTAGAATTAACGATTCCTATTCACGTATTGATACGCCCTAGAAGCGGTAATTTTACTTATACCGAAGCGGAACTAGACATCATGCTTCGTGACATAGAAACCTGTAAAGAACTTGGATGCGACGGTATTGTAAGTGGTGCTTTAACTAGTGAACTTGAAATAGATCTTGAAGTAACAAAACTATTGAATGAGACTTCGGGCAGTATGGAGTTTACTTTTCACCGTGCTTTTGATTGGGTTAAAAACCCTGAACAAGCATTAGAACAACTTATAGCTTTAGATATACCCAGACTTTTATCTTCTGGTCAAAAATCTTCGGCACTAGAAGGAATATTATTGCTTAAAGCATTACAAAACAAAGCAAATGGGCACATTCAAGTTATGCCTGGTGGCGGAATTAATGTGAATAACTGTTTGCAATTTAAACAAGCTGGGTTTTACATGATTCATTGTTCAGCAACCGATAAAGTACAAACACTTACAAAAATCCCCAACGTATCTATGCACAGTGCAAGTTTCTTTGAGGAGGGAATTGTGGCTACTACTAGTGAAAAAACGATTCGTGAAATTAAAGCGTTACTCACCCAATAAACGTGTGCTAGAGCAAATTAGCTAAAAAGTGCGTGCTCGTTAAAAAATAATTTATACATTTAACGCTCAACCAAATCCATACTAAAATGTCTGAAAACAACACAGAAGGCCACGATAGCACAAAAAAAAACTTTGAAGATGCTGCAGAAAACGTAGGCAACGAAGCTAACAAAGCCGCAAACGATTTTAAAGAAGGCTGGAATGAGGTTACTCATAGCCAAGAAAACAAAAAAATGATGGCGGGTATTCTCGGGATCCTGATTGGTTCCTTAGGAATTCACAAGTTTGTCCTTGGTTATACAAAAGAAGGGATAATTCAAATTATAATTACTGTAGTTACTTGCGGGTTTGGAAGCATTATTGGTCTTATTGAAGGCATTATCTACCTAACCAAAAGCGATGAAGAATTCTACCAAACCTATCAAGTAGGTAAAAAAGGCTGGTTTTAATCTTTACTTATGGAAAATCAAGAGACAACAAACAGCTTTAACCCAACACCTCCCATAGAAAATAAAAAAATGCTCGCAGGGTTGCTGGGTATTTTTTTAGGTGGTTTTGGCGCCCATAAATTTGTATTAGGCTACACACGCGAAGGACTCATATTATTAGGGATTCTTTTAGTGTCTTTTCCTCTTATGTGTATTATAATTGGTGCTTTTACCATGTATATTCCTATTATCATTGGGCTAATTGAAGGAATTATTTACATCACCAAGACCGACGAGGATTTTTACAACACCTATCAAGTGGGTAAAAAGCCTTGGTTTTAAGATTAGTTTTTCAATGTGAACCTTCCTTACCAGGAAAGCACACGGATGCAGTGGAAACCTTAGGTACCTGTACAGAGTTTAAACTTGGACTGAACTCCGTATCCTTATAAATTAATTCTAATAAAATTTAAAAGCTTTCAGATATATATTTGAAGGCTTTTTTATTTTTGAAAGCTTAAAACATAGGGAATCGGCCGCTTTTACCAGTGCTAGCAAGGAGGTTAAGGATTATTGTCGTAATTTTATAAAAGAAAAATAATACCATATGCCAATAGCCATAAAAATTCTCATAGGTTTTATTGCCTTTCTTCATCTATATTTTCTGTATTTTGAAATGTTTGCCTGGACCACCAAAGGCCCAAAAATTTTTAAGGGATTTCCAAAAGATCTTTTTCCTAAAACCAAATCTATGGCAGCCAATCAAGGGCTTTATAATGGTTTTTTAGCTGTTGGACTTATTTGGACTTTCTTTATTGAAAACTTAGAATGGCAACATAACGTGGCTGTATTTTTTTTAAGCTGTATAGCTATTGCGGGAATTTATGGTGCTTTTTCAGTTTCTAAAAAAATATTTTTTATTCAGGCTATACCAGCAATACTAACTATTTTACTACTACTATTTTTGTAGTGCTCTATCTTCCAGCAAAAAAACTAAACCCTTACAGCATGCTCAACCTTAAACTCGCTACAGATCCACGATGGGTAACCATTGTAGAAAGCAACTTAGAAGAAATCTTGACAGACCACGCGTGGTGCGAGCAAAAAGCCGCTACCAATGCCATTACTATTATAACATTAAACAGCCAACATGTTGATTTGGTTACAGACCTTTTAAAACTGGCTCAAGAAGAGTTAGAGCATTTCGAAATGGTACACGAAATTATTAAAAAACGAGGCTATAAATTAGGTCGCGAGCGAAAGGACCACTATGTAAACCAGTTATATCAATTTATGAATCGCGGAGGAAGCAGAGAACAGGCCATGGTAGATAGATTATTATTTTCGGCTATGATTGAAGCTAGAAGTTGCGAGCGTTTTAAATTACTTTCGGAACGCATTAAAGACCCAGAACTTTCCAAATTTTATCGGGAGTTAATGATTAGTGAAGCTGGCCATTATACCACTTTTTTAGGCTTTGCAAGAAAGTATGGTCAGGATGTTGATATTGACAAACGCTGGCAAGAACTCATAGAATTTGAAGGAGAAATTATTAAAAATTACGGCAAGTCCGAAACTATTCACGGTTAGAATTCCCTTAACACAGCACATACCTCTTTTTTTCTTTGTACTGAATGATCGCTATAATACCTTCAAAGGCTTTCCTTTTTGAAATGTATACTTAAACTATCTTGGCAACTTTCTTGAAACAATGGGCATGCGATTTAGTTTGAGCCCTCTATGAATTCACGCATTTTTTATATATAGGCATTTTCATATATACTATTTAATTCATTTTCAGGTAGTTTTGAGATACGAATAACTCCTAGAATTAATAGCCATGAAAAAATATATTTATATACTAGCTTTATTACTTATTCCTGCTATTGGCACGAGTCAAAAAATAGAAAAAAAAGACGCCAAAGAGATCAAAACTGAAAGACCTTCAAACGCTAAGAACGGTAAAAACAAAGCAGCTTTGTTGCAGCAATTAACCGTTGTTAAAAAAGCAATTATGGATTGTGACGACCCAAAAGTAGATTGCATCCTCTTTGATAAATTCGCAATAAAAATAGCCAAGCAACCTATGGATGTGCAAGTACAGGCTATTTTATCATCAGGATTTGGGAGCAACTTTATGACCGAAATGGCAAAATTCGAAAAAATGCTTATAAACACCCAAGCACTCCCTCACGGAGAAGTACAAAGCATATTCAAAAAATCACCCTCCTATCAATTGAGTTTTGTTAACACCAGGATCCAAATGGAAGAAAATAGAATGGAAATGGTATATGACGATGATGATGACGAGTAGATACTATAAAATGAAAAAACTATTCTACTTTCTATTTTTGGCCCTAGGCTTCGGAATATTTGTGTATTTCTATGGTATCAATTTCAATAATATGTCCGAAACCGATTTAGTGACCTACGCGACGACGTGGTATATACCCTTAATTTTCGGGCTTTATGGATTGTATGCCTTACATATTCAAAAAAAAGCAGGCCCCGAAGACACCCATGCTCTTAAATTTATTTTTTCAGGAAAAGATTCTGGACTGTTGCTTACTACCATTGGTTTAATTGGGATTAGCGGAATTTTTGGTGCTATTTTCTTTATAATACCCTTAGCACTACTAAAGCCTCAACTCAAAGTTTTTCATCTATTCACTGCGCTTATGGCAACTATTTTTTGGGTATTGGTATTGGCATTTTTTTTGATTTTCATCTTCCCTAGTCTTTAAGAATTCAACACCATTACTACTGCCGGAACATCTTTATTTTCCAGCCATCTAATACTTTTAACCACCCACTGCAGCCAACGACTTTTTGTTTTGGTGAGCTTTGTGGCGAGCATTCCAATAACGATATCTCTTCGCTGGAATTCTAGATCTTTTGTGTGAGAAAAATGATATTGATTGGCAAATAGCCACGCGCCATCTCGGGCAATAAGTATACTGAAAGTCACAATTTTATCCTCTTTCCCTTTTCCAAACCTTTCCAACAAGTAAAAAAGTGGGGAAACCCTACCAATACGCTCTTGAACACCATCTACCAAACTGGCTAGAATTTCATTTATTTTGTTAAAATCGTTTTCAAAATTGGCCATATCACCGTTTTCTCCAACTGTTTCGGCAACGGCAATACCCAAATCGAGATTTATATGCGCGTTAATTCCCAACAACACATGTTGCATGATGAGTAACTTTCCATTGTTAGCTTCAGCAAATGCATTGGCCCAACTCTGTGATGGCGTTTCATTATTTTTTAGCTGAAAATATGCTTTTATATAACGGTTGGCGAAAATAACATCCAGCACTTCCATACGGTTGTTATTTTCAAACTCGTTCTTTTCAATTCCTTCTTTTATGCGGTGGGTAACTTGTTTATAAAGAACAGGAAAATAGACAAGATTGCTATTGGCTTTCGTTTCGGTAACAATAATTTGTTCTAAGATTAAAATAACCTCATCAATAGTTTTGGCTGTTTTCATAAAATATTGGTATTGAGCACCCTAAAGTACAAAAGTAATGAATAGTACTTAATGGTTTTATATTCTAAATACCAGCAACATGGATTAAAATAGATCCTTCAGAATAAAATAGTTAGTCTGTAACACTTTTTAAATATGTAGATTTGAGCCATCGTATGAGAAAATTTCTAATTAAAACAGGGCTTTTTATTATAGTACTGTGGGTCATAAATTTTGGCTTACTACAGCTGGTTAAATCTATTTACATTAGTGATTATACGAGTGTTTCGCTCCATAAAGAAATTTATTTATTGGCAGATTCTCACGGCGCATCGTTGGACACGATTCCTTTGGTGTATGGTGTCGAAAATTTTTCGGACCGAAGCGACTCTTATATAGACCTTGAACGCAAATTAAAATACCTCTTGCGAAATGGCAAACCGAAAACAATTTATTTAACCGTAGATGCCCACATGCTCTCTCCAGATAGAGAGGCATACAACAATAATACACTGTCTGCTTATTTTACCACCTATGAAGATTATCCTACTATTTTTGGGTATGTAACGAATGTGTATTTAAAAAGAAATACAGTCTATTTTAATACTAAATACGTTCCCCTTCTTAAGAATTATTTTGTTAGCTTCCTAAAGAGAAGTCGTGCTACTAAGCCCCTTATTCCCTGGGAAAATAAAGAGTCTACAGAAAAAGTTAGGCTAAGCATGAAACGCTTTAAGGTATATTTTACTGGTGAAGAAAAATCGGCTACTTTAGAAGCTTCTTTACAACGTATCATAGCACTTTGCAAAGAACACCACATTGAACTTGTGGGAGTGAAGTTTCCCGTTAGTCCCACTTATAATACATTTTTGAAAGGTAAAAGTTTTGAAGCAGATATGGTTTTTAAAAATCACAACCTCCCCGTTCTTAATTTTCAGGATTCTTTACAGGCAGATTACTATTTTAGAGATCAGGATCATTTAAATAATAAAGGAGCAACTGTTTTAGCTGAACTTTTATTTAGAGAAAAATAGTTATTCTTCTTCATTTGCAGCCTTGTTGCCGTTGCTGTATCTTTTCTCCAATTCGGCTTGAAATTCTTCCATAACTGGCTTTACGGTACTTTCGGGCAAATCTGCAATACGAATATACATTAACCCATCTACCGCGTTGTTGAAAAGCGGGTCTACGTTAAACGCTACTACTTTTGCGTTTTGTTTAATATACTTTTTAATGAGGACGGGTAATCGCAATGCGCCTGGTTCTACTTCGTCTATAAGCTTATCGAACTTGTTGAGATCTGCTTCACTTTCGTCAAAAATAAAATCTTTATCGGCATCCTTCAGTTTTACTTTGTATTCCTTTTTTGGGTTTATATACTGCGCTATGTACGGATCATAATAATTAGATTTCATAAATTCAATCATCAAACTCTTACTGAATTCTGAAAATTGATTGCTAATACTTACACCACCAATTAAAAATTTATGCTCTGGATACCGCAAGGTGGTGTGCACGATGCCTTTCCAAAGAAGAAAAAGCGGCATGGGGCGTAGTTGGTATTCTTTTATAATAAATGCACGGCCCATCTCAATGCTTTTACTCATCATATCGTGCAGTTCTGGCTCAAAGCGGAAGAGATCCTGAAGGTAAAATCCGTCAATGCCATACGCTGCAAAAATTTTGGAGCCCAGTCCCATTCTATATGCACCTGCCAATTTTTTCGCTTCGTTATCCCACAAAAACATATGGTGGTAATGGTTGTCAAACTTATCTATATCAATAGCATTGTTGGTGCCTTCACCCACTTCACGGAAAGTGATTTCACGTAAGCGACCAATTTCTAAAAGGATGTTGGGTATTTTGTCTGCAGAGGCTAGAAAAACTTCATAATTTTTACTCTCCAGCAAACGTTTTTCTTCGTTGCGAAGCGCAAGTATTTCTTTTTCAATAGCTTCGATTGGAACGGGTCCTACAATTTTTTTTGGTAATTTGGGTAGTTTAATTGTTTTGGGAAGGGTATCCACAAATTTTTTCTTCTGAAATGGATTGGCAAGCACATACGTTTTCTTCCGAAGAAAAGCCGTGTAGGATTCTAAGGTTTCGTGTTCGTTTTGATCTTCTAGTGAAATAGGGTTTCCAATACGCACCTTTAATGTTCGTTCTTTTTGAGACAATAACTCACTTGGTAGCTTTGCCGTGCGTAGGGTGTCGCTCATTTTTGCCCAACGGTAAAAAGATTTACTGTTACGCCCATGAAAATATATTGGGATTACCGGGACGCCTGCTTTTTTTATAAGTTTCATTACGGCAGGTTCCCACGTCCTGTCAATAACTATTTGTGCCTCCTTCTGTGTAGAAACCTCTCCGGCTGGAAATACGCCCAAGGGCTGTCCATCCTTTAAGTGTTGCAAAGCGCTTTTAAATGCCATCATACTATTATGCGCCTCTTTGTGTTCTTCAAAAGGATTCACAGGCATTACATAAGGCTTTAATGGCTCTATACGATGCAGTAAAAAATTCGCAATAATTTTATAATCTGGACGGCGTTCCAAAAGTAACTTCAGTAATAGAATGCCGTCTATCCCACCCAGCGGATGATTGGAAATAGTAATAAATGGGCCTGTTTTTGGGATTCTTTTTAAGTCTTCTTCAGGAATTTCATAATCTACTTCAAACTCATCTAGGAGCCCATTCATAAATTCTAGGCCGCTTAAATGCTTGTTGCGATTGTAAACCTTGTTTATAGTAGATATGTTAAGCACCTTCATCACAGACCACCCCATAAAGGTTCCCAAAAAGCCGAGTTTATCAACTTTTAGGGCTTTCGCAATCTCTTTGGTAGTAACTAATCCCATGTGGTTTGGTGGTTGTAGTTTACAAAGATAACGAAACCGCCGCTATTCTTTGACCACCAATTGCACAGTCCCCCTGCTTTCCTGTTTTAACAAAAGTTCTTTATCTTTTAGAAGCGCCTTAACTTGCTTAGCTTCAGCATGACGAATGGTGTACAGCGTTACGTTTTCATTCCATCTTACTTTAAAGGTGCTGCGCAATTTGTTAAGCAGTGGTTCCAGCATGTCATACTTATTATCTATACAGACTGAAAAGCTTATTGCCGAATTTTGAATAAGTTCTACTTTCATTTTATATTCGTGCAACCATTTAAATACGTTCCCAATATGATCTTCCATCATAAAGTTGAAATCCAACGAAGACAGTGAAATTAGTACCTGATTTTTCTTAAGAATAAAACACGAAACCATGGGATGTAGCGTCACGCCTTTTCCAACACAAGTCCCGGGATCCAGCGGATTAAGAAACGATTTTACGTACAACGGAATTTCTTTTCTCTGTAAGGGTTGTAATGTTTTTGGGTGAATTACCGAAGCGCCGTAAAAAGCTAATTCTATAGCTTCACGATAGGAAATTTGTTCCAGTAACGTAGTTTTGCTAAAATATCTGGGGTCTGCATTTAAAACGCCAGGCACATCCTTCCAAATGGTCACATCCTCTGCATTGAGGCAGTAGGCAAAAATTGCAGCAGTATAATCACTTCCCTCGCGACCCAAGGTTGTTGTAAAATTATTAGCACCTTCTGCACCCAAAAACCCTTGGGTGATGGTAATTCCTTTTGTTGAAACTTTCTTTGAAATTTTTTGTTGTGTAGCCTCCCAATCCACTTTGGCATCCCGATAGTTACTATCCGTTGCTATACAAGTACGAACGTCCAATAAGGTGTTTTCCACTCCAATTTTTGAAAGGTATGCACTCACAATTTTGGTAGAAACCAACTCTCCAAAACCTACCACTTGGTCATACACGAAAGGGCGATTTGTAGAATTATTATTTTCTAAAAAAGTTGAAAGACTATTAAAAATCTTAGAGACTTCTTCAAAAACGGGTAGTTTCGTATTTTCAAAAAGCGCTATCATAATATCGGTATGATAGGTTGTAAACTCATGAATAGACGCTGTAGCAGATTCCGTTTCGCTTAGATAGGCATCTACCACTTTTTCTAATTGATTGGTCATTTTGCCCATAGCCGAAATTACCACCAACAAATCCTGCTCCCCCGTTTTTTTTAAAACAGTAGCTACATTTTTAACACCTTGTGCATCTTTAACCGATGCACCTCCAAATTTAAATACTTTCAATCTTCACTATTTTTAGTTATTCCTTCTGAATCCATTAGTACGACCCACCAGTCTTTGTGAAAAGTAGCTCCGGAATTTTCATACATTTTTATAGCTTTCTCATTCCAATTCAATACAATCCACTGGGCTCTGTTTACTTGATGTTCTTTTGCAAATTGCATGACTCTTTTGTAAAGTTTTGTGCCAATACCTTTGCCTCTGTATGCTTCGCTCACCACCAAATCTTCCAAATGGACATTACGCCCTTTCCAGGTAGAGAAGCGAAAATACACCAAAGCCATTCCCACTATTTCAGTTTCAGTTTCAGCAACAAAACAACTGAACAGTTTGTTATCAAACCCTTCTTTTTCTAAGTCTGCTACGGTTACTTCAACCGCATCAGGTTCTTTCTCAAAAGCGGCTAATTCTTTAATAAGCTTCAAAACTTGAGGCATATCTTTTTTTTCGGCTTTGCGTATGTTTACGTTCATTTGTTGGTTTTGATACACAAATATCGGTGGTATTTCTTAAAAAACCCGATATTTGCGTCAAATCTAAGCACTACGGGCACTCATGGCAAAACAGAACCAAACTTTAGGCGAATTTATTATTGAAAATCAGGAAGAGTTCAAATATTCTTCAGGCGAGCTTTCGCGCTTGATCAATTCCATACGTTTGGCTGCAAAAGTGGTGAACCACGAGGTAAACAAAGCTGGTTTGGTAGATATTTTAGGGGCTGCAGGAGAAACGAATATACAGGGAGAAGACCAGCAAAAGCTAGACGTATACGCAAATGAAATCTTTATAAAGACCCTCACCAACCGTGAGATTGTTTGCGGTATTGCCAGTGAAGAAGAAGACGATTTTATTACCATTACGGGGCGTAATAAAAAGAACGACAACAAATACATTGTATTAATGGATCCGCTAGATGGCTCCTCCAATATAGATGTAAATGTTTCCGTGGGAACCATTTTTTCAATTTACAGAAGAGTTACCCCAACAGGGAGTCCTGTGACGATAGACGATTTCCTTCAGCCAGGAAAAAACCAGGTTGCTGCCGGATATATTGTGTACGGAACTTCTACCATGATTGTGTATTCTACAGGTCATGGTGTGAATGGTTTTACCCTTAATCCCGCTATTGGGACGTATTATCTTTCACATCCAAATATGAAATATCCAGAAGACGGAAATATCTATTCGGTAAACGAAGGGAATTATATACACTTCCCGCAAGGAGTAAAAGATTACATTAAATACTGCCAGAAAGAGGAAGAAAATCGCCCTTATTCTGCACGGTATATAGGCTCCTTGGTTTCAGACTTCCATAGAAATATGATAAAAGGCGGCATTTATATTTATCCAAATACGTCAAAAGATCCGGAAGGTAAACTACGCTTGCTATACGAATGCAATCCTATGGCGTATATTGCAGAACAGGCAGGAGGTAGTGCCAGCAATGGTTTTGAGCGTATTTTAGAAATTGAACCTACTACACTACACCAACGTGTCCCATTTTTCTGTGGAAGCAAAAATATGGTGACCAAAGCTGAAGAATTTATGCACAATGCAAAGCAGTAACATGCAACAAGAGCTTTTCGATAGTATCGAAAAGCTCTTGTTTAATTCTAAGAAGTATAAAAATTATTTTTTGTTCAAAAGGTATCGGTAATCTTCCATATCCAAGCCACCGCTGTATATTTCTATTGATCTTTTAATAAGTTGTTGAGCCAAATCTGCCGTATACCCTAATCCTATAGCATATTTTTCAATTAAGAAGCGCTCGTGATCATCAATTTCGTGATCTGCAAAAATCATTTCGAACAAATCGTGCATACGCTCTAATCGTCGGTCTGCATCATTCGGGGGGTTAATGGGATATTTTGTTGGATTTTTCAACACAGCCTCATATTCACCCTCATCAATATCCAACTTCTTGGCAAAACGGCGTAGCATTTTCTCTTCCTCTGCATTTAAGGCTCCATTCACCGCAGCCATATTTGCAATAGATGCAAAATGACCCAGGTTTCTTTTGTGTTCTCCACTCTCAAATAAATCTGTAAATGACATAGTTCTAATTTATGCTACAAATATAATCTAAGTCCTAAAAATTTCCGAAGAAAGCGACAGAATCTTTTTAGCAAAGCTTCAGAACCATGAGGCATTAAACTTTTCTTAATTCTGAAATACAAACCTTTCAAAATCTGTAATTTTAAAGAAGAAAAGAAAAAAGAAAAATTGTGCCCAAAACTCCACTCCTCCAATTTAATGAGAACGGTATTTACTGTAAACAAGCAGACGTCTATATAGATGCCTGGCGCCCTGTTGACAAATGCATTATCACCCACGGTCACGCAGATCATAGCCGTTGGGGACATAAACAATACATAACCCACCATAAAAATGTCCCGATTATAAAACATCGTTTAGGCGAAATTACTGTTGCTGGCAAAGAATGGGGCGAGACTTTTACCATAAATAGCGTGACATTTAGTCTACACCCTGCAGGGCATATAGTTGCTTCAAGCCAAGTGCGAGCAGAATACAAAGGGGAAGTATGGGTGTTCACCGGGGATTTTAAAACGGAAAACGACGGCATTGCAGAGCCCTTTGAACTTGTAAAATGTAACACCTTCATTACTGAATGCACCTTTGGCCTTCCCGCCTTTAAATGGACTCCACAAACCGAAGTTTTTAGCGATATTAACAATTGGTGGGCAGCCAATAGAGCCGAAAACAAAACATCCATTCTCTTTGGTTATAGCCTTGGAAAAGCACAACGGTTACTCAAACATTTAGATGCCAGCATAGGAAAAATTTATACGCACGGAGCCATAGAAAATATGACCGCAGTGCTTAGAGAACAGTACGATTTTCACGAAACCATACGCATAACACGAGACACCAAAAAAGAAGAATTGTTAGGCAATATAGTGCTTGCTCCACCAAGTGCGCACGGAGGAACGTGGATTCGAAAGATGGTCCCTTATGTAACCGCAAGCGCCAGTGGCTGGATGACCTTTAGAGGAGCAAGAAGAAGACGGGCTATTGATAGAGGATTTGTATTAAGCGACCATGCCGATTGGGACGGCTTGCTAAACACAGTAAAAGAAACAGGAGCCGAAAAAGTGATCGCAACTCACGGGTATACTGAAATTTTCTCAAGATACCTACGAGAAGAAATGGGACTGGACGCAAGGACCGAGAAAACACAATACGAAGAGGAAGGTAGCGAAACCACTAAAAAAGAAGGAGAGGAAACTGTATGAAAGAATTCGCCAAACTCATAAAAAAATTAGACAGCACAAATAAAACCAATGAAAAAGTTGCTGCCCTTGCATCGTATTTTACTTCTGCAGATGAGAATGATAAATTGTGGACCATCGCCATCCTTTCGCATCGCCGACCCAAAAGACCTGTAAACACTACATTGCTTAGGCTTTGGGCCACTGAAATTAGTGGTGTTCCCTTGTGGTTATTTGAAGAAAGCTACCATATTGTAGGCGATTTGGCGGAGACCATTGCACTTATCTTACCTACGCACTCCCAGAATAACAGTATTTCTAAATCGCTTTCAGAAATAATTTCTGAAATCATTCTTTTGCGTACCCTCCCAGAAGATGAAAAAAAAAGTTACCTACAGGAAAATTGGTTGGCGATGAGTTACTTTGAACGCTTTGTTTTTAATAAAATAATAACTGGTGGTTTTAGAATTGGGGTGAGCCAGAAACTGATGACAAGAGCCTTGTCAAAAGCTACAGGAATTGATGAAGATATTCTCGCCTATAAATTAATGGGTAACTGGACTCCTGAAAACACCACCTATCAAAAACTAATTCTGGAAGAAAACCCTGAAGATTTCCTAAGCAAACCCTATCCATTCTATTTGGCGTATGCGGTGGAAGATTCGTTTCAGGAAGATTTGGGAGACATTACCAATTGGAGTTTTGAACATAAATGGGATGGGATTAGGAGCCAAGTAATTATTAGAAACGACGAGGTTTTTGTGTGGTCGCGAGGGGAAGAATTGGTGACGGACAAATACCCGGAATTTCAGCGTTTTCTTTCAAAAATTCCCAACGGAACGGTGTTGGACGGGGAGATTTTACCCTTCGGAAATGATCAAATTGGCAATTTTAATGACCTGCAAACACGAATCGGCAGAAAAAATATTTCCAAAGCGTTGCTCGAAAAAACACCCGTTATTTTAAATGCTTACGATTTATTAGAATGGGAAGGAATGGATATTAGGCAAAGACCTTTTTCAGAAAGAAGAAAAATTCTGGATCAACTTATTTCAGAATGTGAGTGCGAGGAAATTGGATTGTACCTAAGTGAAACGATGCATTTTAAAAGTTGGGAAGCTGCCGCAAAAGAACGCGCAATTTCCCGAGAAAAACGAAGCGAAGGTTTAATGCTGAAAAGAAGAGATTCGCCGTATTTAGTAGGTCGAAAAAAAGGCGACTGGTGGAAATGGAAAACAGATCCTTTTACAATCGACGGTGTACTCACCTACGCTATGCGCGGCCACGGAAGACGCGCCAATTTGTATACCGATTATACTTTCGGCCTGTGGGATAAAGGAGAATTAGTGACTTTCGCTAAGGCATACTCAGGCCTGACAGATGCAGAATTTAGACAAGTGGATGCATGGATAAAAAAAAATACCTTAGAACGTTTTGGCCCTGTACGCAGTGTCACACCCCATCACGTTTTTGAAATTGCTTTTGAAGGTATAGCCGAAAGCAGCCGTCATAAAAGCGGTATCGCCACTCGTTTTCCACGGATTATACGCTGGCGAAAAGACAAACCCATGGAAGAGGCAAATACATTGGACGACTTAAGGGCGCTCATTCCCAAATAAAATGAACCAAACAGACCTTATACATATTGCCGAAAACTGGTTTAAGTCCAAAAACTGGAAGGCCTTTCCATTTCAGAAAAAAACCTGGAAAGCATTTCTCGATGGAAAGCACGGGCTTTTAAATGCACCTACGGGAAGTGGTAAAACCTATGCACTTTGGATTCCCATTGTATTGCAATACATACAAGAGAATCCAGAGTATAAAACGAAGCACGTTAAAGGGTTAAAGGCTATTTGGATCACACCATTGCGAGCGCTCTCGGTAGAAATAAAACAAGCAGCACAACGCTTTGCAGACGAATTAGAAACAGGTTTAACCGTAGGAATTCGAACGGGTGACACCACACAAAGTGAGCGGGCAAAACAGAAACGAAATATGCCCGATTTGCTCATCACAACACCAGAGAGTTTAATGTTACTACTGGCAAGTAAAGGCTATGAAAAAACATTTAAAACGTTAACTGCAGTTGTGGTAGACGAATGGCACGAACTCTTGGGAAGCAAACGAGGCGTGCAAATGGAACTAGGCTTGTCCCGGTTAAAAACCATTTCACCTCTAGTACGAATCTGGGGCATTTCGGCAACCATTGGGAATCTGGAGCAGGCGCAGGAGGTGTTGTTGGGGAAAAACACAGCTGTCTCCTCGAGCGCAGTCGAGAGGTCCATTAAAAATTCAGATTCTAAAAAGAAGGTCTCGACTGCGGTCGACCAGACAAAAGAAAGTGTTTTAATTAAAGCCAATCTCAAGAAAAAAATAGTAGTAAAATCTATCATCCCAAAAAAGATGGAGACCTTTCCCTGGCGTGGTCATTTGGGGTTGCATTTGTTAGATGACATTATTCCTATAATTAAAGATAGTAAAACAACCCTCATCTTTACCAATACCCGAAGTCAGTGCGAAATTTGGTTTCAGAAAATATTAGAGAAATACCCTGAGTTTGCGGGTGAAATAGCAATGCACCACGGAAGTATTCATAAAGAAACGCGCATTTGGGTAGAAGAAGCCATTAGAAACGAAAGTTTAAAAGCCGTGGTGGCAACTTCCAGTCTGGATTTGGGGGTCGATTTTGCGCCCGTAGAAACTATTATTCAAATTGGCGGCCCCAAGGGAATCGCCAAATTTTTACAGCGGGCCGGACGGAGTAATCACAGACCCGGAGAACCTTCAGTGATTCACTTTTTGCCTACCCACGCAATGGAGTTAATTGAAGCTTCGGCTTTAAAAAAGGCGGTAAAAGGAGATGTCATGGAAGATCGCATTCCCTATTTGTTAAGTTTTGATGTTCTTATTCAGTATTTAGTGACGTTGGCAGTAAGTGACGGTTTTTATCCGAAGGAACTATATCCCGAAATTAAAAACACCTTTTGCTTTCAAGGTATTACAGAGGAACAATGGCAATGGTGTTTAAATTTTATCACAATGGGAAGCCAGAGCTTGCAGGCTTACGACGAATATAAACGTGTTTTGGTAGATGACAAAGGAAGGTTTTATGTAGACAGTCGCCAAACTGCCATGATGCACCGTCTTTCCATTGGCACTATTGTAAGTGACGCCATGGTGCAGGTAAAATATGTTACGGGCGGATTTATAGGCACTATTGAAGAGTTTTTTATTGGTAAAATGAAGCCGGGAGATGTTTTTGTTTTTGCAGGAAGAACCTTAGAACTTGTTCGGGTAAGAAATATGGTAGCCCAGGTAAGACGGAGTAGCAAGCGTACAAGAAACGTGGTAAGTTTTATGGGAGGACGTATGGCGCTTTCTTCACAAATGTCTGAAATTTTAAGAAATGAGTTGCAGTCGGAAGCAGAGCATAAACGAGACACCCCAGAATTAAAAGCCCTCTCTCCTATTTTCGACAGGCAGGAAAAAGAAAGCATTGTTCCGGGAACGAATGAGTTTTTAATTGAAACCTTTAAAACCCGTGAAGGATATCATCACGTTTTTTATCCATTTGAAGGTAGGTTTGTACACATGGCCATGAGCGGTTTGTTGGCGTACCGAATAAGTTTGTTATCGCCCATTACATTTTCTTTAGCGTATAACGATTATGGTTTTGAATTGCTAAGCGACCAGCCCCTGGATATTCAGAATGTATTGGACAATACTCTTTTTAGTAGTGACTATCTTTTTACCGACCTTCAAAAAAGTTTGAATAGTACCGAATTGGCGCGTCGTAAATTTCGAGATATTGCAGTAATTAGTGGAATGGTTTTTACCGGTTATCCCAGCAAGCAGATTAAAACAAAGCATTTACAAAGCAACTCACAATTGTTGTTTGATGTATTTCGGGACTACGAAGCAGACAACTTGTTGTACCAGCAGGCTTTTAGAGAAACCTTTGAGCATGAAATGGAAGAAGGCAGACTGCGATTGGCCTTGGATCGAATTGCCAGCCAGGAAGTAGTCTGGAAACAATGTGAAGAAGCTACGCCTTTTAGTTTTCCTATTATTACCGATAGATTACGGGAAAAATTGTCTTCGGAAAAACTGAAAGATCGTATCAAACGAATGACCTTAAAATTGATGAAATAATCTAAAAAGTGATTTAAACATTACATTTAAATCACTTTGGAATGTATATGAGGCTTGTATTAAAAAATTATCATAGCGCATTGTCCATGATCTCCTGAACTACTTCAGGATTTAATAACGTACTGGTATCTCCTAAATTACTAGCATCTTTTTCTGCAATCTTTCGAAGAATCCGTCGCATGATTTTTCCACTTCGTGTTTTGGGTAAGCCACTCGTAAACTGAATTTTATCCAATTTTGCAATAGGTCCAATATGTTCCGTAATTATTTGATTAATTTCTTTTCTCAAATTATCATGATTTCGGGTTTCTCCGGTTTCTTTTAAAATTACATACCCATATAAGGCACTTCCTTTTACATCGTGCGGAAATCCTACGATAGCACTTTCAGATACTGCTGGATGTTCGTTTATAGAATCTTCTATAGGCGCAGTTCCTAAATTATGCCCGGAGACAATAATCACATCATCTACGCGACCCGTAATTCTATAATACCCGGTGCTGTTTCGTAAGGCACCATCCCCTGTAAAATACATATCCTTATAGGCCGAAAAATAGGTTTCCTTAAAACGTTTATGATTTCCCCATATGGTTCTTGCCATAGAAGGCCACGGAAATTTTATGCATAAACGACCACTTACCATATTTCCTGATAATTCCTCTCCTACTTCATCCATTAAAGTAGGTTGAATTCCCGGCAAAGGCAGTGTGGCAAACGTAGGAATTGTTGGAGTAGAAAACGGGATGGGAGATATCATAATACCGCCAGTTTCAGTTTGCCACCAGGTATCTACAATGGGACATTTCTTTTTTCCAATAGTATCATTGTACCAATGCCAGGCTTCTTCATTAATAGGCTCTCCTACGGTTCCTAAAATTTTTAAAGACGAAAGATCGTGTTTTTCGGAAAAGTCAAGACGTTCTTTCGCAAGGGCTCGAATTGCAGTGGGTGCGGTATAAAACTGATTTACTTTATGTTTTTCAACCACCTCCCAAAATCGACCCCAGTCCGGATACGCAGGCACCCCTTCAAACAGCACTGTTGTTGCGCCGTTGGCCAAAGGTCCGTACACAATGTAACTATGTCCTGTAATCCAACCAATATCTGCAGTACACCAATACACGTCATCTTCGCGATATTGAAATACATTTTTAAACGTATATGCTGTATACACCATGTATCCTGCGGTGGAATGTACCATCCCTTTGGGTTGCCCTGTAGAGCCAGACGTATATAAAATAAAGAGCGGGTCTTCTGCATCCATGATCTCTGGCTGGCACATATTGGAAGCCTCATCTAATAAAGGTTGTAACCATCTGTCACGACCTTCTACCATGGTAATTTCAGAGTGGATTCGTTTTACAACCAAAACGGTTTCAATACCGTCACAAGATTCCAGCGCATCGTCTACAATGCCTTTTAGGTCTATTGTTTTACTTCCGCGGAAAGAACCATCACTGGTGATCACCATTTTACAGTCACAATCGTTTATCCGTGTGGAAATTGCTTTTGCAGAAAACCCTGCAAACACGACAGAATGTATTGCTCCAATACGCGCGCACGCTAATAAAGAGATCGCTAATTCTGGAATCATAGGAAGATAAATACAAACCCGATCTCCTTTTTTAATGCCATTCTCTTTTAACACGTTGGCAAAACGACATACCCGATCGTGTAATTGGTTGTAAGAAATATGTTCTGCTTTTTCTTTAGGATCGTTAGGTTCAAAAATGATAGCGGTTTTTTCGCCTCTTGCATATAAATGGCGGTCTATACAATTTTCAGTAATATTAAGTTTTGCTCCTTTATACCAAGTTATTTCCGGCTTTTCAAAATTGTATTCCAGCACTGTATCCCAGGGTTTTCGCCACAAAAAGTTTTCTTCGGCTATTTCGCCCCAAAAAGTTTCAGGATCACGAACAGATTTTCTATATACTTGAAAATATTCTTCTAAATTTTTTACATGATAATTACTCATAACGCTACTGCTTTTAATTTGTATTTTTCTGAACCCAATACATCTATTTTATTGAAAAGACCAAACCCATTAGGATTTGACATCCTAGAAACATAAACTCATACGTATAGACTGAAAAGAGCTAAAAAGGTTTCGTATGCAAACATAAATTTTAAAGAAAAGGGAAACAGAAATAATGGCATACAAGTTACTTAAAAGGTAGTATAAAAAACAAATTAAGCGTCCTTTCTATATGTTTTTTCCTTAAAAACATAGTGTTTGTCAAATTTCTTAGCAAAGATTGTGATTACAAGTATCTTTGCAATCGTGAATAGTTTCATTACCATTAAAGGTCAAGAATTTACACTGCATTCCAGTGGCGCCATTTTTTGGACAGAAAAATCCATGCTTCTTATCGCCGATGTTCATTTAGGGAAAGTAACTCATTTTAGAAAACACGGTGCCGCCATTCCTCCCCATTTGGCGTTTGAAAACTTAGAAAAATTGACCGCAGTGACCAATCAATTCCAGCCAGAGACGGTTTGTTTTTTAGGTGATCTTTTTCATAGCAAACTAAATACGGAATGGAACGATTTTGCGAAGTGGGTTGAGTATACACCTGCCAACGTTATACTTATTTCTGGAAATCACGATATCATTCCACAATATCTATTTGAAGACGTAGGAGTTAAAATTTTTGATGCCTTGAAGATTGAAAATTTCCTGCTCACGCACCATCCAACCGAAGAAGATAGCTTCTTTAATTTTTGTGGGCACGTGCATCCCGGCGTGACATTGCAAGGCCAGGGAAGACAAAAGTTACGATTGCCCTGTTTCTTCAAAAGTGAAAAACAGCTTATTTTACCCGCTTTCGGAAATTTTACAGGCAAATACACGTTAAAACCTTCAGAAAAAGATGAGGTTTTTGTTATTGCAGACGATCATGTGATTCGGGTTAGCGAATAAAGGCTTTTCACTATAACCGCAAGCTACCGAACATGATTTGTTTATTTTTGCATCAATTTTAAGCCCAAACGGTTTTCAAACACTATTATGAATCAAGATCCGAAACGTTTTACCATTACCGCCGCATTGCCATACACCAATGGCCCCGTACATATTGGACATTTAGCAGGTGTGTATGTCCCGGCAGATATTTACGCACGCTTTCAACGCCTTCAAGGGAAAGATGTTGCCTTTGTATGCGGAAGCGATGAGCACGGTGTCCCCATTACTATAAAAGCAAAAAAAGAAGGTATTACTCCGCAAGAAGTGGTCGATAAGTATCATGCGATTATTAAAAAAAGTTTCGAAGACTTCGGAATTACATTCGATAATTATTCAAGGACTTCGGCAAAAATTCATCACGATACGGCTTCAGAATTCTTCAAAAAATTATATGACGAAGGAAAATTTATGGAAGAGGTTACCGAACAGTTATATGATGAAGAAGCCAATCAATTTCTTGCCGATCGTTTTATCGTAGGAACCTGTCCAAAATGCGGGAATGAAGAAAGTTATGGCGACCAATGTGAGAACTGTGGAACCAGCCACAATGCGACCGATTTAATAAACCCTAAAAGCGCTATCACAGGTGCAACACCTACGTTAAAAGAAACAAAGCACTGGTTTTTACCCCTCGACCAATACGAACCATTTTTAAAAGAATGGATTCTGAAAGAGCATAAAAAAGACTGGAAAACCAATGTGTACGGCCAATGTAAATCTTGGATTGACGATGGTTTACGTCCTCGTGCTGTAACCCGCGATTTAGATTGGGGAATCCCTGTGCCAGTAGATGGCGCAGAAGGAAAAGTGCTCTATGTCTGGTTCGATGCGCCTATTGGCTATATTTCTGCTACCAAAGAATGGGCGGAACGAGAAGGTAAAGATTGGGAGCCGTACTGGAAAAATGACGACACCAAACTACTTCATTTTATTGGAAAGGATAATATTGTTTTCCATTGCATCATCTTCCCAAGTATGTTGAAGGCAGACGGTAGCTATATTATGCCAGACAACGTACCAGCCAACGAATTTTTGAATTTAGAAGGCAACAAAATATCGACCAGTAAAAACTGGGCGGTGTGGTTGCACGAGTATTTGGAAGAATTTCCAAATCAGCAAGACGTTTTGCGGTATGTGTTAACTGCCAATGCGCCAGAAACGAAGGATAACGATTTTACATGGGCCGATTTTCAGCAGCGGAATAATAGTGAATTGGTGGCTATCTTCGGAAATTTTATCAACCGTGTAATGGTGTTAACCCATAAATATTACAATGGTGTTGTTCCAAAACCTTCCGCGTTTTCTGAAATTGACGAACAAACTTTAAAAGAATTAAAAGCCTATCCAGCTGTAATTGAAAGCTCCATAGAACGCTACCGATTCCGAGAAGCACAGGGGGAATTAATGAATGTTGCGAGACTAGGAAACAAATACCTGGCAGATGAAGAACCTTGGAAAACCATTAAAACCGACGAAGCCAGAACGCAAACGGTGATGTATGTTGCCTTACAGATCGCAACTGCCTTAGCGGTCTTAAGCGAACCGTTTTTACCGTTTACATCAAATAGGCTGAAAAATATGCTCAACTTTGAAGGTTTAGAGACTGTTCCAAATTGGAAATCTATAAGACAAATGGTTCCCCCTTCGGGAGAAATGCCGCTAGGCAAAGGGGGACACACTATTAACGAAAGTGAGCTTCTTTTCAGTAAGATTGAAGATGAGCAAATGCAACAGCAATTAGATAAATTACAAGCAAGCAAAGCAATGAACGAAGCCGCAAACAAAAAAGCCGAACCTCAAAAAGAAACCATTCAGTTTGACGATTTTACGAAATTAGATATGCGCGTAGGCACCATTATAGAAGCTGAAAAAATGCCGAAAACAAAAAAACTGCTTGTCTTAAAAGTAGATACCGGTATTGATGTGCGTACCATCGTTTCTGGGATTGCTGAAAGTTTTACCCCGGAAGAAATCGTAGGAAAACAAGTAACTGTATTAGTAAATTTAGCCCCAAGACCCTTGCGCGGTGTAGAAAGCCAAGGAATGATTTTGATGACCGAAAATGCCGAAGGGAAACTTGTGTTTGTGAACCCTGCTTCCGAAGGTGTAACAAATGGTTCACAAATAAACTAGTCCGCACATTTCAATTTTAACAAATCCCTATTCCTTATGAAATGCTTTTTACCCTTATTTTTCTGCTTATGTATTATTTCAACCGTAAGAGCTCAAGAAGAAGTGCTCTCATTTACAGAAGATAATTCCGAAAGACGCAGCAGTGATGGATATTCTTTTTCCAACAAAAAAACGGGCGATCTTGCGCTTTTATTGGTAGAAAGTAAAGGTGTTTTGGCGCATTTATTTGATAGTACCTTTCAGGAAAAAACCTCTTTTGAGACCGAACCTTTACGCAATAAATACAGCGAAATTATTGGGTATCGTGTTTCGGGAAATACCTACACGGTGGTTTCTACGAATAAAAGCAAGAAAAAATATGCCGTACAAGTGTTCGATTTTAATGCTAAAAAAGCAACGATAGATGAGTTGAAGTTCGATTTTGATAAGGAAAAATTTTTGGAAACTGTACATTACAACAATCAATTGTACCTAATCACTGCCAATAAAGAGAATACTTTTATACTAAGGAAACTGAATAGCGACAACCAATTTTCAGAAATAAAAAGGTTTGCTATTGAAGCAGAAGAAAGAGATCAAAAATTATTAAAGAGCGGATTTTTCACCGTTGGTTTATTTGGAGGTACCATTGCAAACGTAGCCAAGGTTGATAACCGTGTGCCCAATGCCATTGAACAAACTGCGCAGCCCAATAAACTGTATCAAAAAGATAATCTTATTTATTTAACGCTTGAAAATGACGATGCCTTAAAAACAACATTGCACATTATAAACCTTGAAACACTCTCTTTAAGCACCAAGGTGTACGACTATCCAAAAGGAAAGAAAGACGATTTAAAGGCACATAATTCTTTTATTTTGGACAATCATATTATTCAGTTGGGAAGTAGCAGGGATGAAATGGTGATGCAGATTAAAGATTTTAAGGGTTCTCTTATAAAAGAGCACTATATAGATCGTGAGAAGCCTATTGCTATAAAAAACTCTCCCATTATTCAGGAAGGCCAAACTGCCTTACCATTTGTGAATAGAAGGGAAATGGAAGAAACTTCAAAATTTCTTCGGAAGGTTACATCAGGAAAGCTTGGGGTGACGGCTTACAAAAACAACAATGAATACTTTTTTACGATTGGAGGGTATAAAATAGTACAATCTGGAGGAGGAATGATGATGATGCCTGGCGGTGGTTTTAGCAATGCCGGAGGAACCGTGTCACCTACAGGCACCTTTGCACCCACCTATAATCCTACCTATTACTCCTTTAATTCCTATACATCCAGTAAATCTACGTTCTTCAATACACACTTCGATACAGACTTTAACTATGTGGACAAAGAAGAGGAAGCAAACATTTTTGAAAGAATAAAAGAATTTAAAAAAGAAGTGAAATACGACACTGCCGAGGATGTATTCTTCCACCAAGGCTCCTTATATTTTGGATATTTTGATGGAAAAGCGAAACAGTACCATTTATATAAAATGTAATTGCTCCATTTTCTAGACGAGGTAGTGCTTTTCTAAAGCCGCTTATCTTTAGTTCATCGCACGTAAAACCAATGTCTGAAATTTTAACCCAAAAATAACTGCTTATAGCTATGAAAAGTATTTTTCCCCTACTCTTATTATTTACCGTACAATTGTGGTCACAAGTTGAAATTACCAACATTGTACACCAATCCAATAATGGCCAGTCTATTGGTAGTGGCTTCGCTGTGGTGGCAGAAGCTGAAGCAGGGTTTTCAATATTCTTCGTAGACGGTAAGAAAATTTATGCGAATGGATTTGATGGAGACTATAATTATTTAAGCAGACTGGATAGCCGGGAGATTTCTTCTCGTGAGGAATATATTGCTGGGAAAAGTTATGGCGATAATTATCACTTATTTTTTAAAGTACGAGTACTCGACAAACTTTTGGTGCAAACCTTCAACTTTACCAAAGACACCGTTACTGAAAACCTGATTCCACTAGATATTAGAGATCAAGAAATTCTTCAGTATTTTGAGCACGATAACAAAGTGAACTTACTTACCGTTGGGACCAAACAAGATGTATTATTTCTACATTCTATTGATGAGAATTTTGAAACTTCATCTCAAAAAATACCTATAGATGCCTATGTATTTTATAATGAAAAACACAACAAAAGACCTTTTCATAAAGTGATCTTTGACAATTTTCAAGAGATTTCAGGTATTGGTATGAATCCGTCTCAAGCGACTTTTCCCATGACACTTCCCGAAAGTACAAGACCCACAAAAATTTATAAACAAGAGAATCAATTGGTATTCACGCTAGATGCCAGTCCACAACTCACTCAAGTATTATATGTGGATATTGAAACTGGCGAAACCAGTCTTAAGAACATCCAAAAGGTATCGCCTGCTGCTGAAAAAAGCGTAAAGCAGAGTAATTCTTTTCTATTGGATAAAGAACTGTATCAAATAGTACGACGGGACGATGTGCTGGAAATTTCAGTAAAAAACAGTGAAACTGGCGACTTGTTGAATACATTTGAACTTTCGGACGGGGAGGAATTTCCTTATACAAACACCGCAACCTTAACCCTGAAACCTTCCAAAAAGAAACGAAAAGAAGTTTCTCCAAGTCAGTTTTTAAGATTTGCAAAATATGATCCTTTAGGAATTTATGCTACCAATGTAGATGGTGCCACGCAAATTACGTACGGTACCTGGGATAAAGAAAGGGGTAACAACGGTTCTTTGAACAACTCTAAAGGAAATGGAGCTATGGTGGGGGTGATGACGGTCTCTTTTGGCATCGTGGGAGGAATTTTGTATGCTGCACTTTCTTCGGGTAATTCCATACAATCGTACGGGTTACACCATGTAGGAATGACTACAAGAGCCATTGGCGTTTTTGATAAAAATTTTCAGCATCTTCCCGATAAAGGAGTGCAAGCAAATATTTACCATAGAATAGATTATTACAATTCCAAGCAAGAAGACACCACACCATTTTTGTTGTTTCAGTTTAAGGATACTACTATTTACGGCTCTTTTTACCCTGAACAAAATGCTGTAAAACTTTTAAAATTTTAAATCCTGAAACGTATTTTTTCCCCTATGCTCCAGTACATTCTAAAAATTACAAACTTCCCTGAGGCAAGCATTAAAAACACGCTTTCGCTGCTGGCAGAAGATTGTACCATTCCATTTATTGCGCGCTATAGAAAAGAGCGCACAGGAAATCTGGATGAGGTACAGCTAGAGCAGATAGTCACTTTAAAAGAGCAATATGAAGCCTTTGAAAAACGCAAAAAAACCATTCTAAAAGCAATCGAGGAACAGGGTGAGTTAACAAGTGAAATTTCAGCTAAAATAGAAAGAACTACTAATCTCATAGATCTCGAAGACCTCTATTTACCTTTTAAGAAAAAGCGTAAAACGAAGGCAGAAACGGCTCGTAAAAATGGGTTGGAGCCTTTGGCAAAAATTATCATGTCGCAAAATACTCGTGACCTTCATAGCGCCGCACAGCGTTATATAAAAAAGGATGTTGCAACCATAGAAGATGCACTGGAAGGAGCAAGACATATAATTGCAGAGTGGATTAATGAACGTTCAGATATTAGGAACCCCATGCGGCGGCAGCTAGAAAGATTTGCAGTACTTAGCACGAAGGTGGTTAAAACGAAAAAGGACGACGAGAAAGCACAAAAATATAGAGATTACTTTTCTTGGGATGAGTCGTTGCAGCGGTGCCCTTCCCATAGATTATTAGCCATTTTAAGAGCAGAGACGGAAGGCTTTATACGGGTAAAAATTGAAATTGACGAAGAGCGAGCTTTAGAACGAATGAATTCTAAACTCATAACATCACGAGGGGAATGTGCAGACCAATTAGAAAAAGCGATTACAGATTCCTATAAACGTTTGCTATTTCCTGCTTTATCCAACGAAACACTTGTTGAAGCGAAAAAGAAAGCAGATGAAACCGCGATTTCCATATTCGCAAAAAATCTAAAACAGCTTTTACTAGGGTCTCCTTTAGGAGAAAAACGAATCCTCGCTATTGATCCAGGTTTTAGAACAGGCTGCAAAGTAGTCTGTCTGGATGCACAAGGTGCTTTACTTCATAATGAGACCATCTATCCACACCCTCCTAAAAGTGATCTCACAGGCGCCATAAAAAAAATAAGCAGCTTAACAGATGCCTATAAGATTGAAGCCATCGCTATTGGTAACGGTACAGCATCAAGAGAAACTGAGGCTGTCATAAAAAAAGTACACTTTAAGAATGCTGTAGAAGTGTTTATTGTAAGTGAGGCAGGAGCGTCTATTTATTCGGCAAGTAAAATTGCGAGAGATGAATTCCCTACCTATGACGTGACGGTACGGGGCGCCATTTCAATAGGCCGTAGGCTTGCAGACCCTCTTGCAGAGTTGGTTAAAATTGATGCAAAATCTATTGGCGTAGGCCAATATCAACACGATGTAGATCAATCTCAGTTAAAAAACTCACTGGATAGAGTGGTGGAGAATTGTGTAAATTCTGTTGGTGTTAATATTAATACTGCAAGTGTTCCATTACTGAGTTATGTTTCGGGAATAGGACCTACATTAGCTAAAAATATTGTAGCATATCGCGAATCCAACGGAGCATTCGCTTCTAGAAATGACATCAAAAAAGTACCTCGTTTAGGTGCCAAAGCTTTTGAACAAGGAGCGGGTTTTTTGCGCATTCGCAAGGGTGAAAATTTACTGGACGATTCTTCTGTACATCCTGAACGCTATGAACTTGTTCATCAAATAATAAAAGATCAGGGGCTTAAAATTTCAGAATTAATAGGAAATGCTACCACCTTAAAAAGTATACCATTAGAAAACTATTGTTCTGAAACAGTAGGAATGCCAACGCTTAAAGATATTATTAAAGAACTTGAAAAACCCGGGTTGGACATACGTGAAAAAGCAAAGGTTTTTACTTTTAACCAAAACATTAAAACTATTGATGATGTAAGTGCGGGTCAATTATTACCTGGAATTGTAAATAATATTACCGCTTTTGGGTGTTTTGTAGATATAGGTATAAAAGAAAGCGGTTTAATTCACGTTTCTAATCTTTCGGACAGTTTTGTAAAAGATGTGAATGCACACGTTCACTTGCACCAACAAATTATTGTAAAAGTGCTGGAAGTTGATGTGCCACGTAAACGTATCCAATTGAAGCTACATACCTAAGGATGCTTAAAATAGCCTACCATCCCATTTACAAATATTCGTTGCCGGAAGGTCATCGTTTCCCCATGGCAAAATATAATTTATTGCCCGAATATTTGCTGAAACAAGGCATTTGTACCGAAGCAAATTTTTTTGAACCCGAGAAAGTTTCAGCAGCGATTATTCTGAAAGTGCATACCGAAGACTATTACCAAAAATTGCTAACACTTGAATTGGACCAAAAGGAAATCCGAAAAATTGGGTTTCCGCTCCGGGAAGATTTGGTAACTCGTGGACATTATATTATTGGCGGCACCATTCAATGCTGTGAGTATGCCATGAAATATGGAGTAGCCTTAAATATTGCCGGAGGAACGCATCACGCCTTTGCAGACAGAGGAGAAGCATTTTGTTTGCTAAATGACCAAGCCATTGCTGCACAGTACCTATTAGACTCAGAAAGAGCTTCAAAAATTTTGATACTAGATCTTGATGTGCATCAGGGAAATGGTACCGCAAAAATTTTCGAGAATAATTCTCACATATTCACATTTTCTTTGCACGGCGCAAATAACTATCCATTTAAAAAGGAACAAAGTGATCTGGATATTGGGTTGGAAGATACTACAGAAGATGAGGAATACCTTTCAGTGCTAAAAAACACTTTACCTATGCTCCTAAAAAAAGTACAACCAGATTTTATCTTTTATTTGAGCGGTGTAGATATTTTAAAAGGCGATAAACTGGGGAGATTACATTGCACTCTAGAAGGATGCAAAGAGCGTGACCGTTTTGTATTTGAAACTTGCAAAAATCACAATATTCCTGTACAGGTTAGCATGGGTGGCGGTTATGCGCCAGACATTGGTATTATAATTGAAGCCCACGCAAATACGTATAAAGCAGCACAGGAAATTTACTTTTGAAATTTTTAGTTTTCCAAAAACAACCCAAACTTAATTTTCCAATACGGCATCTGTTCTTCAAAATATTCAAAATACGGTTTTAATCCTTCGGGATCTTTTAGTTCTTTTTTCGCTTTTTGTACTGCAGAGATTTCTTCGGAAGTGATAAACTGTAACAGGTTTATATGGTGACCTAGTTCGTTCATCTTTAAAAAATGTCCATAGACTGTATTTTCTGAAACTCCTCTTTTTTCTGAAATTTCAGCAACTGTCATTCCTTTCTCATACAATTCCATAGTGCGTTCATGGGTAGCTACTTTACTTTCCAACGCATCCTGATGTTTGGCAATTACCTGCAGAAATACATCTGCATATTTCTCTAGCTTGGCACGACCTACTCCACTAATTTGAGCAAACTCTGCCACTGTTTTTGGCATATTGTTTTCCATATCTTCCAAACTGGCATCGCTAAAAATTACATACGCAGGCACACCAGCTTCTCCAGCCAATTTGGTGCGGAGGGTTCGCAATTTTTCGAAAAGATCTTTTCGAGTTGACTTCGCTTTCTTCTTTTCCGTAACTTTTTCAAGAGGTTGAATTAAATCTGCCAGGCGTACCTTTTTGCCTTCGAATAAAATCTTTTTAGCAGTTGGCGTGAGTACCAATCTTCCGTTTTCGTGAAACCAGATTTCCAAAACTCCCTGGTTTAATAACTGTATTACATACTGCTGTAAATCCTTCCAGGGAATGTCTTTGGCGGCACCAAATGTTTTTAGATGCTGATAGCCTTTTTCAACCACCTGCGCATTGTGAGAGCCTCGCAACACATCTATTAACATTCCCATCGCCTCCTGCTCATTTAATCGCGCTACAGCCGAACATACTTTTTGCGCAACCACAGTCCCGTCTATATATTGTGGCGGTGTTTTACATATATCGCAATTGCCACAATCCTGGGTCATATGTTCCCCAAAATAATTAAGCAGGGCTTTACGCCGACAACTTAAGGCTTCAGCAAACTGCTGCATGCGTTCTAGTTTAGCCAGTTGAAATTCTTCGGTTTGCGTGCCTTGTGTAAATTTCCGAAGCATAATTACATCGGCAAAGCTGTAGAACATTAATCCGTGAGCGGGCAGTCCGTCACGACCGCTACGACCAATTTCCTGATAATACCCTTCAATATTTTTGGGCATATTGTAATGAATCACCCAGCGTACATTGCTCTTATCTATCCCCATTCCAAAAGCAATAGTCGCTACGATAATAGGCACTCGGTCATTGATAAAATCGTCTTGAATTCGGCTTCGTTCTTCGGCTTCAATTCCTGCGTGATAGGCTTGTGCTTTGTAGCCTTTTGCTACGAGCTTTGAGGCAACGGCTTCGGTATTTTTTCGACTTAAGCAGTAAATGATACCACTTTGAGTTTCTTTATCTTTAAGAAATCGCAATACCTGCTGCATTCGTTGTTGTCCGGGGCGTACATCTAGGTACAAGTTGGGCCTGTCAAAAGAGGATACAAATCGTTGGGCGCCGTTTATCCCCAATTGTTTTATAATATCATCCTGTGTGGCGCGGTCTGCGGTTGCTGTTAACGCGATTACAGGTGTTTGTGGAAATTCATCCTGCAATCTGCTCAACTGTGTGTAAGCTGGTCTAAAATCGTGACCCCAGGACGAAATACAATGCGCCTCATCTACTGCGATTAAGGAGACTTCGGTTTTCTGAAAATAGTTGGTAAGATTCCACAAACTTTCGGGCGCGACGTACAGCAATTTTAATTGACCTGTCATTAAGTTCGTTAACACTTTTTCCTGCACTTCTGGCAACTGGCTACTATTATAATACGAAGCAGCAATCCCATTCGCATTGAGCGCATCTACCTGATCTTTCATTAAGGCAATTAAGGGAGAAATCACAATGGCGGTGCCTTCCAACGCCAACGCAGGCAATTGAAAACACAATGATTTTCCCCCACCCGTAGGCATAATTGCCAAACTGTTTTTACCCGCCAATACATTTTCAATAATCTCCTGCTGATTAGGACGAAAGGTGTCAAAACCGAAGTGAGTTTTTAAGAGGGTGTGGATGTTTGTTTGCTGGGCGGTATCTTGTAAATTCATTGTGGTAAAATTAGTGATAATTTTGGGGATGGGGTACCGGCCCTTCGGTACAATTTTTTATAATCTTGGTAATGCCAAGATTATTGAAAATCACTCAGGGACCTTTGATTAATAGTTTGTTTTACCCTTGTAAAAACTGCTCAAGAACCCTTATTCTTTAAGTTTTTTATACTTCCAAATCTAAGGTTGCTGAGTGGTTTAAAAATAAAGGCGCAACAAGGCGCCTCTATTTTTAAATTGTATCGAAGTAAACGAATTATTTGCTCAACATCAACAACTCATTACACAACACCTCTGTGATATAATGTTTTGTACCATCTTTATCGTCCCAAGAGCGGTTTGTGAGCTTGCCTTCTATGGCGATTTCCTGGCCTTTGGTTACGTAGTTTTCTACTACATTTACTAGACCCCCTTTTACAACTACATTGTGCCAATAAGCACGTTCTACTTTTTGTCCTTCTTTGTCTTTGTAGCTATCGTCCGTGGCCATAGAAAATTTTGCCATTTTGTTGCCGTCTTTAAAGGTTACGATTTCTGGGTCTTGTCCCAATCTTCCAATCAACTGTACTTTGTTTCTAAGTGCGTTCATACTAATAAATTTTAATTTCTAACAGTTAAGTTATTTTCCAGAATCGGTCTGGTAGCCGTTGTTGATGTATTCCAACAGTGCAAATATTAGACAGGTTGGAAAAAGGAGTCGGTTGGGAAGTGTTTATAGGGCAATTATATACAAAGCACCACAAACCTCAACGGTTTGCTCGGTGCGTAAATTTTAAAAAATTAAAAAATGGACGCAATAAACAATAAAAGAGCAAAAGCATTTATAGAGGAAATCATCGAGGTTTCAAAAAGGCACGGATTGAGTATTGCCCATGAGGATATAGGGGGTGATTTTTTTGTTTATACTTATGACGAAAGAAAAACAGAGTGGTTAAGAGGTTTTAGGTTGGGCTTTGATCCTGACCGCGGAGTATATAGGCGCGTTTCTCTAAAACCAGACTAAAATTACTAAGAAAACCATAGTTAATATCATTCGAAGTGAGTTTGTCAACAAATTGGTGTATATATCTCCATTCATAAAAAATATTTGAATGTTCTTCTAAAGTTGTTGTATAGCCCTTACGAAAAAAAACCTCATCTTTTTGAGAATATAAAATTGCGCAAATATTAGAAGAGATATAAAATTTAGACTCATTACTGATTTCGTTGTAAATGTCTTTCATATCGTGCCCTGTTTTTTTTCCACCCTCTTTTTCTATAATATATTTAAGGAATAGTTCGCAAGCGAAGCTAATATTAATAAGAAAAGCAATAGGAGGGGTTGTTTCGTTTTCAAAATCAAAGCTATTAAGAAAGTCTTGTCCTGATTTTCTTAATTGCAATGCAGAAGTAAAAAGCCACTCTAATTCATTCATAAAATAAAGATAGAAGTTTTTACCATAACAATAATTTTAGATATTATTTGGAATATTTCCTACCTTTGGAGTATTTCCAAATAAATATGAAAGTAAAACAAAGCTATTGGATGCGATACCCTTATGGTGGTGGCTACAGATACGAAACTGTAGTTGCTGACACATTAGAGGAAGCATTTGATAAGATTTCCCAATTCTATAACGTTGATCCTACCGAAGCTGAATATATGAACAGGATTATTAATGTCTTAGAATAATACTATCTTTATTCTATGTGCTACGAAACATCATCAACTAAAATAAAAGAAGCAATGGAAGATTATGCGCAGGCTAGTTTTGCCGTTCCATTGGAGTATGAGCCTTTTTACCACCGTTCCGCATTTGGCTTTCCTAACCTTCAGATAATACCGATGCACGCACCCGATGAAATTTATCCTTCTACTTGGGGATTTGTTCCAGAATGGGCAATGAAGGATATAGATAACTTTAGAAAAAAATACAATACTTACAATGCAAAGAGCGAAACGATTTTAAGTTCTGGCACGTTCAAGACTAGCGCAAGGGAAAAACGTTGCTTAATTCTTGCAGATGGTTTTTTCGAACCACACAAAGAAAATAATATTTCAATACCTTATTACTGCCACATACCTACAAAGGAATATAAAGACGGGCGGGATTTATTTGTATTTGCTGGGTTGTACTCTCAAATTGCAGAATTTGCCTACTCCTGTACTATAATCACCACCGAAGCAAACGAGTTCTTTAGCGAGGTTCACAACGTTAAAAAGCGTATGCCTTTAGTATTAGATGAAGGCTTAAAAGATGAGTGGCTGAATGACCGCCTAAACGACAATAACATCACGGAATTAATGCAAAACGGTTTTACTTCAAAAGAATTTACAGCCCATCCTGTAAGCCGTGACCTATACAAACGAAATATTGATACTAACAATCCTTCAATAATAAAACCCGTTCAAAAAGACACCCTTTTCTAATGACACTCTACGAGTTTAATATGCTATCTCAAAAGGATAAAGAAACTGTTGTTTTTGAGCAATCGGAGTTTCTACACGTCGAAACTATCGACGGTCTTAAATACGGTCTTTACGCAAAGGACACGTTCTTTATTGAAGCTGTTTGTTTTACCGATAGTTTGAAGGTACGGGATATTACTGCTTTTGATAGCGGGGAATTAATTAATAAATACTTAGAACTCCTTAAATAGAGCGACTTATTCATACGCTCTAAAAACAATTAGTAAACATTTTTAATGGGAATTACAAACGTTTCGCTTAACGTTTTAAACGTGTTCTTAACATTCCTAGTGTTAATAAAGTAGAAGAAATGTTAACAAGTAGGGGTTAAAAAACACGAATAAAGTTTTTATTAGTGTTTTTATTTGTCGTAAGTTTACAACATGAAACAAGAACAGGTAGATTTTTACAAAACAAGGCTCAATGAACTTAGAGGCAGTTCTGACGTCATTGAGTATTTAGCTCTAAACAATCTAATAGGAGAGTTACAGTCTTACGTGTACAATGCTGAACTTAATAAGGTGGAAATCAATAGCAAGGTTAATGAGCCAAATCTGTTTGAGCCAGAATACAAGGAAAAAAAGAATGACGAACGTGATTCGGTTGACCTTTCTGATAATATTGTGGTTGGACTTTTAAGTCATTTAGAAAAAGCCGCCAACAGACAACAACTAATGGATGATTATAAGGCTAAGACTGGGATTGATAAAGAATTGAAATACATAATTCGTCACCAATATAAAATTGGCAACCTAGTTTTGGTGAAAATCAACAATAGCAGAAAATACTCTTACTATGCATTACCTGAATGGGTTGAAAATGGTAGTCTAAGTAAATCATATCTGCCGAACAAAAAATATACACCTTCAAACATCCACAGTGTTAGCGTACAATATAAAGATGATGAATAAAAAAAGCACCCTAAGGGTGCTCTAAAATAATTTTTCCGACGGGGGTTGAAGACTGTCTCATTTGCAGTAGTCGTGGAGTGCAATCCACTCTTAAACCGAGTTTAGCAGACTCAACCCGTCACAATACTAGAAGAAATCCTGTCGAGAATACCGCCAACCTTCCAAGTTGGAAACTGGCTCTCGGTGGGGTTTCTGTTTTACAAATATATGCATGTAAATATTAATATCCTAACAAAATATGGTTAAATGCAAAATAATTTAAGTTATTTTGCACAAGTATTAAATAACCTAAATTATTTTGCGCAACGATATTGACTCATTTTATGTAGTAATTAGTGACAATAAAGTTATTTGCTATGGTTTTAATCTGTCTGAATTACATAGAGAGTTTGTGAACAAGTATAATAGTAATACCAGATATGAACATTTTTATCGTAAGCTAAAGAAGCAAAACCCCTATCCATATCACAATAAGGTTGATAATAAAATTTATATTTTCCAAAGAGTAATAGGTCAATAGTGCTTGACCTTAAAAACTTTGTAATTTTTATAGGTTACGGGGTAGGTTTTTTTCCTTACGATTGTATTATAAGAATAGAAATCATTTCCATCTAGGAAATCACAAACCTTTTTCAAGTTTCCAAAAGTTCCCAAAACATTACAATCCTCAAGTAACACGAAGTATTCGAGGTTCTCTTGCCGTTCTTTATATGTAGTCATAGAGCAAATATAGTACAAAATATCATTTTAACCGAATATTATTGTATTATTACTTGTGAATATCAATATATTCGGTTATATTTGTATAACAAAACCAAGGAACTATGAACTTCAAATCACTAATACAGCTTTTAGATTACTTCAAAGAGGAAAGTACCTGCATTGAATATTACGAAAATGTAAGATGGGCTGGTGAGCCTGTTTGTCCTCATTGTGATAGTGATAAGACTCCTTATACTACAAAGAGAGGCTACAGATGTTCAGATAAAGAATGTAGAAAAGACTTCACGGTAAAGGTGGGTACTATCTTTGAGAATTCTAAAATTCCGTTACGTACTTGGTTCGGCGCTATTTTCTTAGCCACTAACCACAAGAAGGGTATCTCTAGCGTACAACTTGCAAGTGATTTAGGTATCACTCAAAAATCAGCATGGCACGTACTACATAGAATTAGAGAAATGCTGAAAGTAGAGGCTCCTGCAATGTTGGGTGATACCAATATGGTAGAGATTGACGAAGCGTACATTGGAAGCAAGGAAGGAAACAAGCACTTTAAAAAGCAACGTTCAAAAACAAATCCTTCATTAAACAATGACGGTACACCATACCAACCTAAAAGAATGGTAGTAGGCTTTGTTGAGCGAGGTGGGGACATTATTGTTAGACACGTAAAACGTGCTACCAATGAAGAAATTTTACCACTTATAGAAAAGCATATCGGGAAGGGTGCGGAAATCCATACGGACGAGAGCAGAATATACCACAGCGTAGGCAAAACGTACACGCATAGAACGGTAGTGCATTCAGCTAGTCAGTATGTAGTTGGCAACTGCCATACCAATACAATAGAGAACTTTTGGAGTCAGTTAAAGCGTGGAATTAATGGAATATACCACCACGTAAGCGAGAAGCATTTAGAGCGTTATTTAGACGAGTATGCGAACCGTTATAATACTAGAAACTTAACAAGTCAAGAGCGTTTCGAGTTGTTCTTAGGGCAAAGTGAGAGCGTTTTGAGTTATAAAAAATTGGTTGAAAATATTTAATATTTTTATAATTGTCGTTGTAATTAGAAAAAATTCCATATTTTTAATGCGTCAGTATAAATATATATTATACATTTGCACCCACTTTATGGAAAACACAGATGTAATTAACGGCGGGATACAAACCCCCGATACTTGGGAGGTTTCTGTTGATAAAAATTCAATATACACTAATGATGATGTTATCGATGCTTATTTAAGAGGCAAAGCTGACGGAGTTAAGGCAAATCATAACCTATTTGTTGATAAATTGAACGAGAATATCAAGAAATCGGCTTCTTTTACCAAGAGGATGATTACTTTTTTAAATCAAATTAAAATTAATCCTATTTCTGCTCATTTAAAGATTAATGCTTATAATGATTTTGTTATCCTTGTAACAATGTCAGAGGATGAGTTTATTTCGGAAAACTTTTTAGTTTCTTACGATTTTGCTTCAACTATTGAAGAAGAAGTTATGAGCGATGAATATTACAATGTAATGTTCATGTTCTCTGATAGAGAAAAAGAAGGTTTTAATACAAGTCTATTAGCGGCTGACGGCTTTTTCTTGGATTACAAAATGAAAAAGTAAGTGGCTAAAACTCATTCCAAGCACAATTTTGATGTTTGCGACTTTCTCTTACAGGACGGTAGGTTTTACGATTGGGTAATCACAACCGCTTTTTATTCTGCATTACACCACGTTCAAGAAGAAATATTTCCCTTTATTGATAAAGACGGTAACTCTTATTCTACTTTTGAACAATATTTTTCCAAATCAAGGAGAGATGGAAACAAAATATCAAAACATAAATTAACAATAAAGTTGGTGGAGCAGCAAATTAATGGAGCTGGAACACTATATCGACAATTACACGATATGTGTAGAACTTGTCGTTATAGAAATTATATTGTTAGTAAGAAAAAAGCTAATGTTGCGAAATCATATTTAGATAAAATATTAAAACTTTCTGCTTCAAATGGAGATTAAAAAACCAAATAAAACTAAAAAACATAAACAAAAGGACAATCTAAAGATAGAAGGTTCTTTCGACGATGTACTAAAGGCTTCAGTTCCCAAAAAGAAGAAGCCTAAGAAATAGCGTTACAGTTTTGGCTGTATAGTCTGGACGTTCCGAGTGAAAGCAATATCGGAGTATAGACAGGCGTTAAATGTTCCTTCAAATAGTGATAGTGGATTGTATCAAGGTAGTTTACTCAAACGCCCAATTCAAGATTCACGAAAAAAAATCAATCCCGATTTATTGTAGTAGAATTATCCACGCTTGTGGTAAGATGTATATAAGTGCCGTTTATAGTCGTTTATAATTGTTTGTAAGCGTTTGTTTCGCGCTTTAAGGTTGTTTTCACTAATATTTTCGTGAAAACTAAAATTGAAACTTTGTGTGTAAAAATTGTATTGATATTTTAAAGAATAAAGGGGCCAAACATATACTTGTGTAAAATTGTATAAAAGTCCCGATGTTTTAGCAACTTTTAGAAACTTGAAAAAGGTTTGTGATTTCCTAGACGGAAAAGATTTCTATGCTTATAATACAATCGTAACGAAAAAAACCTACCCCGTTACCTATAAAAATTACAAAGTTTTTAAGGTTAAGCATTATTAACAACTGTGAATAAGTTGTTTCTTGTCCTAATAATCAATTGTATATCTTTGAATCAATTGGTTTTACAGGGTTGTATGTAATATTCTTATATTTTTTATTTATCTAAGAAAAGTGTTAATTGTTAATAACTTTCTATTTACATCTGTTTTACTTAATTAGAAACGAGCAAAAAGACCTAACTACTTGATTTACAAGTAGTTTTTACTTAATTAGAAACGTTACGAATGTCAAATACATGGTTAAACAGAGGTATAGCTTTACTAGATCAAAGTCTTAATCCGATAACAAATGAGCTAAACGAGATTGATTGGAAAGAGAAGTTATCGCCAAATAAAGATAAATTAAAACAACACCTAGTTGCTTTTGCAAACTTATCAGGAGGTGGGTTCTTGGTTTTTGGAATAAGAGATTCTGACGCTAAAGTTATCGGCTTATCAAATGATGATGCCGCAAAAGTTGTAGATAGATTAACAAGCCTTGGAAGAGACGCAATAGATCCTCCACTTTTAATTGAGCATCGCTCATTAGAATACGAAGGAAAGCCAATACTTTTTGTTTATATAAAAGAAAGTATGGTTAAGCCAGCACATGAAAAAGGAACTTCATTAGAAAATACATTTATACGTTCAGGAGGGACAACAAGAAAAGCTTCAAGACAAGAAATAGGGGCTTTATTTTTACATAGCAAAACCCCTCAATTTGAGGAATTACGCTGTTCTGAATTGATGAGTGGAGAGCAAGTTCTTGATTTGTTGGATTATAAAAAAATTGCAGAGTTATTAAATTATCGTCTTTCAAGTGTAAATTCAGAAATTTTAAATTGGATGCATTCTGAAAAACTAATTGAATCAGTTGATAATGGTGGATATTACATAACTAATTTTGGAGCTTTAGCGTCTGCAAAAGATTTAAGTAGGTTTGATTCTTTATCAAGAAAATCTATAAGGCTTATCAAATATGAAGGAAAAAACAAAACAGGAACAGCGAAGGAATGGACGGGAAATAAAGGTTATGCAATTCGTTTTTCAGAATTAATAGAATATATTTTAGATAAACTTCCTAGTAGCGAAATTATCGAAAAAGCATTAAGAAAAACTACGGCAATTTATCCCGAATTAGCGATAAGAGAACTTGTTGCCAATGCATTAATACATCAAGATTTTTCTATAAGAGGAACAAGTCCTATGATTGAAATATTTGATGATAGATTAGAAATAACAAATCCAGGTAAGTTATTGCCCACTAAAAAAATAGACAGGCTAATAGGAACTTCGCCAGAGTCCAGAAACGAAATATTAGCCAAGGCATTTAGAAAATATGGAATATGTGAAGAAAGGGGTTCGGGTTTTGTAAAATCTGTTGCTTCAATAGAATTTTTTGGACTTCCTCCATTAAGATTTATTGAAGGAGCAAATTCTTTTAAAGTTATAATGTATAGCCCTAGAAAATTTTCAGAGATGAGCCAAGACGAAAGAATTGAAGCTGTCTACCAACATAGCGTAATTCAATTCCTCTCAAACAGTTCTTTAACAAATAACTCTCTTAGGGAAAGATTAAGGATGAACACGAAGCAAAGACCACAAATTTCCTTATTGATAAAGCAAGCAATTGAACTTGGTAGAATTAAGCCAGAAGACCCAAACAATTCTTCTACAAAGTTTTCAAAATATATACCTTTTTGGGCAGTATAAAATATTTAACTAATTTTTTTGCTGAGGTTTGTGGTGCTTTGTATATAAGTGCCTTATAAAGGGGCGACTGTATATTTATTTAACTCAACAGGTATGAAATTTGTCTATTTCTGCTATTAATCAATAGAGAACATTGGAAAGTCACACTAATAAAATATGAGTTAATGGGGAAACATTATTATATTAGTGATGCGCAAATAGAAAAAGGTGAAATTATTTTCAATAGAAGAATATCCAACCTATTTAATGAACACGAATGAAGGGATCGTATTCAGTATAATTCAATTCTTGGATTAGCGAATCCCTCAACATCTCAAATTTTGACTACGTAAATAAAATTAAATCACCTACCGAATGAATAATGAACTTCTTCAAAAAAAAAGTTGGTGGAAACGAAACTGGAAATGGCTCGTGGGCTTCAGTGCTCTGCTTCTTATTTCAACTATAATTTTTTTTACATCCAACATGGAGAGCATCACAACCAATTTGGTTCAAGCCTATGCAGACCCAGAGCTGTATGAAAATGCGCTAAAAAAAGTAAAAGCCGATAAAAGAGTTACGGAATTACTAGGAGACATTCAACCTATAGACAAGCTTGCAATTTTGGAAGGACAGGTTGCATATAGTGACCATGCTAATACGGTTCAATCGACGGTTCGGATAATTGGAGACAAAGGGAAAGCAAATATGGATATTTCAGCAGAGCGAATCAATACTATCTGGAAGTATACGAAAATTAATATTCGCATTAAAAATCCACCCGAAAACAAACAAACTATTGAAATTGATACAGCCGAATAAAACAGCACAAAATATTCCAATACCCACTCCATTCGAAAATCTCCAAATATCTTCCTATCTTACACCTAGTTTCATACATACTTTACCACACCCATTATGGCAAAAACTTCACAACCCTACATCTTAGGCACCGATTCTCAAGAACTACACCGCTTGGGTGTGCAACATCAAATCTGGGCTAGTGAAGCCCAACAAGGTTGGAAAAATGCCGGTTTTGCCGCTGGGCACACCATTTTAGATTTAGGCTGTGGCCCTGGGTTTTGCACGAAGGAATTGGCTTACATCGTAGGTGAAAGTGGAAAAGTACTCGGTGTAGATCTGGACGAAGGTTACATACAGCACCTTACCCAGGTTGCAGATTTGTATCATTTGAATATTGATGGAATTTGCTCAGATTTTAACGATTTACAACTTAAACCAAATTCGATTGATGGCTTGTATAGCCGTTGGGCACTTGCGTGGGTTCCTAACGCGAAGGAAATTTTACAAAAAACATATGACGCTTTAAAACCCGGCGGGAAAATGGTGCTTCAGGAATACTACGATTGGAGTACCCACCAAACTGAACCGCAGCTTCCTGGGTTAAGCAAAGCGATAGCAGCTTGCCTAAAAAGTTTTAAAGATCAAAAAGGTGAAATTGATATAGGAAGAGAACTTCCCAGAATCTTAGCTGAATTAGGAATGAAAGTAACCAGCATTCGTTTAATTCCAAAATTGGCAACGCCAGAAAATCTAATCTGGCAATGGCCTAAAACTTTTTATTATAGCTACTTCCCGCGATTAGTACACATGGGTCTTTTAACCGAAGCAGAAGCAAAACAGGCTTTTGAAGATCATAAAACGCTCGAAAAAGATAAAAACACAACACTTTTTTGCCCTATGATGGTAGAAGTAATTGCTGAAAAGTAATCTTTTAATTTTATCGAAAAATAAATCCTATTCAAACAACCATCTATAAATATCGTTTCCATTGGCAAACAATACCAGACCAATTAAGAGAAAGAAACCTGCCATTTGGGCAATTTCCATAAACTTATCGTTAGGCTTGCGACCCGAAATCATTTCATACAACAAGAACATTACATGACCTCCATCCAGTGCTGGAATAGGAAGTATGTTCATAAATGCTAAAATGATAGAAATAAGCGCCGTCGTCATCCAAAAACTGGTCCAGTTCCAGGTGTCTGGAAAGAGGTTTCCGATAGCTCCAAAACCACCCACTTGGGTAGCTCCTTTTGAAGTAAACACATATTTAAATTGGTATACATAGTCTTTTAAGATGTTGTATCCGTAGCTTATTCCGCCACCTATACTTTCGCCAAAGGTATAGTCTATCTGCTGAAAATTATTAGTGTATTCTCTTGCCAGGTTATTAATTCCTAACTGGCCATTTTCGTTTGGAGTAACCGTAAATTCTTTTGTTTCACCGTTTCTAATCACCGTTATCGCAACTGGTTTTTCGGGATTTGAACCTACCGCTTCAGACATGCTTCTAAAAGTGTTCACATCGGTTCCGTTTACTTGTAAAACGCGATCGCCAACCTGCAAAGCCGATTTTCCTGCAGGATAGTCTGGATAAATAGTATCAATAACCGTGGTACGCATTGGCTGGAAGGGTTCCAAATCGCCTGCTTTAAACATGGTCATCCCAATTTCTTCTGGCAATGCTAAGGTTTCTGTAGTTCCATCTGGATGTTGTACGGTAATATTGTTAACATCACGTAAAAACAAGAAACGGTTCAAATTGTTCATGTTTTCAAAATCTTTTCCGTTTACTTGTAGTACCTGGTCACCATCTTGAAAGCCTAAATCCTTAAATTCCTGTGATACTGAAAATCCGTTAGGCAAATTATCATTGGTCACTATTTTTTGACCGTTGTTATAGAAAACAAAGATATAAATGAGCATTCCCACGATAATATTTACCGTAACACCTCCTAACATTATAATTAATCGTTGCCAGGCCGGCTTGCTTCTAAACTCCCAAGGTTGTGGCGGTAGCGCCATTTGTTCCTTGTCCATACTCTCATCTATCATTCCGGCAATTTTCACATAGCCTCCTAGTGGCAACCAACCAATCCCATAGGTAGTTTCGCCAATTTTTTTCTTTACCAGCGCAAACTTTACATCAAAAAACAGGAAGAATTTCTCTACTCTTGTTTTAAAAATCTTGGCTGGAATAAAGTGCCCCAATTCGTGAAGTACGATTAATAAAGATAAACTTAATAATAGCTGGATTGCTTTAACGGCAAATGGACTCATAATCTCTCTTCTTGTAGTTGCAGGTATTCTGCAAATTTGAAGCCACAAAAGTAACCTTTTGGCGCTTCATTTAAAAATAAATTAAAACTGCTGTATTGGACGGTAAAAACTATTGGGCGTTACACTTTTAGTTTCCCCATTTGAGTTGTAATTTTGCTGAAAATTCTACGGAAGTCTATGCTTCAATTCTTTTCAAAATACAAGTTTTTTTTAGGAGTGCTTCTAGTGCTTTCCATCCTAATTATCTCCATTATCTATTCAATTTTAAAGCCGAAGGAGATATTGCCCATCTTTCAACCAGCCGAAGTAAATGCCGAGTTGGTAGATAGTACACTTCATTATAAAAAGAAGTATCATATCATAGCCGATTTCAGTCTAAAAAATCAGAATGGAGAAACCATAACCCAGGCCAACTATAAAGATAAAATTTATGTCGCCGATTTCTTCTTTACCACCTGCCAGACCATTTGCCCAATTATGACGGATCATATGGCGCAAATTCAACAAAAACTGAAAGACGACGACGTTCTACTGCTCTCCCACACCGTCATGCCCGAAATAGATACAGTAGCTCAATTAAAAAAATACGCTTTAGAAAAAGGAGTAAAAGATTCTAAATGGAACCTAGTAACGGGCGATAAAAAACAAATTTACGACCTGGCAAGAAAAAGTTATCTAGCTGCAAAAGATGTTCCCTACAGCCCCTACGAACTTATTCATACCGAAAATTTTGTTTTAGTAGATAAAAAGAAACGCATTCGTGGATTTTACGACGGCACCCTTCCTGAAGATATTGACAGATTGTTGCACGACATTGAAGTGTTGAAGGCTGAGTCTCCCTAACCCCCAATGAGGGAACCAGCACCGAAATTTCTCCAAGCTAGCAATCAAATTCCTAGTTAAAAAACACCTTAACTTCTCAACGTTAAATTCTTCAACTCATTTTTCCCACAGCAATCTTGGCAGACAATTCCAAAACACGTACTTTTGCCTTGTTTAAAATCAGTCTAAATAAACATTATGCTAACAATCGCCCACTTAAAGCGAGGTCAACGCGCCATCATCAAGTCTTTTGAGGTGGAAAACGTGCCGTTAAAGCTTTTGGAAATGGGGTGTTTACCAGGCAATGAAGTGATGGTAGTACAACAGGCGCCTTTTCGGGATCCACTATATTTAAATATTAACGGCAGCCACTTGGCAATACGAAAGGAAACTGCCGCCCTTATTGAAATTGAACTTATTTAAGGTATGGCCAGGCAGATTAACGTAGCACTTATAGGAAACCCGAATACTGGAAAAACTTCTGTTTTCAACAGGTTAACGGGCTTAAACCAGCAAGTAGGAAACTACCCTGGTATTACCGTTGAGAAAAAACAAGGAATCTGTAAACTCGATCGTGGGTTAAAAGCCCATATTATTGATCTTCCGGGTACGTATAGTTTAAACGCTTCTTCTCTGGACGAAAATGTTGTAATCGAGCTACTTTTAAATAAAAACGATAAAGATTTTCCAGATGTCGCCATTGTCGTTGCAGACGTTGAAAACCTAAAACGAAATCTCCTTCTTTTCACTCAAATTAAAGACTTGGGAATTCCAACCATTCTTGCCATAAACATGGCAGATAGAATGAAACGGAAGGCTATTACAATAGACATAGAAGCGCTGGAAGAGCGCTTAGAAACAAAGGTTGTTCTTGTAAGTTCAAGAAAAAATAAAGGTTTTGATACGCTCAAAGAATTGGTGGTAAACCATTCCCTGCTTTCCACCAAACCTTGTGTAAATTCGTCTGTTATTGCACCCGAATATTTTGACCGACTTAAAAAAGCATTTCCAAATCAAGATTTGTATAAGCTTTGGTTGGTAATTACACAGGACGTAAACTTCGGAAAACTGGAACGTCGTGAGGTAAAAGGAATTGCTACATTTCAGACTGAAAGTAAAAGTAACCTGAAACGCCTTCAGCAAAAAGAAACCATTGCGCGATATCAATTTATAAATGGTGTTTTAAAAGAGGCACTCACCATTGACACTGCAAACGCGAAAGACTTCCGAAGCAGGTTGGATCGCGTACTCACTCACAAAGTGTGGGGGTATGTTATCTTCTTAGGAATATTAATGCTCATCTTTCAAGCAATTTTTGATTGGAGTAGTTATCCAATGGATTTTATAGACACCTCATTTGCGCAGCTTAGCGAATGGGTAAAAAACACATTGCCACCAGGGGATTTCACCAACTTATTGGCCGAAGGAATTATTTCAGGATTGGGCGGTATCATCATTTTTATTCCGCAGATTGCGTTCCTTTTTCTCTTTATTGCCATTCTCGAAGAAAGTGGGTATATGAGCCGTGTGGTGTTTTTAATGGACCGTATCATGCGTCGGTTTGGACTGAGTGGTAAAAGTGTAGTGCCGTTAATTTCAGGAACTGCCTGTGCTATCCCCGCCATCATGGCCACCAGAAATATTGAAAGCTGGAAAGAACGACTAATCACTATTTTGGTAACGCCATTTACTACCTGTTCGGCTAGATTGCCTGTATATCTCATTATTATTGCCTTGGTAATTCCCGACCAACGTGTGTTAGGAATTTTCAGCTTACAAGGACTTACGTTAATGTTTTTATACCTGCTTGGTTTTGGTGCGGCGCTATTTTCGGCCTGGTTACTCAACAAACTTTTAAAGATTAAAAGCAAAACATTCTTTGTAGTAGAAATGCCCAACTACAAAGTACCCATGTTTAAAAACGTAGCCATTACGGTGATCGAAAAAACCAAATCGTTTGTTTTGGGAGCTGGTAAGATTATTTTGGCCATCTCCATTATTTTGTGGGTGCTGGCTAGTTATGGACCAGGTGACTTTAAGAAAGCTTCGGAACTAGTTGCACAAGAAAATAGTACCACCAACCTTACTGAAGAAGAGTTAGAAACAAAAATAGCTGCTTTCAAACTGGAAAAAAGTTACATAGGTATTATGGGAAAAGCCATTGAACCTGCTGTAGCGCCTCTTGGATACGATTGGAAAATAGGGATTGCCATTGTAAGTTCATTTGCCGCCCGGGAAGTATTTGTAGGAACACTCGCCACAATTTACAGCGTAGGAAGCGAAGAAGAAGAAACCATAAAAAATAGAATGGCTGCTGAAGTAAATCCAGTTCTAGGCACTCCAAGATTTAATTTTGCGAGTGGGGTTTCACTTTTACTGTTTTATGCCTTTGCGATGCAATGTATGAGTACCCTGGCAGTAGTAAAACGCGAAACCAATAGCTGGAAATGGCCTGCGTGGCAGTTATTAGTAATGAGTGCCATTGCATACGTAGTCGCACTGGGCGCGTATCAATTTTTAAAGTAAGCATTTCACTATCGCCTTAAGAGCTGTAACGCCATACGTTTAATTTTTATACCTTTGTATTATGCAAACCATATTAGTAATTATAACCTTTATCATTGCCATGGGCTACCTGCTCAGAAAATTTGTATGGACGCCTGTTTTTGAATCCCGAAATGCTTCTTCAGGCACCCTAGACGGGAACAAAACTAAATGTGGCAAGAAGGATTGTGGTTGTCACTAGGGTTAAAATCCTAAATAAGGCAAAACCCAAATTCCAAAAAATTATAGCATCCCCATTTACTTTTTAACCGAAATATTGAGGTTGAAGACCATACTTCTCTGTGTGTTTCTGCAAATCTCTGCGTAATAAAGTTTTACTTTCTTTTAAGCACTCCAATATACAATAAGAACCAACGTACTAATTAAAATTAGAATAGTTAGAACGGTAATCACCTCTGATTTCCATTTATTTTTAAACCAACTCTTAATGCTAAAATACAGCAAGATGGGAACCAAAGCTATAAAAGGAATGGTTAACAATTCTATAAAAATTCCTATCAAAGCAGCCTCCACTTTATAAGCCCACAACATTTGCAAGCCTATAAAATAAAGTAGCGCAACACTACTTAAAATAAAGCGTATTTTTTTAGGTGAAACAGAAATGGTTGCTATTATTTTTCAGGGTTTAAAATCTGTTCTATTCGTGCAATGGCATCTTCGTAATGATACTTTGTTACGGTATTTACACCACGATTTTTAGCCAAGTTCAATTGTCGTTGCAGGGTTACCAATTCTCCTCGTACTAACGGACGAACATCGCTTGTGTTTACATCAAAAGTTAGCGTGCCTTCAAAACCTATTCTTCCTCCTCTTGCCGTTGGGCCTTTATCGGTCATTAAGTATTCCATTCTGTCCAGGTAAGAACGTTGTAGATTTCTTCTGTAAATATCTACGTTACCTCCTTTTTTGGCTTCGCTCCAGAGTCCGGTGCGTACATCCTGCAGCATTTCTAATGCTGAATAATAATTAGCATTGGTTGTTTCAGCATCTATTAAACGACCTAATCTGTCAAAACTCAACAAATTATCTAAATGACGAGTTTGTAAACGGCGCATACGTTCAAAATAACCCGCGTGATCTATATTTTGTAAAATCGCTGGATCCAGCAACCAATCGGGTGTGTTAAATGCATTGTCTTGCAACCATTGCATAGATTGTTGTTGTTCGGTTTTGCTTAGATGTGTGTAGATAGTTCCACTTTGTTTAGGTGTTTTTATGTTTTCATAAATCCCCCCTACATTGGTCACTACATGACCTACGTAACGACTCCAAACACCAAGCATTTCTCCATAGAGTTCTTCTAAATCGTTATAATTATTCGTGCGGTCGCTGGTCCATTTTGGAAGGTTAGCGGCTACATATTTTAGGTTTTTAAGTCCGTAATCACTTGCTTTCATTGGGTTGTCGCCAATGCCTTCGGTTTGCGATTGTGGATCGAAACGACTAGATTGTCTTCCAAATTTATAAATAGGGTCGTCTCCTTTTTCTTCAATCCATTTGTCTAAGGTTGCTTTTTCAGCTTCAGGAAAATTAGCCGTTGGAATTACACGGTAGCCCCAATTTGTGGCATAGTGATCGTAGGGTCCCATTTGACGGATAAATCGGATATTTTTGTCGCCAGGCTGTGCAATATAATTGTAGCGCGCATAATCCATTAAACTGGCGGCAATTCCGTTTTTCTGGGTGAAATCTCCATCTCTATAATCTTCTACATCATACGCATAACTTGCTGCCATGTTGTGTGGAAATCCTAAAGCGTGCCCTACTTCGTGAGCAATTACCATGCGCATCATTTCACCAATTTCGTCATCGGCCGTGTTTAAGGTTCTTGCAGATGGATTGGCAGCACCCGTTTCCAGCATATAGCGATTTCTATAACTACGCAAGTGATTGTGGTACCAAATAATATCGCTTTCAATAATTTCACCACTTCTGGGGTCAGACACACTTGGTCCCACCGCATTCCTAGTCGTGCTGGCAACATAACGCACCACCGAATACCGAATATCTTCCGGGCTAAACTCCGGATCTTCCTCAAACGTTGGCGCATCTTTGGCAATAATGGCGTTTTTAAACCCCGCAGATTCAAACGGCTTTTGCCAGTCTTCTATCCCTTGTTTAATATATTTCTGAAGGCTCTCTGGTGTGCCAGGATCCAGATAATACACAATAGGTTTTACGGGTTCTACCAACTCACCACGTGCATAGGCAGCGGGATCTTTGGGCTCCAGTCTCCAACGGCGGATATAGGTTTTCTCGTCTGCCTTCAGTTCATCACTTCCAAAATCGAACTGACTTACCGTAAAAAATCCAACACGTGGATCGAATAATCTGGGCTGCATAGGTTCTTCCGGAAGTAAAATCATGGACTGATTCATTTGCAAACTGATGCTTTCGGTAGCTGAATTTGAAGGAGGCTCCGAAGCTTCATAGGTCATATCTTGTTTTACTTCAATGTTTAATGGGAAGCTTTTTACGCTGTTAATGAAACTTCGGCTGGCGTCCAATTTCTTTACCTTGTATTGTTTTCGAAGTCTTGCTCCCAATCCGCTAATAGCTTTTACATCTTCGGTAAAAAATTTGGTCACCTCTATCACCACAGCTGTGCTGTCTTTATTTATGGCCGCAATATCGAAGGCGTACAAGGTAGGTTCGTAATTATTCACCAATACCGATTTGCTAATGGCCTTGGTGCTATCTGCAATGTTGGTGTAGCTTTTTACCTTCAGTAGTAGTTTGTCCTGAAAACGCTCCCAATGTACTACCTGTTCGTTTGTTTTGGAACCCGCATTTACGTAACCGCCGCCCAAGCCCGTTGGAATTTGTGCAATACGGCTTACCCAAAGCATGTCCTTTTTATAAAGTTTTGCAGGGATTTCGTAGAAAAATTTGTCCTCAACCCTGTGTATAACAAACAACCCACTATCGCTTACAGCTTCTTTAGTGATTACTTTATCATAGGGTTTTATACCATCCTTTTTATCTTTTTTGTTGGCAGCAGTCTCAGCTGCATTGGGTGTTTTATTTTTTTTAGTGAAAATTCCGCAAGAAGTGATAAGTGCAGAAAATAATAGAAGCGCAAAGACCTTTTTCATCCGTGTAAAATATTAAATAATGAAGATGGAATACCCAACTTTTTATTTCAGCTGAATTCAACCAAAATTAGCGGGCATTTCATGTTAGTACGTTTTGCTGAACAAAATACGCATAACAACATAAAAAACCAACGAATGCAGAAGCATCTTTTAAACGTATTAGTTGCTCACTTCTAGCGTCAATTGGTACGCTAAATTAGTAGTGCCGGAGTCTTTACTAGGATAGGGATTAATACCTGTAGCAGTAATGGTAGTTTTTCCACTTTTATAGAAGGTGTGGTTCTCAATTTCGCCATTTTGAAGTTTGCCGAAGATGATTTCACTTTGAACAACATCCATCCCAGCCTGGCTGGTTTCCACCAAAAGTTTTGCTCTTCCCTGCCAGATACAGGTAGTGCCTGTGGGACAGCGAGAGTCTTCCAGCACTTCTTTAAACTGAATTTGCAGTTCGCCTACTTTTTTACGTTCGCCTACTGCAAGCGTAATGGTGCCATTTTCTTTTTCTATTGAAGTTTCTGTAGTGTTTGCCGAACTCTCGTCAGAAGTTGTTTTTGGAGTGCCACAAGCAGCTGCGGCAATAAATGCTAGTAAGATAAATTTGAACATGGTTCTCATTTTTATGATTAGTAAAAGTAACAGAAATTATAATGCGTAAACGTTATAGTTTCTATAAATAGGGTACTGTAAAACCGAAGAAACCCTAACTTTAGGATCCATAGACCTCTTATATCATGAAGCTTCTCTTCACATTTTTAATATTCTTTACTATGCCAACAATACCTGTATTATTTGACTTCACCACCACTTCAAACCTGGCCAATTGGCGCATTGTAAACGATGATGTGATGGGAGGAAGATCCAACGGAAATTTTTCATTAAATGATGAAGGTCACGGAGTATTCTCTGGTGTTATTTCGCTTGAGAATAACGGCGGATTTTCATCTGTACGGTATAATTTTAAAGAAGTTTCAGTTTCCGAAAACTCTAAAATAGGTATCCGTCTGAAAGGTGATGGGAAACAATATCAATTTCGGGTAAAGCACAATTCAAATGAAGATTATAGCTATATTTTTCCTTTCAAAACTTCAGGTGAATGGGAAACAGTAGAAATTAATTTGAAAGATATGTACCCTTCTTTTCGTGGCAGGAAATTGGATAGGCCTAATTTTTCAGAAGACAGCATGGAAGAATTGGTTTTCTTAATCGGAAATAAAAAAGAAGAAACGTTCAAATTATTATTAGATAAAATCGAGTTGAAGTAAAATATTGAATATTCTCTGTGTGCAAAATTGTTTTTAGTGTTGCCAGTTTCATCAAATTTGGATCTACTTAATGAAGGTTTCGACTGCGCTCAACCAGACATTCGTAAGATTAGTCGAATTATTTTTATGTAACCTAATAAGTCCTGTGTCCTGTGTCAAAAAAAGACCCCAGTCTTTTTAAGCCTTGAGTCTACAAACAAACGAACGTTATCCCCGAAACAAAAAGAAATCATCTTTCATAGGTTCAATCTTTTCATCTTTGTTGGTGATGATATATTCCAGCGCAAGATCTGTAAATTGTTTTCCCTTTTCGGTTAAGGAAACTACCTGGTGATCAATCTCTATCATATTATTTTTCAGGGCGAGATTCAACACTGTTTTCGACCTAACTTTTTGCCAATTAATGTGTTCTTGAAGGTGATTAATATGACGTTCTTCCACTTCGGTATGATTGTTTAAGTGAAGCAGAAACGTGAGTAGTGAAACTTCGGTACGTTGCTGTTTCTGGCGGTATAAAACGGCGATGAGACCTTTCCGCGGAGCGAATAAATACACGATTAAAAACACAATTCCCAGCATAGTACTCATACTTCCAGAAATAGAAGCATCCAGTATATTAGCCATCCAATACCCCGCAATGGCCGAAAACACACCAAAAATCACAGACAACACCAGCATTTTCTTTAAATCTGAAGTCAGTAAATAGGCTGTTGCTGCCGGAGCAATCATTAATGCCACTACCAAAATAGCGCCCACGGCATCAAAAGCACCTACCACTGTCACGGAACTTATAGACATTAACCCGTAGTGCATTAGAACAGGCGAAATTCCCAAAGCTGAAGACAATCCAACATCGAAGGTGCTTACTTTTAGTTCTTTGTAAAAAAGTAAAAGTAGCGCTACAATTATGAGTAAAATACTCCCCATGATCCAAAGCGATTTGGGACCTACGTCCATTCCGCCCATGATGAGCCTGTCAAATGGCGCAAAGGCTAACTCTCCCAATAAAACAGCATCCACGTCTAAGTGAACATCGTTTGCATTTTTGGCGATTAAAATCACTCCAATACTAAAGAGCGCGGGAAACACTAACCCAATTGCCGTGTCTTCCTTCACCATGCCTGTTTTTTGAATAGCTTCCACAAGCACTACGGTTATCACTCCGGTAAGTGCTGCCAATAAAATCAGTAAAGGCGAATTGAGGTCTTGTGTAATAAAAAACCCGAGTACAATTCCTGGTAAAATTGAATGACTTATGGCATCACTAATGAGCGCCATTTTCCGAAGTACCAAAAACACCCCTGGAATCGCACAAGCAATGGCTACCACGGCAGCAATGAGCTGTATTTCTATTTGCGGACTAGTCATTTGGCAAAGGTTGGTTGTATAAATTTTCGGCTTTTATGAATCCCTCTTGCGTCAAAGACCATTCTTGTCCAGAGAGCGTAATCCATTCTTTTTCTTCTAATTGTTGCAGGCTTTTTTTTGTAAACCCTTGAAAATTGTTCAGGATTCTAATGGCGTGTGGGTGCGAAATATCTTTGTGCGTCTTTACAACATCGTACATAAACTGAAGTGTTTTCTGCAATTGCAAATCTCTTCTATTCTGTCTAAACCGAAGCTGCTTAAACAACAAACCCCGTCCTGGAGAAAAAATAAAAGAAATTAACACGAATACCGAAGCCACCAATACAATTACTGGGCCTGTAGAAAGGTTGTTCTGCGAAGCACTAATGGCCGTTCCGAAGACACCCGAAAAAGCACCAAAGATAGCGGCAATAAATATCATGGTGCTCAGTTTATTAGTCCATTGTCTAGCTGCTGCTGCCGGAGCCAATAGCATCGCACTCATTAAAACCACGCCCACGGTTTGCAACCCCAAAACGATGGCGAGTACAATAAAAAAAGTAATGAGCGCATCAATAAATTTTGTGTTGAATCCAAGGGTTTTAGTATAGTCTGCGTCAAACAACATAATTTTAAATTCTTTCCAGAAAAGCAATAAGATAAAAAGTGCTACCCCTGTAACTACCGCCATTAATAGTACATCACTCTCCACTAAAGTCGCCGCTTGACCAAATAAGTATTTGTCCAGTCCTGCTTGGTTGGCGTTGGGTTGTTTTTGGATAAACGTAAGTAACAACATCCCGAAGCCAAAGAAAAGCGACAAGATTAATCCAAGCGCAGTATCGGTTTTTAAATGGGTGTTTTTTATAATGCCGCGAATCCAAAAAGTTCCAAGTAAACCACTTACCAAAGCTCCCAGTAACAACGTATTTGTATCCTTTGCACCTGTAATTAAAAATGCTACCGCAATTCCAGGTAAAGCTGCATGACTAATGGCATCGCCTAACAAAGCTTGTTTCCGAAGTACCGCAAAACTCCCCAACATCCCGCAAATAGCCCCCAATACCGCCGTCCCTAGCGTAATAGTGCGAAGGGTGTAATCTGTAAAGACAAGTTCGAAATATTCGATTATATTCATAATAGCTGATAGTTGGTAGGACGCTTCGCTTGTTGGACGCTGGCGCTTGTAGCTTTATTTGGTTTTTAATTTTTTTCTGAGACCTGCAATCATTTTAGATAATTCTTCAAGATTTAGACGAAGGGTATTATCCATTTCTTCGGAAATATAACCCTGTCTTCTAGCCGCGGTCGAGCAGGTTACACACTCTTTAACCGAATCCCAGGCCATTTTTAAATATCGGTTAAATTGTTTGTCGGTATCCCCATGACCTTCGCTTATATTCAGACAAATTGAAAGAGACGCCCTCTTAAATTGAGAGGTTAGGTTGTATAATTCATCTTTAGGAAACGAACGAGTAATTTCATACACCAAGTCCATAAAATCCAAAGATTTTTGATACACAATAAGTTTCTCAAAATTAAAGATTACTTTTTTCATTATTATTTTTAATTAAAGCTTCGCGCCATATAAGTGAGCAAAAAACTACTAGTCGCTAGTGAACGAAGTGAACAGAAAAAGCTACAAGCAAAGCGTCCTACCCGCTACAAAAGAGCGAAGCGAATGTCCTACCAACTATTTATTCACCGCTACTTTATAATTAATCCCATACGTCTTCGTTAAATTATCATCATTAAAGATTTCCTTTACGGGGCCTGTGGCTATTTTCTTTACATTTAGGAAGGTTACCCAATCAAAATATTCTGGAACGGTCTGTAGGTCGTGATGTACTACCACTACTGTTTTTCCTGCTTTTCTTAGTTCTTTTAAAATATTGATGATGGCAATTTCTGTCGTGGCATCTACCCCTTGGAAAGGTTCATCCATAAAATAGATGGCTGCATTTTGAACCAAAGCTCTAGCCAAAAAAACGCGTTGTTGCTGGCCACCACTCAACTGACTTATCTGCCTGTTCTTAAAAGCTAACATTCCAACCTTTTCCAGAGCTTCCAGTGAAGCTTTCTTTTCTTTTCCTCCTGGGCGTTTTATCCAACCTAATTGACCATAGGTTCCCATCATTACCACATCGAGTGCAGTAGTTGGGAAATCCCAGTCTACACTTCCTTTTTGAGGAACGTATGCAACGAGTTTTCGTTGTTTTTTATAAGGCTTTCCATAGATAGAAACGCTGCCTGCAATAGGATCTAAAATCCCTAAAATGGCTTTTATCAACGTAGACTTTCCTGCTCCATTAGGTCCAACAATGGCCATCAACACACCTTCGGGAACGTGCAAATCTATATCCCATAACACAGGTTTATAGTTGTAAGCAACCGTAAGGTCATCTACTTGTATGGCATATTTGGTTTCCATAGTATTTATTGTTAGTTATCCATCTCTTAGATCTACAAGAATCGCTCGTGCCTTGTTCATACCTTGCAGGACTTTCCACCGCTTGGTCTTTTTCATTTCATCATTCGAAATTCTGCGGTTCTATATTCGATATTTTTTAGTTCTACAATCAGCATCAAAAATCAGCAATCGTTAATTTTTCAGTCTTCTTTTACACCTCTAAGCCTCCTCCCAACCTCCAAAAAAATTTTACTGTAGGGAATTAACGATGGTGTTTACGTTATAGGTGAACATGCCAATATAAGTCCCTTCTTTGGTATCTGGGTTTCCTAATGCATCACTGAACAAGGAGCCTCCTATTTTTACATCTTGACCTTTGGATTGTACCGATTTCTGTAAGGCTTCAATAGTACGTCTGGGCACGGAGCTTTCCACAAAAATTGCTTTTACGTTGTTGTCTATAATAAATTGTGAAATTCGCTGCACATCCTGCACTCCTGCCTCAGTTGCAGTGGAGAGGCCTTGTAAGCCTACCACATTAAAATCGTATGCTTTTCCAAAATAATTGAAAGCATCGTGAGCCGTGACCAAAATTCTCTTTTCCTTCGGAAGCGTTTCAATCTTGGCTTTTACTTCGGTTTCTAATAGGGTTAATTGCTGCAGGTATGTTTCTTCGTTTTCAATATACGCAGCAGCATTTTTAGGGTCTTTTTCAACTAAAGTTTCAGTAACTTTTTCGGCGAACTTTTTGAAAAACTCAATATTAAACCACACATGCGGATCGTAATTGGAAGCAAAATAATCTGATCCAATAAGTTCTCCTTTTGGAAGAAATTCTCCCAAACCTATTGTAGTTTTTGTCGATTCCATTTTTTCAAAAACTTCCACCAACTTACCTTCTAGATGCAAACCGCTATAAAAAATAATATCGGCTTTATAAAGTTTGGACACATCGCCCTCGCTCGCTTTGTAAAGGTGTGGATCTACTCCGGCACCCATCAAACCTTGAACTTCTATATGATCACCGCCTATGTTTTTTACCAAGTCGGTAATCATACTCGTGGTGGTAACAATTTTAAGTTTTTGTGGTCCATCTGCATCTTTCCTTTCGTTTTTACACGAAATAAATGCAACCATGATAAGTACTGAAAGTGTTATTATTTTTATGATTTTCATTTTTTATTTTTTCTAATTCGGTATTCTGAAACTTACCCCTGCACTCAATAAAATATCCTGCCCAGCAGTAAAACTGCTTCCTATGGTTGCGTCCAATTGAAGCGTAGGGTGTAGCAAATAAGTAATCCCTGCATCCCATAAATGATTGGCTTTGTTATCTTCTGGAAAATCGCCATATACTTCGGCATACAGTCCAATTTTGTTTGTTATGCTATACCCGTACGAAAGTGTGTAGAGGTATGCTAGCTCTGGCGAATCGTTTCCCAAAGCGGCGCCCAAATTGTACGAAAGACTTGATTTTTCAGACAATGTATGCGAAAAGGAAAACCGAAAATCTGCTCCTGTGGTTTCCGGTCTGTAATCGCTTCCAGCGGTAAACGGAAGGTACAAATGCCCTAACAATCCTATTTGTGGTTTCCATCCATCTTCGTCTGCAATCTCAACTTTCATTCCTGCTAATAATGGTGTAAAACCACTAGAGACATTGTCCGCTTCCTGGCCGTTAAAACTGAAACGAGTTTCTTCAAAATTCCATCCTAAGCGAACCTCAAAATTGTTGAAAATTCCATACCGTACCAAGGTGGTGTTGTAGCCATAGATTTCTGTTTTTAAATCATTTTCTTCAAAAGAAGTATAAAATCCGCCAGTTTCTACTTGTAAAGAACCTTTGGGCACTGTATTTGGGGATTCGGTAGCGTCTGGCCTATCGGTGATCATAGAGTCTGCCGTGGTCGTTTCCTCCTGTGCGTACAACATGCCGCAAAAAAATAAAAATGATGCGCTAAGTACTTTTTTCATACTACTAGTTAGTTTGTATGTATAGATTTTCGGCTATTTTCTTTGAAATAAAAAATTGGTCCCGTCCCACTTGAATGATCATAGAGCCATCAAAAAATTCTTTTCCTAGCACTGAAATTTTAGTGCCAATGGTGATGTTCTTTTTATCCAAATATCTGAGAAATTCGCTATCGCTTTCTTTCACACCTACGCAAACGCCTTTTTGTTGTTTGTCGAGTTCTGAAAGTAGTTTTTTCTCGGTGGGTTTTACATTACCGTGTTTATCTGGGATGGGGTCTCCGTGCGGATCAAAATCTGGAAATCCCAAAAATTTATCTAAACGAGAAATGAGTTCTTCGCTTTGCACGTGCTCTAGTTGCTCTGCAATATCGTGTACTTGATCCCAATGAAAATCTAATTTTTCCACCAGAAACACCTCCCATAAACGATGCTTGCGAATAACATTGGCGGCTGTTTTTTTTCCTGCTTCTGTTAAGGAAGTTCCTTTGTATTTTACATAAGACAAAACTTCTTTTTCCGCCAATTTCTGAACCATATCGGTTACCGAAGATGGTTTGGTATCCATCGCTTCTGCAATGGCATTGGTACTTACCACACCCTGACTTTTATTCTCAAGGTGGTAAATAGCTTTTAAATAATTCTCCTCTGCTAATGAAAACATACGGCAAAGGTAATCTTATTTTTTGAACTGTGCTGTTTTTATTTTTAGTCTTGGCTAAAAATAACGTTACTCGTTTGCTCGTTATCGAGAACTATTCAATTTGTAGCCTTAGAAATAGGTTTCGACTGCGCTCAACCAGACATTGTTACGAGCCACTATATATTTAAGTTAACGCAACCCAAATCCTTTGGCAGCCCACCACGGATGCATCTCAATAGCTAATCTGCCCGCTTTTACCATCGGGTCGCTATTGGCTAGACTATCTGCCATTTTTAAGGTGGGTACATTATAAATAGTTACACCTCTAATTTCGCCATCGTCTCCAAAAGGCCCAGAGATGTCTGCAAATCCGTTGGCATACATACGCCCTAAATGCTCTAAATGTAGTTTTTGAAGGCTATCGGCTACTGCCTGGGTTTGACTTCGGTTAGGCCCAGCTTTTAAAAAAGCCATATAGTATTGTTGCATTACTACGGTATCTCCTGAGTCCGGATCCACGTAGTCAAAAATTTGAAATCCGTCTTTGGTGAGTTGCGCTTTTAATGCGGCAATCGACGGTTTTTCGTCTTCCGGACAAGGTTCCATGAGGTATTCACGATGAATTTCGGGCTTACAGGATAGCATTGCTAGTACTGCGAATAAAAGTATGATTTTGATTTTCATATAAAATTATTTTGTTTGTTATACAGAGGCTCCCGGAGAATCACGGAGACATTCTCACCATTTTTTAAAAGGATTTTTACTTAAACTTGAATTATAATATTTTATATCTCCCGTTACTTCTTTTCCTAACCATGCTGGCTTTATAAAGCTTTCATTTTCATCGGAAAGTTCTATTTCAGCAACAATTAATCCTAAGTTATTTCCCTGGAACTCGTCAATTTCAAAAACATGCTTTTCAGCGTTAACTTCATACCTTGTTTTTTCTATGACGCCTTCTTCGCATAATTTCAAGAGTGCTTCTGCTTCAGCGACGTCTAGCTCCCGTTCCCACTCAAATCTAGTGGTTCCGGCCTTATTGGATTTTCCTTTTACGGTTATAAATCCTTTATCTCCTTTAATTCTAACGCGTACCGTACGTTCGGGATGTGTATTTAAAAAACCTTGTACGATTCGTTTTTTTGAAAAGGCTTCGGCTTTGTAAGCATCGGAGGATATTAAAAATTTTCGTTCTATTTCTTGCGCCATGGTGGGTTTTTTCGGTTGGTTCCTGCGTGATAGATGATGATAGTATTTCCATCAAGATCTTTTAACTTGGCTTCAGTCCATAGCCAGGATTGTTGGGTGATTTCGGTTTCAAAAACAATTCCTTTTTCTTTTAGTTCTGAAACCTTTTCAGCAATAGTAGCAACTTCAAAATAAATGATGATGCCTTCTCCCTCTGGCAAAGTCGTAACTTGATGGATTGAAAACGTAGCGTCTCCTTCCAAACATTCAAACCTCGCATAGGCATCGTGGGTATGTACAATAAGTCTCAGCCCTAATTTCTCATAAAACTGGATTGCTTTTGGCACGTCCAAAGACGGTATGGTGACTTGGTTTAAATTCATGTATTTGCTAACTCTTTTATTTCATCTGAAGGAATGCGCTGTTTGCCATATTTTGTCTTGGCAACCTTTGCCATTGCCAGAGCAATTGTTTCTGGCTCAATAATTTTGTATTTCTCGGGGATTAAGAAGCTGAAGGCTCCCATAAAAACCTGCGCCATACGTTCTCCAAACCGCTTTTCACTTCTATCCCCGCCTAGTAAGGAGGGTTGAAAAATATAAGTCCCGTCAATGTTACGTTTGAGAACGTCCCGTTCCATTTCGCCTTTTATTTTATTATAAAACGTCCTGCTTTTTGGGTCGGCCCCCATTGCTGAAATGACCTCAAAGATTTTAATGCCGTTGTTTTTTGCCACTATAGCAGCAGTAACGGGGATACCGTAATCAATCTTTCGGTAGGTTTCTTTATCGGGCGTTTTTGCTTTGGTAGTTCCTATGCAGCAGAAAACCACATCGCCTGTGAAAGTTTCAGAATACTTTTCCAATTCAAACAAATCGATAAGGTGCTCTTCAATTTTAGGATGAGAAATAGTACAAGAACTTCTACTGAATAATTTCAGTTTTGTATAGTCTTCATCTTTTAGAAGCAGTTCCAGTAATTTTCCGCCTACCAATCCGGTGGCTCCTAATATAATGGCTGTTTTGGGCATAGTGTTCTAATTGGGATTAATTTAAAATTATATTCTCAGATTAGGTTTCGACTGCGCTCCACCTGACATTGGGAATAAAGGTATTAAATTTACCCTATGGAAACCGATCTTCCGCTTCGGAAAATAATTCACGTAGATATGGACGCCTTTTATGCTTCGGTAGAGCAACTGGACGATCCTTCGCTCGTTGGCAAACCCATTGCCGTTGGTGGTGGGGGTACGCGTGGCGTGGTGAGTGCTGCTAGTTATGAGGCGCGTAAATATGGCGTGAGATCTGCGATGAGCGGTGCTTTGGCTAAAAAATTATGTCCCCACCTTATCTTTGTACGAACCAATTTTGACCGTTATCAGGAAATTTCAGCTACAATTAGAAAGGTGTTTTTTGAATACACAGATCTTGTAGAGCCTCTTTCCCTAGACGAAGCTTACCTGGATGTAACCGAAAACAAAAAAGGCAATCCAAGTGCATCCTTGATAGCCTTAGAAATACGTCAAAAGATAAAAGAGCGCACAGGTTTAAACGCTTCCGCAGGGATTAGCATTAATAAGTTTATTGCGAAGGTGGCAAGCGATGTCAATAAGCCCAACGGACAAAAAACGGTTCCTCCAGAAGAAGTTTTGGAGTTTTTGGAACACTTAGATATCAAGAAATTTTATGGCGTAGGCAAAGTGATGAAGGAAAAAATGTACCGCCACGGTATTTACACAGGGGCTGATCTTAAAAAAAAACCTTTGGAATATCTGGAAGAACACTTCGGTAAAAGTGGCGGGTATTACTATAATATTGTTCGTGGCATTCATACCAGTAAGGTGAAAACCGAACGCACCCGTAAATCGTTGGCTGCCGAGCGCACGTTTAACGAGAATATTTCTTCTGAAATATTTATGCTGGAACGCCTTGAGAACATTGCCGAAGAAGTGGCCAAACGCCTCAAAAAAAGCAAAGTTGCCGGCCGAACTATTACCCTTAAAATTAAATACCGCGATTTTACCTTACAAACGAGAAGTAAGACCCTGCCGTTATACATTGCTTCCAAAGAATTGATCCTTGAGAACGTTAAAGATTTGTTATACCAAGACGAAATGAAGGACTCTGTACGTTTACTAGGTATAAGCATGAGTAACCTGAACAACGAAAACCCTAAAAAAAAGGCGGCGATTTCAGAAAAAACAATTGATGTGCAGTTGAAATTGGACTTTTAACCCCCTCCGCTTGCGGCATCTCTGTGCATTCCTCTCGCAGAAAAAGCTCGTCGGATGCAATAAGGGGGAGGAAATAAGATAACTTAGAAATACCCTATGTAAAAAACTACTTTTTTGAATCTAAATATTAACTAAAACGCTAACATTATGAAAAAAGTAGCACTTACTATCATCGCCCTAACCTTTGCAACGGTTTTTATGTCTTGCAAAAATGAAACCACCGACACCGAAACTACGCCAGAAAACCACGATCTGGCTGTAGCAGACACCACCCCCTCTACTGAAACAGGGTATTTATACGTCACGGCACCTAGCGGACTGACACTGAGAGAATTCAACAATTTGAATAGCGATAAGCTAGCCGTAATGCCCTACGGAACCAAGTTAAAAGTACTTACCAACGAAGCTAATAAAACAATGAACGTTGGCGGTATTGATGGCGGTATGAACGAAGTTGAATATAATAATAAGACAGGATTTGCCTTTAATGGCTTCCTTTCAAAATTTTTCCCTCCAGAGAAAGGTACCAATGCCAAAATGTATGTACAAGATTTGAAAACCACCTTCCCCAATGTTTCCTATACTGAAACTACCGGAGGTACGGCGAGCAATCCTACCAATACAGAAGCGGTTTTATTACCCACCCAACAGTGGCACGAAGCTTTTTATATTGCTCAAAAATTATACGATATCCCAATGGCCTTCAATTTTCCAAACCCAAAGGGAAAAGATTCTGAAACCATCAAGAATAGCAAAAAAGCAGAGCACTTACTTACAAGCGACTTGATATTAGAAAGAAAGGACAATGAGTTACAGAAAATCACCTACAGTCAAGCAGCCGAAGGCTTTGGGAGCGGAGTTACTATTTCCAAAGAAGGAGACATGATGAAGATTGAATATACTGCTGTTGTTGATTAAATTTCTATTGATGTAACATCTCAAATTCCCAAAAATTCAAACCTGTTGGTTCTTTATGACCTAACAGGTTTTTTTATGTATCTTTAAGTTAAGTGAAATTTCACTTTTGTTTATAGCACAGTAGCTACTTAATCAAATAAAACTTTACTACTATGAAACATATATTACTTTTTCTGGGAATAACTATTGGCTATCATTCTTTTGCACAGATTACTCTTATTCCAGATGAAGAGTTCGAAATGTTTTTAATTTTTAATGCTATCGACACTGATGGAACTGTTAATGGACAAGTGAATACCGCAGATATTGAAGGTGTAACAGAATTAAATATTGATCAAGTTCCTATAACCGACCTTACCGGGATTGAAGATTTTGCTGCGTTAGAAGTTCTTAGAATTAATTTTACAGACTTAACTTCTCTTAATGTTTCACAAAACCAGAATCTAGTAGCATTAGACTGTCAAGACAATAAACTTACTGAACTTATCATGGAGAATAATCTTGCCTTAGAAGAACTTCTTTGCGGAAATCCTACATTTGATGCGGGTGGAGCTAATGAATTTACTTCGCTAGATTTGAGTGGTGCTCCAAATTTAAAATTTTTAGACACCTATGCAAATTTTCAATTAGTTTCTTTAAACTTAACACAAATACCGCTACTAGAAACTTTTTATGGTGCTTATTGCCAATTTGATAGTTTAGATTTTTCAAACTGTCCCAATCTTGAGGCACTGGATATAGGTGGTTACGAAGATGGTTTGATATTTGGTCAAAGTAATAATCTTACTGAATTAGACCTCTCTAATAATCCCAATCTCACAGATGTAAATGTTGGCTTTACAGGTATAATATTGCTTAATTTACAAAATGGCAATAATACCATATTAACAGAAATGCGTGCAAGTCTAAATGATATGCTGTTTTGCATCGTAGTAGATAGTCCTACTGCTGCAAATAACGGCGATGTTCCTTATGGAAATTGGGAAGTAGACCCATTAGTATATTACTATGATTCTGATTATTGTGAACTGGGAATAGAAGAAAATGAATTAACAAGTTTTACACTGTCCCCTAATCCTACCTCACAACTAGTACGAATCACTTCATCAAATAATTTGGCTCCAAAAGAAATTCAAATTTATTCAGTTAGTGGGCAATTGTTGTTGGAGCCAAGTTTTAACAATGGCAGTATTGATATTTCTAAACTGGCCTCTGGATTTTATATATTGAAAGCTAGATTTGACACTGGATTTTCTAGTCAACCTTTTATAAAAGAATAATTATTTCACCTGGCTCACCCGTAAGGTATTCACCATTCCTTTATCCGTAATAGGCATTGCCGCCAGGTTAATAAGATAATCCCCTTTTTCCACAAAACCGCGTTCGTGGGCAATTCGGTTTACATCGTCTACCGTTTCGTCTGTGCTTACAAACTTGTCATAATAGAACGATTTTACACCCCATAATAAGTTGAGACGCGATAAAATCCTACGGTTGCTAGTGTATACCAAAATATGTGCAGCCGGTCTCCAAGCTGAAATTTGAAAGGCAGTATACCCGCTATTGGTCAACGTACAAATAGCTTTTGCTGAAATCTCATTGGCCATACTCGCCGCATGGTAACAAACAGACTTCGTAATATAGCGATTGGTACGAATATGTGGTGGCTCCTGTGGCACATTAATCAGTCCTGAATTCTCAACATTTTTACAGATTTTGGTCATTGTCTTAATTACATCGACAGGGTATTTTCCCACCGAAGTTTCTCCAGAAAGCATCACCGCATCTGCACCATCCATCACACTATTGGCCACATCGTTAACCTCTGCCCTTGTTGGGGTTAGGGAAGTAATCATTGTTTCCATCATTTGTGTAGCGATAATTACAGGGATTCTAGCTCGCTTGGCAGTAAGCACCAATTCTTTTTGGATAAGCGGCACTTCTTCTGCGGGCACTTCTACCCCTAAATCGCCTCGCGCTACCATTAAGCCATCGCAATAGGCTACAATTTTATCTATATTTTTTACGGCTTCAGGTTTTTCAATCTTGGCGATGATAGGAATTTTATATTCGCTATGTGCTTCAATTAATGCTTGGAGCTCTTTTAAATCTTCGGCATGACGAACGAACGAAAGCGCAATCCAATCTACTTTCTGACTAATAGCGAAAATCGCGTCTTCTTTATCTTTTTTGGTAAGAGCGGGAAGAGAAATATTTGTATTTGGCAAATTAACGCCCTTTCTTGAACGTAAAGGTCCTCCTTGTATAACCGCGGCTTTAACTTCATTTTTATTGTTTGTTTCCAGTACTTCAAACATAAGTTTTCCGTCGTCAAGTAAAATACGCTCTCCTACTTTCACATCTTTTGGAAAGTTGTCGTAATTCATATACACTCTTTTGGCGGTGCCTTCAAATTCTTTCCCGGTACAAAATTTAATAACATCACCCGGCTGCACCACCACTTCTTCTTTCATCATCCCAACGCGTAACTTTGGGCCCTGTAAATCTCCCAGAATTGCAGTAGTGGTATCCATTTCTTCTCCCAGAGAACGAATCATTTGGATGCGTTCTTTCACATCTTCATAATTGGCGTGGGAAAAATTAACTCTGAATACATCTACGCCTTCTTGAATCATGGCGCGCAGGGTTTCTCTATCTGAAGTTGCTGGGCCAAGTGTGGCTACTATTTTAGTTCTTTTTTGTTTCGGCATTAGTCAAAAATTAAGTTTTCTCTGGATTTCACTTCGGAAACTTCAACCATAAAGGCTGAAATTACCTGATTTATTTCGTTTAATTGCATCAGTAATTTCCTGATGGGTGTGGTCTCATATTCTGAAGAAATCTTCAGAAAAAAATCTACTTTTTTAAATTCTGGCAATAAGTATTTGGTAACGACTTCTTCTGCCGTTTCATCTCCAAATAAGCCCCCACTAGCAACGGTATGTGCTGCTACTGTCTTGCATTTGTTGGCCACTAAATGATAGGTTGTATACTGATTTGTATCTTCAAAATCGAACAAAGGGAATGTAATTTCCAGTCCTTCTTCTGAAAAATCAAGATCTCTACGCCTACGCTCTAAACGCAAGTGTATAAATTTATTAAGCAGATAAGCCATTTTGTAAGCTTCTTCACTACAATGTATAGCGATAAGCGAAAAATCTTCGCCTATAGCATCGTCTAGAATAAGTTTGTGGTTGGCCATAACTTTGTAAAATTCCAAATCACAAACTCCAGATCACAAAAAAATTGATGGAATTATATTTGAAATGTTGAAACACTAAAATAGCGAACCTTTTGTAAACGAATGTAACGTTTAGTTTAAATCTTTTTCTATGGCTACTTGTAATTTATAGTAGGCTCTTTTTGAGGCACGTTCTTCGGCTTTTTTCTTTGAAGTGGCCCTAGCTTTTCCAACGGTAATATTATCCAACTGAAGTTTCACGGCAAAATGTTTTAATTCATCATTGCCTGTGTCGTCATACACTACATATTTGAAGGCTTTTTTATGCTTTTGGCACCATTCAATAAAAAGGCTTTTGTAGCTAATTACTTTTCCTTCTAACCGCTCAATGTCTACATAAGGTTTTATCACCCTCTTATAAATAAATTTTTCACAATACGGAAAACCTCGATCCAGATAAATGGCACCTACCAAGGCTTCAAAAATATTTCCGTGAATGTTTCCGCCAAACTGCTTGGTTGGAATATTTGTTTTCAGAAGTTTAATGAGTTGAAGGTCTCTTCCTAATTCGTTTAAATGCTCTCGGCTTACTACTTTAGATCGCATTTTCGTCAAATAGCCCTCATCTCCAGAAGGTACTTCTTTGTAAAGGTGTGAAGCAATAACAGATCCCAACATAGCATCTCCCAGAAACTCCATTCGTTCATAATTTTGAGGAATTCCTTTACTATTTTTTTCGTTTAAAGAACGATGGGTAAAGGCTTCTTCAAAAATGGCAATATTTTTAGGCTTAAAACCCAGTATTTTTTTTATAGTAGCATAAAATTCCCCTTCCTGGCCAGAACGGGAACTAAATATTTTTGGAACGAGCGCCATTAATTAAAATTAAGCGTCCAATTTCTTGAAGAGAACGCAAGCATTATGCCCTCCAAAACCAAAGGTATTGCTCATAGCAACTTTGATTTCTCGCTTTTCAGCTTTATTTAGGGTAAGATTTAAAGAACCATCAATATTTTCGTCTACGGTTGTGTGGTTTATGGTTGGAGGAACCATACCGTGCTCCATTGCCAGGATAGCGGCAATAGACTCAATAGCTCCAGCTGCACCCAATAAGTGCCCAGTCATAGACTTGGTAGAATTGATGTTAATATTTTTTGCGTGTTCACCAAATACTTTGGTAATCGCTTTCAATTCGGCTACATCACCTAGCGGGGTAGAGGTACCGTGGGTATTAATGTGGTCTACTTGATTTGGCGTCATTCCCGCATCGCGAAGACAATTAAGCATTACGCGTTCTACACCTATTCCGTCAGGATGTGGAGCGGTCATGTGATAGGCATCACTAGACATTCCGCCACCTAATACTTCGGCATAGATTTTTGCGCCACGTGCTTTGGCGTGTTCGTATTCTTCTAAAATTAAAGCTCCTGCGCCTTCACCCAATACAAATCCGTCGCGTGTTGCGTCGAAGGGTCTCGATGCCGTTTGAGGATCGTCGTTTCTAGTAGAAAGAGCGTGCATAGCATTAAAACCTCCAATTCCTGCCATAGTAACGGCAGCTTCACTACCTCCTGTAACAATAATATCACAATGTCCTAAACGTATATAGTTTAAGGCATCTATCATCGCGTTGGCAGCAGAGGCACACGCAGAGACCGTAGTATAGTTAGGTCCCATAAATCCGTGTTTAATAGAAATATTCCCGGGGGCAATATCGGCTATCATTTTAGGAATAAAGAAGGGGTTGAAACGTGGTGTTCCATCCCCTTCTGCAAAATTTATGACTTCATTCTGAAAGGTCTCCAAGCCACCAATTCCAGCGCCCCAAATTACACCCACACGAAATTTATCTACTTCGTCTAGGTTAATTCCGGCGTCTACTATGGCTTGATCACTAGAAACTAACGCATACTGAGCAAAACGGTCCAGTTTACGTGCTTCCTTCCTATCAAAATGGTCTAATGGATCGAAATTTTTGAGCTCACAAGCAAATTGTGTTTTGAACTTTTCAGCATCAAAATAGGTGATAGGGGCGCATCCGCTTCTGCCATTTTTAAGACCATCCCAGTATTCTGAAATAGTATTGCCAATGGGTGTGAGGGCTCCTAAACCGGTAACTACAACTCGCTTTAACTCCATATAAGGGCTCTTTTTTACTTAGCTTCCTCTATGTATGAAACTGCTTGACCTACGGTCGCAATGTTTTCTGCTTGATCGTCTGGAATCTGGATATCGAATTCTTTTTCGAATTCCATAATTAGTTCAACGGTATCTAGGCTATCTGCCCCAAGGTCGTTAGTGAAGCTTGCTTCGTTTACAACTTCGTTTTCGTCTACGCCTAATTTGTCTACAATAATTGCTTTTACTCTTGATGCAATGTCTGACATAATGTTTTGTTTTAAAATTTAATTAAGTGGCAAAAATAAAATATTTAAATTGAAAAAGCCACTTATACTATAAAATGTGCTCACCAATTTAACAATTTTTGGGCGAAGTAAAACCCTATTGCCTATTTTTGTGAAATTATTTATTTGATTTACTTCAGTGAACACCAAAGAAACCAAGAAAGAGAAGAAGATTGTAATTTTTGCTTCGGGTAGTGGTACCAATACCCAAAATGTGATTCAATACTTTCAGCAATCCAAAGTTGCCGAGGTTGTTCTCGTGCTCAGTAACAAGAAGGATGCCAAAGTATTAGCACGTGCTCAAGCCTTACATGTAAATGCGTCAAGCTTCAGTAAAACTGAATTATTTTCAGAAGAAGGTGTGTCTAAAACACTTAAAGAAATCCAACCAGATTTGATAGTTTTGGCAGGGTTTCTACTGAAATTTCCTGAAAATATCCTCCGTGAATTTCCAAATAAAGTGATTAATATCCATCCTGCATTATTGCCAAAATATGGTGGAAAAGGAATGTATGGACACCATGTTCACGAAGCAATTGTCGCAAATAATGAAACTGAAACAGGTATTACCATACATTATGTGAACGAAAACTATGACGAAGGCGCTAGTATCCTTCAGAAAAAAATAGAAATAATACCTAGTGACACTGCCGAAGATGTGGCAAAAAAAGTACACCTTTTAGAATATGAATGGTTGCCGAAAGTGATAGAGGAGTTAGTGTCCTCCCCAAACCCCTCCCGAGGAGGGGCTTTATTAAAAGATCAAAACAGATAACCTCTATTCCCTCCCTTCGGGGAGGGCTAGGGAGGGACTATTATATGACCAAAAAAAAACAAAAATTTTACGTAGTGTGGTATGGCAATCCCGCCGGGATCTTTGGCAGCTGGAAAGAATGCCAGTTATCTATTAAAGGCGTGAGCGGTGCACAATACAAATCGTTTCTCACTTTTGCCGAAGCTAAGATCGCCTATAATAAAGAGTATGCCGACTATAAAGGCAAAAACACCAAAAAGAAAATTTTAAGCAAAGAGGACCTGGCCAAAATTGGCGAACCTAATCTATACAGCATCGCCGTAGATGCCGCTTCTAGCGGAAACCCAGGCATCATGGAATATCGAGGCGTAGACACACAAACTAAAAAGCAATTATTTCATCAAGGGCCTTTTCAGCAAGGCACCAATAATGTAGGAGAGTTTCTAGCGCTTGTACATGGGATTGCTTTTCTAAAACAAAACAATAGCGACCGAATACTTTATACAGATTCCCGTATTGCGATGGGGTGGGTAAAGCGAAAAAAATGTAACACAAAACTTAAGAAGTCTGCAAAAAACGCCAAGGTTTTTGATTTAGTCACCCGTGCCGAACACTGGCTTAAAACCAACACCTACGCTACCAAAATAGTAAAGTGGGAAACCAAAGCCTGGGGTGAAATCCCTGCCGATTTTGGACGGAAGTAAAGATTTGTCTACCTTTAAAGATACTCCCCCTTTAAGATCTATTTACTATGAAAAAAATACTGCTCTTATGTGGCCTGTTTTATTCAATGGTAGCTTTAGCCCAAGACCCACAGCTTTTTGACACTACTTGGTATCTGGAAAATATAATTATAGATGGCACGCAGATAAATGCCCCCAGCAACGATGAAGTTCCTTTTGTTGAGTTTATTATTACAAATGACGGGTTCAACACCTACGTATGTAATTTTGCTATAGGTGAAGTTGCATTCAGTCAAACTGAAGATACCTTTGAGATTTTAAACATGGTAATCTCGTTAATTGACTGTGACAACCAAGTAAACACAGTCTTCGAAGGCGATTATTTTCAGGATTTCTTTGGGCCTAACTTCATTTTCGATAATCCTTTCGCCTACGAAATCACAACAAGCACAGGAGACTCAAAACAACTGGTCTTGACCTCCGCATCAGGAAATACCGCCACTTATAACAATGCTATTTTAAGTGTAAATGAGCAACATCTAGGAGACTTTATAAGCTATCCAAACCCTGTTGCCTCAACGGTAACCATTACCCCTCAAAGTAACACACTCGTTGCAGAGGTGACTATCTTTAACATCACCGGGCAACAAATCTTACAAAAGCAATTGGAACTGGGAACCAATGACGTTACGCTAGATCTTACTAGTTTACAGAGCGGCTTATATTTCGCCCAGATAAAAGATCACAATGGCAGGTCGCACCTGCAGCGTATGGTGAAAAAATAGTTAGAAATGCTGTGCTATTTTGTTAGCGCTGAAAGCTTACAGAAAGCCCAAGAAATGTTCTAATAATTTGGTATCTTTGCACCTTCATTTCAAACAAAAAGTTACCCGACTTTTCGGGCACTGAAGATGAGCAAACTTGTAATCGTTGGAACCGTTGCGTTCGATGCTATTGAAACCCCGTTCGGGAAAACAGATAAAATCTTAGGAGGAGCTGCTACCTATATAGGACTAGCTGCCTCACAGTTTAATGCCGATGGCGCCATCGTTTCGGTAGTTGGGGGTGATTTTCCGCAGGAGGACATTACCATGCTACAAAACAAAGGAATGAATGTGGAAGGCCTGGAAATTGTAAAAGAGGGTAAAACATTTTTTTGGAGCGGTAAATATCATAACGATATGAACACTCGCGACACGCTGGCTACCGAACTAAATGTTCTGGAAACTTTTTCTCCAGTAGTACCAGACGCTTACAAAGATGCCGAAGTTGTGATGTTAGGGAACCTGCACCCAATGGTACAAATGGGCGTGATTGACCAAATGAACGACCCAAAATTGGTAGTGTTAGACACTATGAACTTCTGGATGGATATTGCTTTAGACGATCTTAAAAAAGTAATTGCCAAAGTAGATGTGATTACCATAAACGATGAAGAAGCAAGACAACTTTCTGGAGAATATTCGCTAGTAAACGCTGCCAAGAAAATCTTCACGATGGGGCCAAAATATGTGGTGATTAAAAAAGGAGAACACGGCGCTTTAATTTTTCATAAAGACCAAATGTTCTTTGCACCAGCTTTACCTCTAGCCGAAGTATTTGATCCAACAGGAGCGGGAGACACGTTCGCAGGAGGTTTCACTGGTTATTTAGCCAAAACAGGCGACTATAGTTTTGAAAATATGAAACGAGCCATTATTCACGGTTCGTGCTTAGCTTCTTTTTGTGTAGAAAAATTCGGCACCGAAAGAATGCAAGATTTAAAGAGAGAAGAAGTGAACAAGCGCTTGCATCAATTCAAGAGTTTAACACAATTCGATATACAACTAACATAACAACGCGCCCTGAATTTTCAGGGCGTTTTTGGTCCTACCCCGATTTGCGGTGGCCGAATGGAGGATATGAATTTTGATGAAAAAATAAGTAATGAAATTGAACTCTTTACGATTAACCAATAACTTTTAACCGATAACATAGTACCGAAGGAAATTTCAAGTGATAATTTTCTAAGACAATATACTATTGAAATTCAATTTAACAAATAATGAGTGACGCACTAAAACACGAATGTGGAATTGCCTTAGTAAGACTTCTAAAACCATTGGAGTTTTACAAAGAAAAATACGGTACTGCTTTTTACGGAGTGAACAAGATGTATCTAATGATGGAAAAACAGCACAACCGTGGACAAGACGGTGCTGGTTTTGCCAGTATTAAACTGGACGTAAAGCCAGGAGATAGATACATTAGCCGCATTCGCTCTAACCAATCGCAACCTATTCAGGATATTTTTGCACAGATTAATGCACGAATTAATGAAGAATTTACTGC